>CALMVY010000303.1 GCA_937873245.1 uncultured Arthrobacter sp. | reverse complement strand
GTCGGGTTCCTTTCCGGCGGGAACCCGCACGACGCCGGGCGCCACCGTCAGCCCGGCCCCGGCGGCAGCGGCCGCGAGCTGGGCGGAGAACGACTCGGCGGCGCTCATCGCGGCGTCCTGCGGGCGCGGGCCGGTGGTCTTGGCCGGGTCGAAGCGGGCCGAGTTCAGGGCCAGGGGGAACAGCGGGGCCACCTCACCGGCGGCAACGTCCTCCGGGCTCCAGGCCGGGTTCAGCGCGGGGCCGGTGAAGAGCGAGTCGTCCAGCAGCACGGTCAGGGGGACGGAGACGCCGTCGTCCTGCAACGCCCGGACCGTCGCCTGCGCCAGGCTGGCGAGCCCCGCACGGCCCATCACCGTGCCCGGAACTGATTCGCCCGCGCCCAGGAGCACGTCCCCGCCGCCGGTCAGCACCACAGACCCGGGAGCGGCGCCCGCCACGGCCCTGGTGCTGAAGCGGCGTTCCGGGCCGAGTATGCGCAGGGCAGCGGCGGCGGTGAGGAGCTTCATGTTGGAGGCGGGAACGCGGACCGCGTCGCCGGAACGGTCGAAGAGGACCTCCCCGGTGAGGGCGTCCTGCACCACTCCGGTGAAGCTTCCGGCGCCGTCGACCTTCAGGGTTTCGTTGAGCTGCGCCGCGAGGGAGCCGGGCTCCGGGACGGGGGCCGCGGCCGTGAGCGGTTCGATCCCGTCCGATGTGCTGCCGTCCGCGCCGCCGCTGGCCAGTGCGCCGGGGACCTGGTGCCAGGCCGGGGCGGACTGTGCCGCGTTTGCGGGCATGTGGGGGCCGAGGAACGCCGGTGCGACGGCGAAACCTGCCGGGAGGGCGAGGGCCACGACCAGCAGCGTCTGGAGCAGCAGCGGCAGGCTCCGCCGCAACGGCCCGGAGGACGGGGCCATGCCTGCGCGGATGGTTCTGCGTTTCATGCTGCTGCTGGTCCTTTAGTCCTGAAATGTCCCCACTAGTTCCTGAAACCAGGGCCTCTCGCTATATCCTCAATAGTAGTCGGCGGCACCGGCACTGCTTTTTGTGGATCTCACGGGTGCCGCGAACCCCCTGAATTCGTCAAGGAGCAGTCCATGAAGCATGACGTGACCATCGAGATCCCCAAGGGATCACGCGTCAAGTACGAAGTCGACCACGAAACGGGCCGCGTCCGCCTGGACCGCGTCCTGTTCACCTCCATGCAGTACCCCACGCACTACGGTTTCTTCGAAAACACCCTGGGTGAGGACGGCGACCCGCTGGACGCCCTGGTGCTGCTGCAGGACTTCGACCTGCACCCCGGCGTCATCGTTGAGTCCCGCCCCATCGGCGTGTTCAACATGACCGACGACGGCGGCGGCGACGCCAAGGTGCTGTGCGTGCCGGCCGACGCCCGCTTCGATCACATCAACGAGATCAGCGACGTCAGCGAGTTCCTGATCAAGGAAATCGAGCACTTCTTCACCCGTTACAAGGACCTGGAGCCGGGCAAGTGGGTCAAGGCCGAGGGCTGGGGCGACCGCGCCGCCGCCGAGGCCGAGCTTGAGGGATCCATCAAGCGGTACGTTCCCCACCCGCACTAACGTTCCTGAACTCCGACGCGGGGTCACTTGCCGCCCATCCGGCCGACGGATATGGGCGGGAAGTGACCCCGCGTTGTTGTCAGGAATGTGTGAAATCGTTGGTTCATGAACGCCGAGCCTTCCTTTAGCCCTCCCTGCGGTCCGGTCACCGGATGGCGGGACGGAGACGTGGTCCGCGCCACGGGGATCCCTTACGCCACTGCAGGACGGTTCCAGCCGCCGGTGAGTGCACCGGACTGGACCGAAGTCCTGCCGGCAACGACCCTTTCCCCCGCGTGCCCGCAGGGTCCGGTGCCGTTCCTGGATGACATCCTCGGCACCCGCTACGGGGAGCTTCCCGGCAGTGAGGACTGCCAGCGGCTCTCGATCACCGTGCCGGCCGACCTCGCCGGGGACGAACGGGTCCCGGTGATGGTGTGGCTCCACGGCGGCTCCTACACGTCCGGCTCCGGCGACCTGGCCATCTTCGATCCCACGGCCCTTGTTACGGAAAACCGGGTCATCGTTGTGTCCGTGACGTACCGTCTGGGCCTGTTCGGCTACCTCGCAACCGGCACGGGCCGGCCCGCGAACCTCGGCCTGCTGGACCAGCTCGAGGCGTTCCGCTGGGTTCAGCGCAATATTGGCGCCTTCGGCGGCGACCCGGGGCGGGTCACGGCCTTCGGGCAGTCCGCCGGCGGCGACGCCGTCGCCCACCTCATGGCGACGCCGGAGGCCCCCGCCCTCTTCCAGCGCGCCATTATCCAGAGCGCGCCCCTGGGCATTGCCCGGGGCCGGGAAAAGATGAGCACCGCCATGGGTATCGCTGCCGAAGCCGTCACGGAAGACACCCCGGCGATGGACGTCGTGGAGATCGAAGGGCGCGTGTCGCAGGTGGCCAGGAAGTTCGGGCTGATCGCGGCCATGCCGTTCGGCACCCAGTACGGGCACGTCCCCCTGCCGCCGGAATCCGGCATTGAGGACGCGTGGAACGCCACGGCCCCCGGAATCGAGGTCCTGATCGGCCACACCTCCGACGAAGCCCGGCTCTTCCTGCCGCGCAACCCGACGGTCAGCCGTTTGGCCACGGTCCCCGTGCTCGGGGCCGCCGTCGTCAAAGCCATCAACTGGGCCGTGACAGAGGCGGTCTACGGCAGGTCCGCCCGGAAGTTCGCCCGCCGGCACGCGCAGGCGGGCGGCACGGCCTACAGCTACGTGCTCAGCTGGGCGGCGCCGGGAAACATCTACGGCGCCGCGCACACCGTCGACCTGCCGCTGCTGTTCGGAAACAGGCAGACCTGGGCCGGGGCGGGGCTGCTCGCGGGGGCGTCGTGGGAAGACATCAACGCCCAGGGCCGGGCCCTCCGCGCCGTCTGGGCCCGTTTTGCCGCCGGGGACGGCCTGGACAGCCGCGGCGGGCTTCCCGGCGCCCTGCGGTACCACGCGGTCTGAGCCGGATGACTGGTATGGTTCCGGTCGCTTTCGGGTGCGGACCGCGGTGAGAACACTCGGCGTCGACCTCGCCGCGGCCACCCGGAAGACTGCGGCCGCGGTCCTCGAATGGAGCGACGGCGGCGCCCGTCTCGCGCACCTGGCCCTCGACGTCGGGGACGAGGAGATTGTGCGGCTCTTCGGCTCCAGCGACATGACCGGAATCGACTGCCCCGTGGGCTGGCCGGATGCTTTCCTGCCCTTCTTGGCCGGGCATCTGGCGTTCGAGCCGCACCCCGTGCTGGACCATGACGGAATCGAAGGCCGCCGGCTGCTGGCTTACCGGGACACCGACCGGTTCGTCACCGCCCGGACCGGGCTGATCCCGCTCAGCGTCGCCGCCGATCGGCTGGCCCATCCCGCGATGCGCTGCGCCGTCATCCAGGCCAAGATCGCCGTGGACTACGGACCGCAGGCCAGGGACGGCAGCGGCAGGCTGGCCGAGGTCTACCCGGCGGCGTCGCTGAAATCGTGGGGCCTGTTGGCCCGCGGCTACAAGGGCCGCGGCGGCGCGGAAGCCCAGCGGCTGGGCGAGCTCCTGGCCGGGCTCAAGCAGGCGGCACCCTGGCTGGACCTGGCCGGGCACGAGGACCGGCTGGCCGGCTCCGACGACATGTTCGACGCGCTCATCGCCTCCCTCACCGCGAGGGCAGTGGCCCTTGGCGCGACAATCCGCCCGGATGCCACCCATGCCCGGGCCGCCCGGACCGAGGGCTGGATCCACCTTCCAGCCGGCGGGCTCAGCGGGCTCAGCGGCACCCCGCAGCGGTGAGGCGACCCGGCTACCGGGGTTGTTCCAGGCCGAGGGTCCAGCCGCTGATTTCCTGCGAGTCCTCCCCGTGGTCCCGGGTCTGGTTGTGCGCCCGGATGCGGCTGTCCTGCAGCGCTTGGCGCAGCAGGGAATGCTTCTCCGCCAGGCCCGGCACCCGGTCGATCGCGTCGATGGCGAGCTGGAAGCGGTCGATTCCGTTGAGCATGGCCATGTCGAACGCCGTCGTGGTGGTGCCTTCCTCCTTGTAGCCGCGGACATGCAGCCCGTCCTGGTTCGTCCGCCGGTACGCCAGCCGGTGGATCAGTGACGGATAGCCGTGATAGGCGAAGATGATGGGTTTGTCCGCGGTGAAGATGCCGTCGAAGTCCCGTGAGGTCAGGCCGTGCGGGTGCTCGCTGGCGTCCTGGAGCCGCATCAGATCCACCACGTTGACCACCCGGATCTTCAGCCCGGGAGCACCGGCCTTCAGGAGTTCCGCGGCGGCGACCGTCTCCACCGTGGGCACGTCGCCGGCACAGGCCAGCACGACGTCGGGCTCCTCGCCGGGGACCTCGGACCCGGCGAACTCCCAGATGCCCAGGCCGCGCTGGCAGTGGTGCGCGGCCTCGGCCGGCCCCAGCCAGGTCGGTGAGGGCTGCTTGCCGCTGACCACGATGTTGACGTAGTCCCGCGAGTCGAGGCAATGCTCCATGACGGAGAGCAGGGTGTTCGCGTCCGGGGGCAGGTACACCCGGATGACCTCGGCCTTCTTGTTGATGACGTGGTCGATGAAGCCGGGGTCCTGGTGCGAGAAGCCGTTGTGGTCCTGGCGCCACACGTGCGAGGTGAGCAGGTAGTTGAGCGACGGGA
>CALMVY010000302.1 GCA_937873245.1 uncultured Arthrobacter sp. | reverse complement strand
ATTTATGCAGGCCAAGCCTATGCGCAGCAGCCAGATTGTAAACGGTCAAATCGAGCGCCTCATTGCGGTCGCTCTTGCCTTTGACATATTCGACGCGTTTATGGCCCTTAACATATTTAACCAGCTTCCGCTCGGACGTGATCTGGTCGAAGTAATCCGCTGGGAGGTCACGGCTAAAGTGCATAGCGCCGGGGCCAGACGACAATTTAAACCGGTTGAATATCCAGTCCTTCGCCGTATCTGTTCCGACCATCCATAGCTCCACGCCGCGCTTCTCATATTTCCCGCGAATATTCACATCCGCTTTGGTCGGCTGGTTCGGGATAACGGGCCGCCCGGACTTGCTCGCACCTTTAACCGCAAACACTTTTCTGTATTTGCGCAGGCGGGTATAGTCGTACACCTCCTGCGTATGATGCCCGCCCGAATCCACGGCCGTTGCATCGATAAACATGTCTCGACCGTTGGACCGGCGGAGCGGAGTGCGCAACACTTCGTCGGCCAGGTTCCAAGTATGGATATCCGACGGATCGCCTTGGATGGCTTGATAGTCCAGCACCCAGCTTTCTAAACCCTCGCCCCACCCTTGAATTTGAAGCTCCAGGCGGTCGCTCTGCACGTCAATGGCCGCGGTCAATATTAGGACGTGGTTCGGCACAGAGCGTAGCAGATACTGTTCTGACCGATCCTTTAGATCGGACGCCCGGGTTCGCTCTTGGGCGTTATCCCAACATAACGCGAGGCGCGTGTTATAGAACACCTGCATCGGTTCGGGGTCGCCCTTTTCGAGCGCTTGTTTCGCCTTCGAGTGCTGCTTGCCCAGGCCGGCCCAGCTGGTCCAGACTCCGCCGGGTGCGGGCAGGGACGAAACCTTGCCCTTGGTCTTGCGCAGCGCGATCTGGCTGGCGAAGATGGCGCCCCAGGTGAAGATGACGCCGATCGACGCGGAGTTCAGTGCCAGGTCGAAGGCGTGCGAGCCGCCGAGCCAGATGTTCAGCAGGATGCCGACGAGGTAGACGCCGCCGATGGCCAGGATTGCCGCGTACGGCACGTGGCTCTTGGACATTCTGGTCAACCACACCGGAGCATGTCCATTGTTGGCCATGGTGCGGAAGACCCGGCCAATCGAGTACAGGCCCGAGTTGCAGGAGGACAGCGCGGCGGTGATGACGATCATGTTCATGACGTCGCCCATCCAGCCGAGACCCATCTGGCCGAACACGGTGACGAACGGCGAGGTGCCGGCCACGTACTGGTCCGAGGGCAGCAGCATGGCCAGGAGGGTCACGGAACCGACGTAGAACACCACGATGCGGAAGACGACGGCGCGGATGGCCTTGGGCACTTCCTTGGCCGGGTCCTGCATTTCGCCGGCGGTGATGCCGACGAGCTCAATCCCGTTGTAGGCAAAGATCACGGCGTTCAGGACCAGGATCATCACCAGGGCGCCCTTGGGAAACATCCCGCCTTCGGCAGCGAAGAGGTTGTTGACCGAGGCGTTGCCGTCGCCCACCTGGGCGTTGGTGACCACCATGAAGGTGCCCACGGCCAGGAAGATGACGATGGCGCCGACCTTGAGAACGGACGCCCAGAATTCGAATTCACCGAACGCCTTGACGCTCATGAGGTTGACACCCACGAGCAGCAGCAGCGCTGCGATGGCGGTCAGTTCGACCGGCACGTTGGGGAAGAAGAACTGGAAGTACAGTCCGATCGCGATGAGCTCGGCGATGCCGGTCATGGCCCAGTTGATGAAGTACATCCAGCCGGACACATACGCACCCTTCTTGCCGAACATTTCGCCGGCATAGCTGACGAAGGAGCCCGACGTCTGGCGGTACATGATCAGTTCGCCCAGGGCGCGCATCAGCAGGTAAGCGATGACGCCGGCAATGGCGTAGGAGAAGATCAGCGCGGGACCGGTGGAGGCCAGGCGTCCGCCGGCACCCATGAAGAGACCGACGCCGATGGCGCCGCCCATCGCGATCATGGTGACCTGACGGCCGCTCAGGGACTTTTTGTAGCCCTCGGCGCTGAGAGTCGAGTCGACGACGGCGGATTGCGCCGTCGCGCTCTTAAGTTCTGTGGGGGTCATTGATGGCACAGCTGTTTCCTTGTAGGTCGAGGTATGGCCGGGACAGGACCGTGGATTCAAGTACACAAAATTCGGGCCTGGACCCTTTGCAGGGGCCCAGGCATGTACCGAACCTCACAAGTGTCGAAGCTCGCGCGGCTCATCTATCGTACTAGCATTTGGGGCCCCGGCGTGACCCGGGCAACATGAGGCCGCGAGTGCAACCGCTTTTTTGCGCCGGGCCTTCGCCAGCCGGGTCCCGATCAGGCCCTGCCTGGGACTGAACAAATAGACGACGGCGAAGGCGGCAGCCTGGGTCAGGAACCACCATGGGCCAAAGGTCGATCCCGTGGCCCCCACCACCTGGCGCATCGGGGCATCCGACACCGTGGACTCGCAGAAGACGGCGGGGACCTGGTTGGCTTTCACGAATTCGATGGCCTTGGTGAGCTGCTGCGGGGTGGCCTGCTGTTCGGCGTTGACGGCCCAGATGTAGACCTCGCGGAGGCCGGCGTCGCGCGCCAGGTAAGAGAAGGCGCCCTCGCACGTCACCAGGGCCCGCTACGCCTCGGGAACGGTTGCAGGCCTCCAACGAACTGGCCAAACCACGCCTCAAGGTTCAGGCCGTTGTCCTGGATCAGGTCCGCCTTGGACGCCTTGCGGATGTCCCCCGGAGTCGGCTTGTAGCCATGGATTTCCGCGCCGGCCTTGGTGATGGATTCGGTCTGCAGTCCCCGGCCCACGTCCTGCGCCACGTCGGCCAGCACGGTGAAGATGGTCTGCACAACGGGCTTCCCGCCCCCGGCGCCCTGCCCCGGGGGCAGCACCGCCGCACGCGGCCAAAGACAGGCAGAGAAAAACGGTGGCGACGGCGGCTCCGGCAGTGCGGAGGCCACGGGTCCGGCGGACGACTTTGGCGCACGGCCTGGGAATACCGAACTTGTACTTGACCCTGCCGTCCCTCTGCGGCGCTAGGCTGGGGGCATGGGCACCGCTCTCCGCACTCCACCCGCACCGCGGCCGGAACTATACCGGTTCACGCGGCTCGACTTCATCACGGCCGGGCTGTACGCGGCTGTGGCCGCCTTCTTCGCCGTGGCCGGCGGTCTGCTGGTCCCGCTGATGCTCCAGTTGTCGCCGAACCCGGCCGTGGCGTCCTACTCCGTCAACCTGATCTTCTATGGCAGCATCGGGATTCTTGCCCTGACCGCCGTCCGGCAGGTCGCCGCCCGGGACCTCAGGGTCCTCGCCACGAGGCCCTGGTTCACCGTGCTGATGGTCCCCCTCGCGGTGGTGGCCATGATGATCCTCACCGCGGTCTTCGTCTCGCTTACCGGTCCGCCGCAGACGTCCGCCAACCAGGCCGGCCTGCAGGCACTCATGCAGCAAGTGCCGGCCTGGCTGATGGTGCCGCTGCTGGTGATCGTGGGTCCTTTTGTGGAGGAGTACATCTTTCGGCACCTGCTGATCGGCAAGCTCAGCCGACGGGTCAACCTGTGGGTGTGTTGCGGCTTGTCCGTGGTGTTGTTCGCGGCTCTGCACTTCGCCGGCCAGGGGGACCTGACCTTCCCCGCGCTGATGCCCTACCTCGCGATGGGCGCCGTCCTGGTGTTCGTGTATGTCTGGACCGGCAAGAACGTGATGTTCGCGTACTTCGTCCACGCCTCGAAGAACCTTTTGGCGGTCGTCTTCATCTACGCCATCCCGCCGGAGCTGATGGAACAGCTCCAGAATGTCCAGTCCTGAGCCTGGCGTCGAATACGCCGCCGCCGAGTGTGCAGTTCACGGCAGTCCCGGGCGCGGACATTGCCGCGAACTGCCAACTCGCGCGGCGGGCGGGGCCGCAACCCCTACCGCCTCCCGCGCCGACGTCGTAGGTTCTTTCCATGACACTGAACATCCAGATCGCCGTCGACTGCCGGAACCCGCATGAGCTCGCCGACTGGTGGGCCGAAACACTCGAGTGGGCCGTGGAGCCGCAGGACGAGACCTTCATCCGCTCGATGATCGCGCAGGGATTCGCCACCGAGGCGGAAACGAAGCTGCACCGGGGCAAGCTCGTGTGGGGTGCCGGGGCCGCCATCCGCCCGCCCGAAGAACTCGACGCCAGGCCGCCCGCGCGGCGGATCCTCTTCCAGAGCGTCCCGGAGGAAAAGACCATCAAGAACCGGATCCACTGGGACGTGAACCTCGCAGGCGCGGACAAGGACCAGGCACGCGCCGCCCTCGAAGCGCGCGGCGCCACTTTCCTCTGGACGGCCAGCCAGGGCCCGCATTCCTGGCACACCATGGCGGACCCGGAAGGCAACGAGTTCTGCATCAGCTGAGCCGATTACTAGACTCGGACTGTGAGCAACGAAATCCCCGCCAAGGTATCCGACGTCTTTGACCCCACCCGCTGGCGCACAGTGTCCGGCTTCGACGACTTCCAGGACATGACGTACCACCGGCAGGTGGAGCGTTCCGCGGACGGCACCGTGCTGCGGGACCTGCCCACGGTCCGCATCGCCTTCAACCGGCCCGAGGTGCGCAACGCCTTCCGTCCGGGCACGGTGGACGAGCTCTACCACGCCATGGACCACGCCCGGATGACCCCGGACGTGGCAACCGTGCTGCTCACCGGCAACGGCCCCTCCGCCAAGGACGGCGGCCACTCGTTCTGTTCCGGCGGTGACCAGCGGATCCGCGGCCGCGACGGGTACCGGTATGCAGAGGGTGAAACGCAGGAGACCATCGACCCCGCCCGCGCCGGCCGGCTGCACATCCTCGAGGTCCAGCGGCTCATGCGCACCATGCCCAAGGTGGTCATCGCCGTCGTCAACGGCTGGGCAGCCGGCGGCGGGCACTCCCTGCACGTCGTCTCGGACCTCACCATCGCCTCCCGCGAGCACGGCAAGTTCAAGCAGACCGACGCCACCGTCGGCAGTTTCGACGCTGGCTACGGCTCCGCGCTGCTGGCCCGCCAGATCGGCCAGAAGGCCGCCCGGGAGATCTTCTTCCTGGCCCGCGAGTACTCGGCCGAGGACATGGTCCGCATGGGCGCCGTGAACGAGGCCGTGGACCACGAGCGGCTCGAGGACGTGGCGCTGGAATACGCCGCCGACATCGCCCGGCAGTCCCCGCAGGCCCTCCGGATGCTCAAGTTCGCGTTCAACCTGGCCGACGACGGCCTGGCGGGCGAGCAGGTCTTCGCCGGCGAGGCCACCCGGCTCGCGTACATGACGGACGAGGCGGTGGAGGGCAAGGACGCTTTCCTGGAGAAGCGCGACCCGGACTGGTCCAGGTTCCCGTACTACTTCTAAGCCCGCCCTACTCCGAAGGCAGCTCCCTTGACCTCCCAGCACCCGAACATCGAGCCCGCGCTCAAGGCACTGGCGGACGCCCTCCACGGCGAGGGCCCCGCCGTCGAACTTTCCACCGGCCCCGACGGGAACGTTGCGGTCTCCGCCGTGGACACGCCGGGCTATGAGGACGCCGCGGTCGTGGTGCGGACCTCCGGCTCCACCGGCACGCCCAAGGCGACCGTGCTGACCGTGGACGCGCTGGCGGCGTCCTCCGTGGCAACCGCCTTCGCACTCAGGGGCGAAGGCCAGTGGCTGCTCGCCCTGCCCGTGCAGTATGTGGCCGGCGTGCAGGTCTTGGTGCGTTCGCTGTTCGCCGGCACCCGGCCGTGGGCGATGGATCTCAGCGGCGGATTCACCCCGGAGGCCTTCACGGAGGCGGCTTTGGAGCTCACGGACAAGCTCCGTTTCACCTCGCTGGTGCCCACGCAGCTGCAGCGGCTGCTGGACTCGCCGTCGGCCGGGACGCTGGCTGTGCTGCGGCGCTTCAACGGGATATTGCTCGGCGGCGGTCCGGCGGCGCCCGAACTGCTGGCCGCGGCCCGCGACGCCGGAGTGCGGGTGGTGACCACCTACGGCTCCGCCGAGACGTGCGGGGGCTGCGTCTACGACGGCGTTCCCCTCGAGGACGTGCTGGTCCGGGTGGCGGAGGACGGCCGCATCCTGCTCGGCGGGGCCACTGTCGCCGCCGGCTACCTGGATGCCCCCGAACTCACGGCGGAGGCGTTCGTGGAGGACGACGGCGTCCGCTGGTACCGGACCAACGACCTCGGCGAGCTGGACGACGACGGGAAGCTGACCGTGCTGGGCCGGGCAGACGACGTCGTCATCACCGGCGGCGTGAAGGTCTCCGCCGCGCATGTGCAGGCGGAGCTGGAGAAGCTCGACGGCGTCCGGGCCGCCTTCGTCGCGGGCGTTCCCTCCGCCGAATGGGGCCAGGCCCTCGCCGCGTACGTGGCGCTGGCCGACAACACGCCGGACAGCGTCCGGGCCTTCACCGCGGACGCTGCCTGGGCGCCGGCGCTGGGCGCGCTGGCGCCGAAAACCGTCCTGGCCGCCGGCGAACTGCTGATGCTGCCGAACGGGAAACCGGACCGCCTGGCGATGACGGTTCGGCTCACCGAGCTGCATCAGGGAAAATAGAACAGCCGGGCACCCCCGGTTTCACCAAACCAACACGAGGTACTGAACGTGGCAACAGCCGCTCAATGGATCCAAGGCGCCCGACTGCGCACCCTGCCGGCCGCGATCGCGCCTGTCCTGATCGGCACCGCGGCCGCGTACGAGATGGACGCCTTCCTGCCGCTCCATGCCGTACTGGCCGCGCTGGTGGCCCTGCTGCTGCAGATCGGCGTGAACTACGCCAACGACTACTCTGACGGCATCCGCGGCACCGACGAGGACCGGGTGGGCCCGCTCCGGCTGGTCGGCTCCGGCGCCGCGAAACCCGAGCAGGTCAAGTACGCCGCGTTCGGTGCTTTCGGGCTGGCGATGGTGTTCGGCCTGGCGCTGATCATCCTCTCGCAGACGTGGTGGCTGATCCTGGTGGGCATCGGCTGTGTCCTCGCGGCGTGGGGCTACACGGGCGGAAAAAATCCCTACGGCTACATGGGCCTGGGCGATTTGTTCGTCTTTGTGTTCTTCGGCCTGGTCGCCACCCTCGGCACGACCTACACGCAGGCCGGCCAGATCAGCCTCGCCGCCATCATCGGCGCGATCGGCACGGGCCTCATCGCTTGCGCGCTTCTCATGGCCAACAACGTCCGCGACATCCCCACCGACCGGAAGGCCGGGAAGAAGACCCTGGCCGTGCGGCTCGGCGACAAACATGCCCGGGAAAGCTACGTGCTGATGCTGGCCGTCGCGATCCTGCTGCCGATCGTATTGGCTCCGACGCGGCCGTGGATGCTGATTGTGCTGCTGCTGATCCCGGCCAGCCTGATGCCGTCCTGGCTGATGATCGCCGGCCGCCGCCGTAAGAGCCTGATTCCGGTGCTCAAGCAGACGGGGCTGATCAACCTCGGCTACGCAGTGCTGTTCTCGCTGGGCCTGGTGCTGAGCCACGGCTTCTAGGGTCGGCGCAACAGCAGGTTGCCCTCGGTGAGCCGGGCAGGATGCGTCGGTGAGCCGGGCGTCGTCGGGGAGCTGCCCGCCCTCCTGCCTGTCAGGTCGGTATGGAGCTAGCTGTCCTTCGGGCGGCTGTCCGTGTGCACGGTGATGTCCGGGTGCTCGTCGACCAAGCGGTCTTCGGCGTCGGCGTCGTCCACTTCCCCGGCGCTGCGCACCGGCTTGGCCTTGCCCGAGAACCGCTGGTGGAGCGATGCGGCGGCGGCGTCGCGCTGTTTCTGGAAGAAGAGGAAGCTGATCGCGAACGCCATCATTCCGGCGCAGAGGACGGCCAGCAACCATCCGAGCTCGAGGTAGACGAACAGCGCGAACAAAGGCACGAAGAGCGCCAAGCGGATCAGGGAGTATTTCAGGATAGCCACGCTCCAAGTTTAGCCTCCCGGGGGTGGACCGGCCCACCGGGCCTGCATCCGGCCCCGCCAACTTCCCCCAACGGGGCGCTCCCCTGGCGGTCCTCCGAGACAGGCGCATCGAGAGAAGCCGGAGACTCCCCCGGAGGCTAGACTGATTACATGCTCCGTGTAGTGATTGTCGTCGCCGTCATCGTCGTGTTTGTCTACGGACTCGTCGACGTGATCCGCACTGACCCTCGCCAGACAAAGGGCATTTCGAAGCCGGCGTGGATTGTGGTGCAGATCGTCCTGCCGGTGATCGGTGCCATCCTGTGGTTCCTCATTGGCCGCCCGCGCGGCACCAGCCCGGCACGCCCCACTTACAGCCACCCCATCGCGCCCGACGACGACCCGGAGTTCCTGCGCAACCTCGAACTCCGCCGCCGCAAGCAGGCCGAAGCCGACCGGCTCAAGAAGCTCAAGGACGAGTTCGACGCCAAGGAGCGCAAGGCCGACGACGCCAAGGGCACGCCGGGCAACCTCGACTCCGGCGAAGCTTCCGGCAGCGGCGACACGCAGGGCACCGACGAGGTCAAGTAGCCCCGGTCCCACGCCTCACGGCATTTCGTGGCGTCTCCCTTCCGACGCGCCAGGTGCTCCCCAAGCACCCGGACGGTAGTTTGGGCCCTCCTTACCGGCCTTCCCGTTCCCGTAGCGTAGTTCCGGCCCCCTCCCCGCACCCCTACGGCCGTTCCGGCCCCTCCCGGGGTTCCCCCTCCTCGCCCTCCAGGCACGGCGACGCCCAACCCTGGTCGCGACTTCGCCCATTCGTCACAAATGCCCGCTTTGCAGACCTCATAACGGCCATTTCTGGCGAACGGCGACTGCTCATACGTCTTCATGGCTGACGTTTACACGTCCCACTGTTCCCCTACATCCCGCCCGTCCTGTGGATAACTGCTTGGCCCTCTCTTTACGGGCGCAGAATGCTCGTATGCGCCAGCCCAGCGAGCTTCCTCCGCGTCTTCAGAACCGGCCCTTCACCGTTGCCGAGGCCCGCGCCGCCGGGCTGAGCCGACGTCGGAGCCGGGCTCGGGATCTAGTCAGCCCCTGCCACGGAGTGCGCGCGACCGCTACCGCCCAGGAGACTTTGTTGGAACGTTTGCGTGCCTTCACGGTCGTGACCGGTGCTGTCGTGAGCTATCTGTCTGCGGCCGCGCTGTGGGGGTTCCCCCTTCCGCAGGCCTTGGAGAACATGGCTGTCGTCCATTTGACGAGTCCGCCCGGCCGGCGGGCTGTTCGACGAAAAAACGTGGTTGGCCACGAGCAACCCCTTGCACCGGACGAGATCGTGGCCGGCGCCTTGGTGCGCTGCACCTCGCCGTTGCGGACGTGGTTCGACTTGGCCGGCATCCTATGCCTCGATGATCTGGTCATGGCCGGCGACTTCCTGCTGCGGCGGAGGAACCCACTGACCACGATCGAAGAGCTGGACGCGTTCCTCGCCCGGAAAGAAGGCATGCCAGGCTACCGGCGTGCCATGCGCGCCCGGGCACTGATGCGGGCAAACACCGACTCGCCCAAGGAGACCGAGCTGCGGCTTCTCCTGATCCGCCACGGTCTGCCGGAGCCCGGAATCAACGTCCCGATTTTCGACGAGACGGGCGGCTGGATCCAGGACCCGGATCTGTCCTACGAGAAGGAAAAGGTCGCAATCCAGTATGACGGCGGGCATCACGCCCATCCGGCTCAGCGTCGCAGCGATATCTTCCGGGACGAGAACGCCAGGAATGCCGGGTGGCGCGTTGTCGTATTGACGCAGTGGCATTTGACCCCGTTCGGCCCCGGAATGGAGCCGCCTGCCGTCACCCGAGTGCGGGCGGCCCTGACGGAGCGCGGTTGGACCCCCGAGCCGGGCCGGAGTCCAAGGCGTACCGCCCCCGCCCCGCACCCATCCGACGCGAATGGCCGCTGACCGGGGCTGTGTGGCGGCCACTTGTGGCGAATGGGATACCCCCCAGGCGGCTTAACGGCCGTTCGTGGGGAATCGACGGAGTGCAGCGGATCGCCGGGTCAGTCTGGAACGCCCGCCATACGGACCACCCGCGACCCCAGGCAGCGCCAACCCCGACCAGATGCGCACCCATCCGACGCAAATGGCCGCCAAGCGGAGTGGAATAGCGGCCACTTGTGGCGAATGGGCGAGGAGGCGCGGGGCCTGGCGGCCATTCGTGGCGAACCGATGAAGAGAGTGGGCCCGCCCGGCCACTCATCTGACACGAATGGCCGCTACCCGAGCCTTTCAACCACCCATCTGACTCAAATGGCCGCTAAGCGCGAGGCTTAGCGGCCATTCGCGGCGAATCGCGCAGGCTTGAGACCGCGGTGTTACAGCCCCGAGTAGGAGTGGAGCCCGTTGAAGAACTGGTTCACGATGGTGAAGTTGAAGACCACGCAGAGGTAGCCCACGATCGAGAGCCAGGCCGCGCGGGTTCCGGTCCAGCCGCGGGTGGCGCGGGCGTGCAGGTAGCCGGCGTAGACCACCCAGATCACGAACGTCCAGACTTCCTTGGTGTCCCAGCCCCAGAAGCGGCCCCAGGCCTTCTCTGCCCAGATAGCGCCGAATATCAAGGTAAAGGTCCAGCCAATGAAACCGATGGCGTTGATCCGGTAGGAGAGGTTCTCGAGGCTCAGCGCGGACGGCACCAGGCGCATGAAGCCCAGCTTGTCGGCGCCTCCAGCGGCGATCGTCTTCTGCCGGTGGGTCTGGAGCAACTGCAGGGCCGACATCGCGAAGGTCAGTGTAAACAACGCGGAGGACAGCACGGCGATCGAGACGTGAATGATCAGCCAGTAGCTCTGCAGGGCCGGCACGAGGTGCCCCACCGGGGTCCAGTACAACTGCGAGGCAGCCACAAGCATGATGATCGCCAGACCCACCACGAACGTGCCCAGGAAGCGCAGGTCGCGCCCGATCAGCACCAGCAGGAAGACGGCCACGGCCACGAACGCACCGGTGGTCAGGAACTCATACATGTTGCCCCACGGCACCCGGCCGGAACCGATCGCCCTGGTGATGACGCCGGCCGCGTGGATCGCGGCGCCCAGCACCGTCAGGGCAACGGCGACGCGGGCAGGGACGCGACGCTCCGCCGAGTAGCGCATGGCGTCGTCGGCGGTCTGGCCGGCTCCAGCACCACTGCCGGCCCCGGTGCGCGAAACGGACGACGACGGACGCTCGGCGCGGCCGGCTGGCCCGCTGACGTCCCATTCGGCACGGTCAACGCCACGTGAGGAAGCGCCGACACCGGCCGCTACCGGAGCTTTGACGGACGCCGCAGGTGTTCCGGAGACGCCCGTCGCTTGGAGGTCCACCGCGCGGAGCGTTTTGCTGCTCTTGGCAAGGTCCCACGCGAACGCGATGAAAGCCACCGTGTAGGTGCCCGCTGCGAGGAGCATGAACAACTCGCTGTACTGGCCCATGGTTTCGTTGAGGGGGGGCATTACTGATCCTTCGTTGACTCGCGTGAGCCTGCCGTTGACTGGGTTAAGTCTGCTGCGGGGCCGTCCGGGGAAGCCTGCATTCCACCGGTACGGTAAACGGTAGTATCGGCCCGTTCATTATCCGCAATCCCGCTGGGAGCTGGCTGGGAAGCGGCCCCTTCGACGTCGGAAGTTGCCGCAGGGTCAGCGGAGGCACTGTCCACTCCCCATTCCCTGGCGAGCAGGGAACGGATCGTGGCGGCCTCGCCGGCCAGCCGGTGGTCCTCGCCGCGGGCCAGGAGCCCGTATTCCACCATGGTCCGCCCGTCGTCGTGCGTGCCCGTACGGACCCAGACCCGTCGGCGGTTCACGTAGAGGGATGTCACGAGCCCGGCGACTGCCAAAAGTGAGAATGCCAGGACGCCAGTCTGGCCCGGAACCGCCCGGATGTCCACGCCGATGTAGCGTTTGAGTCCGTCGAAACTGATCGACCCCTTGCCCTGCGGCAGGGTGTATGACTCCCCGGCGTTCAGGACAATTCCCCCGGAAGGAAGGCCACGTCCGTTGAGCTGGGTCAGGTTCTGCACATCGAGGTTGTACACGTTTTGCGGTTTTCCTCCGTCCAGCCCAAGGTCGCCGTAGTACGAGTTCAGGTTCAGCTGCGGGTTGAGCGGGTCTGGATCGAAGCTGTACGCCACGCCGTCGGCGTTCTTCGCCGCCGACGGGAGGAAGAACCCGGCAAAACCCAGCTGGGACGGTCCGGCATCGGGAACTTTGGCCACGATCGTTGAGGTGAAGACGGCGTCCGTGGGAATGGAGACGACGGGCCCGCTGAATGCGGTGTCCCCGTTTCCGTCCTTCACCGTAATCACGGGGGCGTAGCCGTTGCCCACCAGAAACATCCCGGTCTCTCCGAAGTACACCGGTTCGTTGACTTTCAGGATCTGCTCCCGCGGCGGTGCCTGAAGTCCGTCCCTCGTGGTCAGCGCGGCCCTGAAGTCGATCGGCTGGCCGAACTGCTTCGTCGATTCACGATCGAAGCGCACGTCGAATTTGTCAAGCGTGACCGTAAAGGGATCGAGCTGGGTGTTCTGGAAGTTGACCCCCGGCGCGAAATTGTCGTAGCCGATCAGGGTGTTCACAAAGGTTTCGCCTTCGATGAGGATTTTCTGTCCCCGAAAACCGAACATTCCCCCGATGGCGACACAGACCAGGACCCCGATCAGGGCCGTGTGAAAAACAAGGTTGCCTACTTCTTTAAGAAAGCCGCGCTCGGCGCCCAACGACGGCCGCGCGGCGTCGTCCCGTACCTCAACCCGGTACCCGCGTTTCTTCAGCAGGCCCGCCGCGTCCGCGATGGCGCGCGACGCCGGGATGCCGGTTTCCGCCGGAAGCACGAGTGTGCCGTACTCGGGCAGCCGGGACAACCGCTTGGGCGTCCGCGGCGGCTGCGAGCGCATCGCTTTGTAGTGCGCGATGGCTCGGGGAACAACACAGCCGATCAGGGAGATAAACAACAGGATGTAGATGGCCGAGAACCACACCGAGGAATAGACATCAAAGAGCTGCAGGGTGTCCAGCGCGGGTCCGTAGTCCGGGTTGTCCGAGATGTACCGGGTGACAACAGCGGGATTAGCGGGGCGCTGCGGAAACAGCGACCCCGGAACCGCAGCAACGGCCAGCAGCAATAACAGGAAAAGCGCGGTGCGCATGCTCGTCAGCTGGGTCCAGGCCCAGCGGAGCATGCCCATCGGGCCGAGCGCCGGCAGGACAGCTTCAGCCTTCGCGGCCGTGACCGGGCCGGCCGGCTTGGCCCCGGGCGTCCCGGCGGCGCCGGACTTGGCCCCGGGCCCAACGCCGGAGGCCGTGGACTTCTTCTTTTCGTTCACGCGCTCACTCATCAGATCGGCAACTTCACATCGGTTCGGAACCAGTACTGCAACTCGGAGACCCACGCACCCCATACGCCGCTGGCCATCAGCAGGCCCAGCACAATCAGGATGCCGCCGCCAATGCGCTGGATGGCCAGCCGGTGCTTGCGGAAGAAGGACAGGACGCCCACACCGCGGCGCACGGCAAGAGCTATCAGGAGGAAGGGCACGCCCAGCCCGAGGCTATACACGAACGCCAGGAAAGCCCCCTTCGCCGCCGATGATCCGCCGGATAGGCTGAGCAACTGGACAGCGGAGAATGTAGGTCCGATGCACGGCGCCCAGCCCAGCCCAAACGTTACTCCCAGCAGGGGTGCCCCCCACAATCCAGACGGCGGTCGGGCGCGTATTTTGGCGTCGCGCTGGAGCCAGCTGAAGCCGCCCAGGAAAACCACTCCCATGATGATCACCAGGACGCCCAGGAACTGCGTTATCCAGGCATTCTGTGAGCCGGTTAGCAGTGCGCCGAGCTGCCCGAATGCCCCGCCAAGCAGGACGAAAATCGCCGAGAATCCGAGCACGAAGAGGCCTATGCCGGCGAGCATGCGGCCGCGCTTTTGATTCTGGAGGTCAACACCGGTCAGCCCCGTTACGTAGCCGAGGTACCCGGGGACCAGAGGCAGCACGCAGGGCGAAACGAAGGAGACGAGGCCGGCGAGCAGTGCCACGGGGATGGCAAGCAGCAGCGATCCGCTCAGGATGGCTTCAGCGAAGGGGCTGTTCACAGGGCCGGTCCGCTACTCGGCCACGGCGGCGGCGATGAGGGACTTGAGGGTGCTTTTCTGGATTTGACCCAGCACGCGGGACGCCACGCGGCCCTGCTTGTCCAGCACCAGCGTGGTGGGGACGGCGCCGGGCGGGACCACACCGGAAACGGCCAGGAGCACACCGCCGTCCTTGTCATTGAAGCTCGGATACGTCATGCCAAACGTCTTGTCAAACGCTTCTGCAGCGGCCTTTTCGTCGCGCAGGTTCACGCCGTAGAACTGCACACCCTCGCTCTTGAATTCCTGGTGCAGCGCCTCCAGCAACGGGGCTTCCACCCGGCACGGGGCGCAGGCGGCGAACCAGAAATTCAGCACAGTGACCTTGCCCTGGAAGGCCTCGGCTGTGACGGCAGTGCCATCGAACAGCCTGCCCTCGATGGCAATGGGATTCTTGCGGTCGGCGGCGGCAAACTCCGTGACGGAACCGTCCCCGGCCACGTAGTTTTTGTTGTCGCCGGCCTTGGCCTGTTGGGCCAGCGCATCCTCCTGCGCGCAGCCCGAGAGGCCCAGCACGACGGCGAGCGCCGCGCCGCCCGCCGTCAGGACATTGCGGCGAGAGAGTGGTCCGGTCCGGTCGCTCATGCTCATGCTCATGCTCATGCTCATGCTCCGGGGGTGCTGGACGCACCGGGAAGAAGGGCGGCCGCAGGCTCGCTGTACCCGACGCCCACGAGGTTCCCGGCGCCGTCGAACGTCAGGGAGGTGACCGAGGTGAGGGTGCATTCGCGTTTGCGCGGATCATGCCACAGCGGCTTGCCCTCGGCGCTGAGCCGGGTGGCCCAGATGGGCAACTGGTGGCTGACGAGGATGGCCTCGGCGCCCTCGCCGCCGAGCTCGACGGCGCGCAGCCGGGCGTCCTGCACCGCTGCGATGACGCGGGCGGCCTGGTCCTTGTACGGCTCGCCCCAGGAGGGCCGGAACGGGTTGCGCAGCATGGGCCAGTGCTTCGGCTTGAGGATCTCGGCCTTGTCGACGTGGAGCCCTTCGAAGTAGTTGGCGGCCTCGATGATCCGGGCCTCTGTGGTGATCTGAAGGTTGAGCGCCTCGGAGATAGGCTGTGCCGTCTCCTGCGCTCGCGTCAGCGGCGAGGCGACGAGGTGGACGATGTTGGCCCCCTCCGCGACTCTGGCACTGAAGTGCTCCGCGAGCATCCGGGCCATCTCCTGGCCGAGCTCGGAGAGATGGAACTCGGGCAGCCTTCCGTACAGGACGCCGTCGGGATTGAAGACCTCGCCGTGGCGGAGCAAATGAACAGTGGCTTGGGGCATGTGTACCAGTTTCTCAAAGGGCAGGGGCAATGACGAAATCTTCTACACAAAGTAGAACTGGGGAGTTTCGAGAAAAGTTCCCCGGAGTTGGAATAAAAGATGCAAATGCATGTTTATACTGGGTGAAGCAGTTAGTTGAGACTTCAACAAATGATGCTTCAACTGACGATCAGACCACTTAACGACCCGCCCGACTCAAGGAGAACCACCATGGCACTTCCCGCCAACGTCACCACCGGCACCTGGACCCTCGACCCCTCGCACAGCGAAATCGGCTTCACCGTCCGCCACGCCGGCATCAGCAAGGTCCGCGGCCAGTTCACCGACGCCGCAGCCACGCTGGACCTCGCCGAGGACGTCACCGGCTCCAAGGTGAACGCCACGATCAAGACCGCGAGCTTCGACTCCGGCGATGTCAACCGCGACGGCCACGTCCGCGGCGAAGACTTCTTCGACGTCGAGCAGTTCCCCGAGATCTCCTTCGTCTCCAACACCATCGTCCCGAAGGGTGACGCCTACGAACTCCAGGGTGACCTCACCATCAAGGGTGTTACCCGCCCGGTGGCCCTCGAGACCGAGTTCAACGGCGTTGCCGTCGACCCGTTCGGCAACACCCGCGCCGGCCTGTCCGCCGAGACCACGATCAGCCGCAAGGACTTCGGCCTCACCTGGAACGCAGTCCTCGAAGCCGGCGGCGTGCTGGTCAGCGACAAGGTTGCCATCAACCTGGAACTGGCCTTCATCGCCCCCGCAGCCTAGTCTGCACCACCGGGCTGCCGGCCCTTCCAGACCGGACGAGCCCTGAGCCTTGCAGCCGCCGGCACCCCGCTTCGTCCTAGTGACGGGGCGGGGTGTCGCGGTTAACCCAGGCTGCTTCGGCGGCTTCCGGGACTACCGTTTCCGCAGTATGCGGGGGCCTCTTTCAGGGCCGTTTCGTCATGCTCGGCAACACGCTCAAATTCCCTAGATGCCAGTACCTTCGCGGTCTACAGTGAGACCCATGAGCAACACCAATGAGGTACCCCCGCCGCAGCAGCCGGGCGGCCGGCCCCCGCAGCCGGGCAACGTCCCGCCAGCAGGCTCCGAGCCCCCTCGGTTCACACCGCCAGAGCGGGAGGGAACCCTGCCGGACGGCTCCCAGCCGCCGCAGGGTTACCAGACCGCGCCCGAATATCAGGCGCCGAACCAGCCGTCCGGCGGCTTCCGCTTCGAGTTGCCGACGGACCGGCCGGGGAGCTTCAACGACGCCATGCCCCGCGGTGGCTTCTCCGGCATGTTTACGGTCACGTGGCTGCCGACAGAGCTGAAAGTCGCCTACTGGATCTGGCTCATCGGCGGACTGTTGGGCTTGCTCGGCGGCGTCGTCGGCCTCTTCGGCTCCTTCGTACTCTTGGCAGTGGTTCCAGGTCTGGGTTTCGTGGTGCTCCTGCTGGTGCTTCTGGCACTCACCCTCGCTGCGGCACAGGTCATCCTGGCCATGAAGATGAAGGAGGGCCTCGAGTGGGCCCGTTTCGCCCTGACGATCGTGGCTGGCATCTCACTGCTGCTGGCCATCCTCAACACCAGCGCAGCAGACGGCCGGGGCGGCGGCAGCTGGCCGAGTTTCGTCGTCAGCCTGGTGGCGACCGTGCTGATGTGGCTGCCCAACTCGCAGGCGTGGTTCGCCTCACTGCGTGGCCGCATCTGAACTGCCTGTCCGTCCGGACGCCGTCGTGGCGGCCGCCAGTTGCCCGCTGATGCGGCCCCGCGGAGCCCGCGCGGGCACGCGGTGAGAATACGTCTCCGGAATGATCCACACCGGCGCCGGCCCGCGGTACGGTGGACTTAACCATGCTGGGGGCAGGGCAGGAAGCTGTTTCCGGTATCTGAACCAGACCGCCACGCAAAGGAACGCCCATGAGCATCCCGCCAGTCCCGCCGTCGAACCCGGACGCCCCCGAGCCGGGCGACCAGCAGGCACCCCGCTACGGCCAAGACACACCCCAGCCCGGCCAGCAGCCGCCGTCGGCCCCGCAATACGGGCAGACCGCACCCTCCGCACCCCAGTATGGCCAGGCGCCGTCTGCGCCGCAGTACGGCCAGCAGGCACCGCAGTATGGCCAGAACGCGCCGCAGCTTCCCCAGTACGGCCAGAACCAGCCGCCGTACAACCAGCCGCAGTACAACCAACCGCAGTACAACCAGCCCGGGCAGCAGGCTCCGCAGTTCGGACAGCCCGCCTACGGCCAGTCCCCTTATGCCCAGTACCCCTCCGGGCAGCCGCAGGCCGCGGCCGGCATGCCCAAGCTCGTCAACACGGCGTTCTGGCTCATCGTCGCGTCCGGCGTGGTATGGATTCTCTCCCTGTTGATGGCACTCGGCACCCTGGATTCCCCGGAGATGCGGAACATGTTCGAACAGCAGATGGCCGCAAGCGGCGCCGACATTCCGTATGAGGACATCCGGGGCGTCCTCGTCGGCAGCATCCTGGTGTTCGCCTTGATCAGCGCGGGTCTCTACGCTTTGGTCGCCCTGAACGTGCGCAAAGGCAAGAACTGGGCACGGATCCTCGGCACGGTCTTCGCCGCCTTGTCGATCTTCAGCATTTTCCCGCTGAGCCTCGGCACGCTGGCAGTTCTCCTCGGCATCGCGGGCATCGTGATGCTGTACCTGCCGGCCGCCTCGCCGTACTTCAGCAAGCAGCAGCCGTTCGCCAACCCGTACGGGCAGCCGGGCGGACCCTACTAGCCGGGCGCATCAGGCAACAAGGCCCCACCGCGGAGGGCGCGGGAGCCGGACGGGCTGACTGAAGCTAGTCAGCATCCTCCGGGTCCTGCGCCCTCTGCGCGTGATAGGCGAGGATCTGGAGTTCGGTGGCCATGTCCACCTTGCGCAGGTTGACCCCGGGCGGCACCTGCAGCATCACGGGGGCAAAGCTGAGAATGCTCCGCACGCCGGCGGCAATCACCCGGTCGCAGACGTCCTGCGCCACGGCGGCCGGCAGGGCCAGCACCACCATGTTGGCGCCGGTCCGTTGCAGTACCGGCTCGAGGTCGGCAGCGTCACTGACACGCAGCCAGCCCACTTCGCTGCCCACGACCATCTGGTCCGCATCGAAAATCGCAACAATATCGAAGCCCCGGGACTCGAAGCCGCCGTACCGGGCCAGGGCCTTGCCCAGGTTGCCGGCACCGACGATGGCGACCTTCCAGTCGTGCGTCAGGCCCAGCGCCGCGGCAATGTGCCGGTTGAGGTACTGCACCTCGTAGCCGACCCCGCGGGTCCCGTAGGAGCCGACATAGGAGAGGTCCTTGCGGAGCGTGGAGGAGCTGACGCCTGAGGCCTCGGCCAGGGATTCGGAGGAGACCCTGTCAACACCCTCGGAAAGCAGGGTGGTGAGGGCGCGCAGATAGATGGTCAGCCGGGCCACCGCCGCGGGCGGAATCTGCTTGGAAGCAGTCCCTGTTCCCCCGGGCAGCGCGTCAGGGGATGAGTCCAGCGAGGTCACTATCTGCTCCATTGAGTCGCGTTGTGACTTCCACTCTAGAGCCCCCGCCGTTCAGCGAACAAAGCAGCGCTCTCCAGCCGCTCCCGTTCAGGCCGGCCGGCCCAGCAGCCGCCGCAGCGTCCGCTCCAGCCGGACTTCGTCGATCTTCCAGAAGTCCCGCTGGACACCGTCCACCAAGACCACGGGAATTTCCTCTGCAAAGCGTTCCCGCAGTTCGGCGTCGTCGTCCACCGGCTGTTCCCTCCAGCCGATCCCCAGGCTCGTTGTCACGCGGTCGACGGCGGCGCGCGCCGCCGAGCACAGGTGGCAGTCAGCTTTGGTGAGAAGGACGACGTCGGGGTTTGGCATGGCTCCACGGTAGCCCGGCGGCCCGTCCCGCGTCGACGCGCCGGATGCCCCCGGCACCGCGCCGCGGTCCGGGCGGCAGGAACAGTCCCCGGCTTTGACTAGACTCGTGGCATGTCCGAAGAGAAGTACGCCGCTGTGGTCACAGAGCCTGGTGCAGCACCGCAGCACGGCGAAGCCGCGTTCTTCGACGTCGACAACACCCTTATGCGGGGCGCCAGCCTGTTCCATGTGGCCCGCAAGATGCACCAGCGCGGGGCATTCACGATTCCGCAGGCGCTCGGTATTGCCTGGAAGCAGCTTATGTTCGTGCTGCGCGGGGAAAAGATGGATGACATCCACGCCGTCCGCGACACCGCCATGGGCCTGGCCTCCGGTTTTACCGTTGAGGACATCGAGGCGCTCGGCGAAGAAGTCTACGACGAAATGATTGAATCCCGGATCTGGCCTGGCGCCAAGGCCCTCGCCGAACAGCACCTCCGGGTGGGCCGCAAGGTCTGGCTCGTGACCGCGACGCCGATCGAGGTGGCCACGGTGATCTCCACGAGGCTGGGCCTCACCGGCGCCCTCGGCGAGCAGCACGCACTGCCCATTGCCGACCTGCATGACGTGGGTATGACTGGCCGAGACCGGAGCCACGAGCAGCGCGAGGAGCGCGACGGCACCGATCAGCGAACGGATGACGCGACGGTTCACAGGACACCTCCAGCCGACGCTAGCGTCGGACGATCGGCGCGGACGGCGCCCGATCGCTGCTGTCGAC
>CALMVY010000301.1 GCA_937873245.1 uncultured Arthrobacter sp. | reverse complement strand
CTGCGCGATCTGCGCAGACTTTTCACCGGTGTTCTCGACGTCCGACTGCGGTTGGGTCAATGCCGGCGGGTTTGGGTACGCGGGGGCCGATTGGCTGGCGGCCGGCACGTTTGCCACGTCCATCAGCGGCGTAGGCAACCCCGATGGCCAATCGGCCATGATTCTGGGGGCCGGCTGGGATTGGACCTCGGCCATCGACAGCGACACCGTGCGGATGCGCGTGGCGGCACTCGCCGGCACGGTACCGGCGCAGCACGCCAGCCGGATCGATCCACTGCTCGCGCTACGCTACGAGTAACCGCGCTGGCAACGGCGCACCGCGGGCTCAGGCGGACGCAAGGCGCATTCTGCCCCGGTCCGCCGTCATATTCCGCAGGCCCCCGGGGCGCTTTCCCGACGCCTTCAGGCCGGACGGTAAAGTAATGCTCATGCGCGGGTCATCATCACCTCACACGCCCGGCCGACTCCGCCCGTGCACCTCCCCCCGGAAGACCGGTAATCACACGTGAAGCTGCGCCTTTTCCCCCAGGAGCCCGCCGGGCTGAACCTCCTTGCCCAGCTGGCACGCCAGATTGTGCTCGCCACGGGCACGATGTCGGAAATCCTTGGCGCGCCCGCAAGTGAAAACGAGCGGCTGGTGGAGGACATGCACAACCACGAGGCCAAGTGCGCGGAGCTGCATTTTGCCCTGCTGACGCACATGCGGACCACCTTCGTGAGCCCGCTCCCCCGCGAAGACATGTATGCCCTGTCCCGGTACCTCAACGAGGCTATGGAGAAACTCGATGCCGCCGCGGAGCTGGTGTCCCTCTACAAGCTGGACCGCCTGCCCAAACGCGCTGCAGACCAGCTGGAGATCATCAGCCGGCAGGCGGAGCTCACCGTGGACGCCATGCGCAATCTGGACAACCTGGACGATCTCGAGGACTACTGGATCGAGATCCTCCGCCTCGCCAAGCGCGCGGAACGGTCGCATCGGGTGTGGGTGGCGGACATGCTCAACGAAATGAAGTCCGCGCGGTACGCCCGCACCCGGGACATCGCCGAAGAACTGGTGGGCGTCACCAGGGACATGCGCCGGATCGCGACCCAGGTGGGCAGCATCATCGTCAAGGAATCCTGACGTGGCAGCCGTCCTGTTTGCCCTGGTGGTCATCTTCGCCGGGGCATTCGCCTTCCTGAACGGTTTCCGGGATGCCTCGGCGTCGGTGGCACTGGCCGTGCGCACCCGCGCGCTCACCCCCACCGTGGCGGTGCTGCTGGCCGGGTTCTTCAACTTTGTTGGCGCCGGGCTCAGCGCCGCCCTGGCCCTCGTCGTGGCCCGGACGTGGGTGCAGCTCCCCACCGGAGAAAACGGGCTCGCCATCCTGATGTCGGGCCTTGTCAGTGCCGTCCTCTGGGGCATCTACACGTGGTGGCGGGGCATCCCGTCGTCCTCGACCCACGCGCTGGTCGGTGGGCTGGCCGGCGCCGGCGTCGCGAGCGCCGCCGTCGGCGGGAATGCCGTGGGCGGCGTTGACACATCCTTGCTGTTCCAGGTGGTTCTTCCGCTGCTGCTCTCACCTGTGATTGCCTTCGCCAGCTCCTACCTGCTGGTCTGGCCCGCAACGTGGGCTGCCCGATACACGCCGCCGAATGTCGTCAACAGCCGCTCGCGGCGTGCCCAGAGCGTCGCCGCGGGAGCCGTGGCCTTCGCCCACGGCCTGCAGGACGGCCAGCGCACCAGCGCCGTCCTCATCCTGGCCCTGCTGGCGGCCGGACTGTCCGACGGCGGCGAAATGCCGGCCTGGGTGGCCGTGTTCACCGCGGTGTTCCTGACCGCCGGGACCCTGGCCGGAGGCTGGCGCATTTCGTACACCATCGGCTACCGGCTGATCCGGATGGATCCGTTGCGCGGTTCCGTCGCGCAACTGCTCAGCTCCGCCATGCTGCTGGTGGGCGCGATCGGGCTGCACCTGCCCATCTCCACCACCCACACGGTCACCTCGGCCGTGCTGGGCTCCGGATCCAACCAGCGGTTCCCCGCCACCAACCGGAAAGTGGTGATCGGGGTGCTGATGTTCTGGCTCCTCACGCCGCTCGTCACCGCGGCAGCCGCGTTCGTGCTGGCTCTGGCCTTGTCACCGCTCGGGGAGCTCTAGACACTCACCGGCTGCTCCGTAGGTGCCCTTTTGAGGGCTCAAAACGGCGGCTACGGAGCAACCGATGGCAGGGGCGCCTACCCGAAGCGGCCGGAGACGTAGTCCTCGGTGGCCTTTTCGGTCGGGTTGCTGAACATGGTGTGGGTGTCGCCGTACTCGATGAGCTTGCCCGGCTTGCCGGTGCCGGCAATGTTGAAGAACGCGGTCTTCTCCGAAACCCGGGCGGCCTGCTGCATATTGTGGGTCACGATCACCACGGTGTACTGATCCTTGAGCTCGTTGATGAGGTCCTCAATAGCGAGCGTGGAAATGGGGTCCAGGGCTGAGCAGGGCTCGTCCATCAGGATCACCTGGGGTTCAACAGCAATGGCCCGGGCGATGCAGAGCCGCTGCTGCTGGCCGCCGGACAGGCCGGAGCCGGGCTTCGCGAGGCGGTCCTTTACCTCGTTCCACAGGTTGGCTCCCCGCAGTGAGCGCTCCACGAGGGCATCGGCTTCGCCCTTGGACATCTTCTGGTTGTTGAGCTTTACGCCGGCCAGCACGTTGTCCCGGATGGACATGGTGGGGAACGGGTTGGGCCGCTGGAACACCATGCCGATCTGTGAACGGACGGTCACCGGGTCCACGCCGGGACCGTACAGGTTGTCGCC
>CALMVY010000300.1 GCA_937873245.1 uncultured Arthrobacter sp. | reverse complement strand
GGGTCCTACCGCGCCGACGGAGGCCCTGGCTAGAATCCCTTCGGGCTCGGGTGAGAGACGGTGCCCACCGTTGCAGGTGCCGGTCCTCACCACGCACCCCGAGGAGCGATGGCGCAGCAGGTCCTCGTCCTGAACGCGACCTACGAGCCGATCAACGTCTGCTCGCTGCAACGCGCCGTGGTGCTCGTGCTGAAGAACAAGGCCGAGGTGCTCGAGCGGGCGGCGCGCCGCCTGCGCTCGGCCACCCAGACCCACGCGTACCCCCTGGTGATCCGGCTCGTCTACTTCGTGCGCGTCCCGCGGCACGAGTCGCGCAAGATCTCCCGCCGCGCCGTCTTCGCGCGCGACGGCTACGAGTGCCAGTACTGCGGCGCGGCCGGCCACCTGACCATGGACCACGTCATCCCCCGCTCGCGCGGCGGCCGCTCGTCGTGGGACAACGTCGTCACCGCCTGCGCGCCGTGCAACCTGCGCAAGGGCGACCGCCTGCCCGCCGAGATCGACATGCGCCCCCGCACCAGCCCGCGCCCGCCGCGGCCGGACGTCTTCATCTCCGTGGCGGCGCCCCGGCAGCCGAACGCCTGGCGGCCCTACCTGGGAGTCCAGGCCCCGGCCTGACCTCCGGCCGGGCGGAATCGGCCGCAGACAGCCAAAAGCAGGCGGCCCCCTAGTCCCGACGGGGCGGAGTTGCCTTGCAGCCGAAAGCGGTCGCAATTGCCACGCGGTTGCCCAAGACATAGCTGCGCCGGAATTCGAGGTCGTGCGCCCGGTGGCATCCGGTCCGCTCGATCAACAACAATGGGGAGCCCTCCGGGCACCCGAGCAGGGCGGCGTGTGCGGCAGTGGCGAGCACGGCTGTGAGCTGCTCCGTACCGCCATCCAGCACGACGCCGCAGCGCCGGTCGAGCTCCCCGTATAGGGACGCGTCACGGAAGTCTGCCTCGAGCAGCTTCTCCGCGGTCGCTGCGGGGAGCCACACCTCGTCCAGGCCGATCGGCTCGCCGTCTGCGAGGCGGACCCGCGCGAGGTGAAAGAGCTCGGCGTCCGGATGCAGCGAAAGTTTCGCCGCCACCTCCGGATCGACCACCAGGCGCTGCTCCAGGACCACACTGGCGTGCTTCATCCCGGACTCCCGGATGGACGCCAGGACACTGTAGATCGGCCCGTACGCCGTGCTTCTTCCGGCGACCACCGTCGGTTTCTTCCCGGGGTGCGCAGTGATGTGCCCGGCATCGCGCAGGGGTTTCAGGGCGGCCCGGATCGTGCCCCGGCTCACCCCGTAGCGCTGGGCAAGTTCCAGTTCACCGGGGAAACCTGCCGCGAACTCCCCGGCGAGGACTTCCTGCAGGAGCTCGGCGCTGACCGTTTTCCAGAGCGGGCTGGCCTTGGCCCGTTCAACAGCACCTTCCGCGCGGGACGCGGACGCTGGCCCCTGGTGATTCTTCACATCGCTCCCGACCGAGTTGCTCCACAAAGCTGCTGGCATTACGACGTTACTGCATCACACACACAAGACAGCCCCGCCGGATGCCGCTGGCAGTTCCTGACTCTGGCCGACACCGAGGGCGAGCTGGCCCAAGTACCGGCCCGGCTGACGGTCACCTTCGGCTTTGGACCAAGACTGGTTACCGCGGTGGACCCCGCACGGGCGCGGACTGGCTTAGGCCGCTGCCGGCCTTCAATATCGACCGGCTCCAGCCCGGGTACTCCGACGGCGATCTGCTGCTGCAGATCTGCGCGGATGATCCTCTGACCGTGGCGCATGCCCAACGGATGCTCCTGAAGGACAGCCGAAGTTTCGCAACCGCCCGCTGGGTGCAGATCGGGTTCCGGCGTTCCTATGGCAGCGTCGGACCCGGCCCCGGGACAGTTCCCAACGGATCTCTCGGCGGGCGTACAACTACGACGCCGATCGGCTCTGCCGTCTTCGCCATCCCGCCGGGGTGCCGCGAGGGAGGGTTCATCGGCGAAGGCCTGTTCAGCTGACCCAGCAACGCGGGGTCGCTTGGTGCCCGTCCCCCCGACGGGCGCTGAGTGGCCCCGCTGGCGGGCGCCGATTCAGCGACCAGGGCTAATCCCGGCCGATGCTGGCGGCCTCGTCCAGGGTGCGCGCCTCGAAATGCTCCAGCATGTCGCGCATGCCCTCCATGCTCTGTTTGAACACCTCGGACGCCCGCCATACTTCAGCCTGTTCCAGGGATTCCCACGGGCCGGTGCTGATGAACCGGTTCCGGACGTCGTGGTCATGCATCAGCACGGCCTTCGCGTGCGGGAAGTCTTCCTGGGTCTTCCGGGCCAGATCCCGCCACGCCTGGACGAAATCATTCTCGCGGCCAGGGTGCACCAACCAGATTCCCAGCGTATAAACCGACACGTCGATCGCCTCCATAATCTGCACAGGGTGGATACCCCTGATTATCGGCCCGTCCGCCGCCAGGCCGGTAGGGCCGATCTACCCGATGACGGCCTTCCTCCGGGTTTCAAAAAGCCGGTGCGCGGATCGCCGAGGGTTTGTAGTCTGGGGCCATGACTGCGACCAAGGACAAGGTAGACGGGTTTTTCGAGCGCTACGCCGCGGCCCTGCTGGCACGCGACGCCAAAGCGATCGCCGGCATGTACGCTGTGCCGTCGCTCATCCTGTTCCCCGGCACTTCGATTCCGGTCAGCGACTCCCGCCAGACGGAGGAGTTTTTCGCTTCCGCCTTCAGCCAATACGCCGGAGTGGACGACGTCGGGAAGCAGATCGTCATCCTGGGCGAGGGACCGGGCACGGTCTGGGCCGACGTCACCTGGTCCTACGGCGGCCGGTCACCCGAGCGTTTCTGTTACCAGCTCATCGATTCTGCCGGGGGTTACCGGATCGCCGTGCTCACGCTGCTGGCCTGATGACCACCGAATAAGCAACGCGGGGTCACTAAGCGCCCATCCCCGCCCCTCGGGATGGGCGCGTAGTGACCCAGCGTTGTTCGGATCAGATCAGGCGGAAACCCGCTCCGCCAGACCGGAGTGCGCCTCGCGGACGGCCGGGACACCGTCGCCGTCCTGGCCGTACAGCCAGTCGTTGTACTGGAAGTCGTTGTCCTTCCGGCTCTTGAAGAGCAGGTTGCGCAGCGTCCGGGCCAGCCCGGAGACGTGCCAGGATTCGCCCCAGACGCGGGCGGTGCGCTGGACCCGTGCGGTGCGGCCGGCGCGGATGGTGTTGAACTCCTTGATCGCACCGTCCCAAGCCTCCGGGTTGACGCCGTCGGCGGTGAAGACGGTGCCAACGGTGGCGTCCTGCAGCACGGCGGCGTCCTCGAGCGCCTGGCAGGCACCCTGGGCGAGGTACTGGAGCATTGGGTGCGCGGCGTCGCCCATCAGCACCATCCGGCCGGCGACCCAGTTTTCGATCGGGTCTCGGTCGTACATGGGCCAGCGGATGCCGGTGGCAAGGTTCTTGAGCGCTTCCTGAACGGCCGGGACGCAGTCCTTGTAGGCAGCCTCCAGTTCGTCCACGCCGCCGTACTGCTCCTCGCCGCGTTCGAAGGAGGGGGACTTGAAGACGGCCACGGTGTTGAGCAGCTCGCCCTTGCGCAGCGGGTACTGCACCAGGTGGCAGTCCGGGCCGAGGTAGACGATGACGTCCTCGAGGTCGGCCTTGGGCGTGTCTTCCGTGATCGGGACGGTGCCGCGGTAGGCCACGTAGGCCGAGGAGACGGGCTCGTCGTTGGTCACGAGCGGGCGCAGGGTGGACCGGAGTCCGTCGGCGCCGATCACGACGTCGGCCTCGTAGTCCACGCCGGCGGCGGTGTGGGCCACGCCGCGGCCGTTGACGGTTTCCACG
>CALMVY010000299.1 GCA_937873245.1 uncultured Arthrobacter sp. | reverse complement strand
AGCCGGACCCTGGCACCGGCGTCGCGGGCGGCGGCGGCCAGCGCCACTCCCTGCTTGCCGGAGGAGCGGTTTCCGAGGAACCGGACGGGGTCCAGGGGTTCGCGCGTGCCGCCGGCGCTGATGGTGACGGTGAGCCCGGCCAGCGTGCGCAGCGGCGCAGAAAAGGCGGCATCCGACGCCGGCGCTGTCGCCGGCACCGCGGGCGCACCGGCGAGGGCCAAGGCCGCTTCGAAAATGGCCTCGGGTTCGGGCAGCCGGCCCGGTCCGGAGTCCGATCCGGTGAGCCGTCCGGAGGCGGGTTCCAGCACTGTGACGCCCCGGCTGCGGAGCGTCTCGACATTGGCCTGCGTCGCCGGGTGCTGCCACATTTCGGTGTGCATGGCCGGGGCCATCAGCACCGGGCAGCCGCCGGCCATGAGCAGGGTGTTGCTCAGGAGGTCGTTGGCCTGGCCGGTCGCGGCGCGTGCCAGCAGGTCGGCCGTGGCGGGGGCCACCACGATCAGGTCCGCTTCGTGGCCGAGGCGGACGTGGTTGACGGTGTGCACCTCGTCGAAGACGCTGTTGCTGACCGGATGCCCGGACAGAGCTTCCCACGTGGCGACGCCGACGAAGCGGGTCGCGGCCTCAGTGGGGATGACCGTTACGTCATGGCCGGCTTCAGTAAAAAGCCGGAGGAGCGACGCCACTTTGTAGGCGGCTATCCCTCCCCCGACTCCGAGGACTATGCGCACGTGACCTCCGTCTGCGTCTGCGGATTTACTCTGCAGGTTCGATCGGGGTGGAAACGAGCTTGCCTTCGTTGATTTCGCGCAGGGCGATGGAGAGCGACTTCTCGTTCAGCTTGGTGTCGACCAGCGGGCCGACGTACTCGAACAGGCCCTCGTGCAGCTGGGCGTAGTAGGCGTTGATCTGACGTGCGCGCTTGGCGCCGAAAATCACCAGTCCGTACTTCGAGTCGGCGGCCTTCAGCAGCTCGTCGATCGGCGGGTTGATGATGCCTTCAAGGTTCGTGGACACGAATTCTCCAAATTTTAGCGGGCTGATGGCTTCCCGCGCCTAGCGCGGGTGGGGGGTCAGCCCCATGAGTGAAACAAGCTCGTCCGCTGCCCGGCGAACGTCGTCATTAATAACGGTGTGGTCGAACTCCGGTTCAGCAGCTAGCTCTACTTTACCGGTTTCCAGCCGCCGCTGCTGTTCCTCGGCGCTTTCCGTGCCGCGGCCCACCAGCCGACGCACCAATTCGTCCCAGCTGGGCGGCGCCAGGAACACGAACTGCGCGTCCGGAACGGCCTGCCTGACCTGGCGCGCTCCCTGCAGATCAATTTCCAGCAGCACCGGGCGGCCCTCGGCGATGGCCTGGTCGACGGTGCTTTTCAGGGTGCCATAGGTGTTCTGCCCGTGCACGACGGCCCATTCGAGGAGTTCGCCTGCAGCCACCAGGGACTCGAACTCCTCCTTCGACTTGAAGTAGTAGTGCACTCCGTCGATTTCCCCGGGCCGCGGAGCCCGCGTGGTAGCCGAAACGGACAACCACACCTCGGGATAGTTGTCCCGGATGTAGGTGGACACGGTGCCTTTACCAACAGCCGTCGGGCCGGCGAGGACTGTCAGTCCCGGTTTGTTGCTCACATATTCCTTTAGGCGGTTTGGAGTCAGCGCGGCGGACCGGGCTGTTTGTCGTCTATAAAATCTACCAGCGCGCGGCGCTGGTGAATTCCCAGGCCCCGGACCCGGCGTGATGCGGCGATGCCGAGCTGATCCATGATCGCCGCGGCACGCACCCGCCCGATCCCGGGCAGCGCCTCCAGCAGTTCCACAATCCTCATCCGGGCGATCGCGTCGTCGCTCTCCCCTGCGCTGAGCAGTTCCGCAATGGTCAGCTTCCCCGATTTCAGCCGGTCCTTGGCGGCGGCCCGGGTGGTCCTGGCGGCAGCGGCCTTACTCAAAGCATCGGCACGCTCCTGCGGAGTGAGGGGTCGCAAACTCACTGAATGCCTCCCTGCATTGTCAGACGGGCCGCGGAGACGGCAACGCCCGGACGGGGCCGAACGCAGCCCGGGCCGGTACGCGGACTTGTCCTGAACCTACCGTCTGGATGCCGAAGAAATCAATGGACGATTGCCGCGTCCCCAGCTTGTCCGAAGGTCGGGCTGCGCGTAACACTCACGACGTCGGCCAGACGCCAATGCGACTTCGCCCATTCACCACAAATGGCCGCCACCAAGGCGCCCATAGCGGCCGTTTGTGGCAAATGGGTACCTGCGCCGCATGACGACGGCGGCCGGGCCCCGGCAGACCCTGCCGTTCGCCAAAAATGGCCCGGTCGCCAGCCCAGCTCCGCCCATTCACCACAAATGGCCGGAAAGACGGTCCCAACTCCGCCCATTCACCACAAATGGCCGCCACCAAGGCGCCCATAGCGGCCATTTGTGGCAAATGGGTACCTGTGGCGCATGACGACGGCGGCCTGGCCCTGCCGTTCGCCAAAAATGGCCGGCTCGCACGCCAACTCTGCCATTCACCACAAATGGCCGGAAAGACGGTCCCCATAGCGACCGCTTGTGGCAAACGGTGCCCACAACGGTGATGCCCCCGCGGGCCCCTGGAGAAGCGGGCGGCAACTAGGCCGGGCGCAGCTCCTCGAGGGTCCGCTGCGCGGCGTCGCGGAGGTCCTGGATCCGGGGACCGGCACCGAGGATGTCACGGCTGGACGTCCCGAGTACCTGGCCGTACGCGCTGCCGAACGTGCGGCGCAGATCCGCCGCCGTGGCGCCCTGCGCACCGAGGCCCGGGGCCAGGATCGGTCCGCGCACGGCTGCCAGGTCCAGGTCGAGGTCGGTGAGCGCGGAGCCGACGGTCGCGCCGACGACGAGGCCGGTCGAACCCAACTCCCCGCCGTCTTTATCCACGCCGTACCGCCGGTTTTCTTCCGCTGCGGCCCGGACGATCCGGCGGGCTACGGAGTCCGCGCCGCCAACGTGCTGCACCGAGGCCCCCTCCGGGTTGGACGTCAGGGCCAGGACGAACACGCCGCGCCCGGTCTGCGCGGCGAGGTCCAGGGCGGGCCGGAGCGATTCGAAGCCCAGGTAAGGGCTCAGCGTGACCGAGTCGGCGGCCAGGGCGGAACCGTCCCGCAGCCACGCGTCGGCGTAGGCGGCCATGGTGGAGCCAATATCGCCGCGCTTGGCGTCGGCGATGGTCAGGACCGGGGCTTCCGCCGCCGCGGCGAGGACGCGTTCCAGCACGGCCATGCCCGCCGAGCCGTGCCGCTCGTACAGGGCCACCTGGGGTTTGACCGCGGCAGCGAGCGAAGCCACCGCTTCAAGGACGGTGAGCGAGAAGCGCTCCAGCCCGGCGACGTCGTCGTTCAGTCCCCAGCGCTGCAGCAGCGCCGGGTGCGGGTCGATCCCGACGCACAACGGGCCGCGGTCCGCCATGGCCCGGCCCAGCCGGGAGCCGAAAGACTCCCGGCCGGCCGTCTTAGCGGAAACAGCCTCAGGCATTCTGCGCTACCGCGTCCGTGGCCGCGTTCTGTGTAGCCGTGTTCTGCTGGGCCGCATTCTGCGAGGCAAACAGTGCAGCGGCGTGCTCCTGCAGGCTGGTGACCGACCATTCGTAGGTGCGCAGCGCCTCGATGGCCTGGACCGCGGCGTTGAACTCGGCCACCGTCGTGATGCAGGGGATGCCGATGGAGGTTGCGGCGGCGCGCAGTTCGTAGCCGTCGCTGCGTGCTTCGCCGCCCGAGGGGGTGTTGAAGACCATGTCGATCTCCCCGGCGATGATGAGGTCGGCGATGGTGCCCTCCCCCTCGGCGCTGGAGCCCTCGGCGACCTTCCGGACCGGGGTGGCCTGGATGCCGTTGCGGCGCAGGACGTCCGCGGTGCCGCCGGTGGAGACAATCTCGAAGCCGAGGTCGGAGAGCCGCTTGACGCCCATGATGACCGAGCGCTTGTCCCGGTTGGCCACGGACACGAAGATCTTGCCCTCCGTGGGGAGCGCGTTGTTTGCGGCCGCCTGGCTCTTGGCGAAGGCCGTATCGAAGTGCTTGTCGATGCCCATGACCTCGCCGGTGGAACGCATTTCCGGCCCGAGCAGGGAGTCCACCACCTTGCCTTCCGGGGTGCGGAAGCGGCTGAACGGCAGCACGGCTTCCTTGACCGAGACAGGGGCGTCCAGCGGCAGGGTGGAGCCGTCGCCGGTTTCCGGGAGCATCTTGTACGCCGTGCGGAGCTGGTTGATGGTGACGCCGGTGCCGATCAGGGCGGCGGCCTTCGCCATCTGCACGCCGGTCGCCTTGGAGACGAACGGCACGGTGCGGGAGGCCCGGGGGTTGGCTTCCAGGACGTAGAGCACATCGGAGGCGAGGGCGAACTGGATGTTGATGAGACCGCGGACACCCACGCCCTCGGCGATGGCCAGCGTGGCGGTCCGGACGCGCTCCAGCACGTTGTTGCCCAGGGTGATGGGCGGCAGCACACACGCCGAGTCGCCGGAGTGGATGCCGGCCTCTTCGATGTGCTCCATGATGCCGCCGAGGTACATCTCGGTGCCGTCGTACAGGGCGTCGACGTCGATCTCGACGGCGTCCTCGAGGAAGCGGTCGATCAGCACCGGGTGGTCCGGGGTGATCTCGGTGGCGTTGGCGATGTAGCGCGAGAGGTTGGGCTCGTCGTAGACGATCTCCATGCCGCGGCCGCCGAGCACGTAGGACGGGCGGACCAGCACGGGGTAGCCGATTTCGTCGGCGATCTTCTTGGCATCGTCGAAGGACACTGCGGTGCCGTTCTTCGGCGAGATGAGCCCGCCCTTGTCGAGGACGCGGGAGAAGGCGCCGCGGTGCTCGGCGAGGTCGATCGCTTCCGGGGACGTGCCCAGGATCGGCACCCCGGCATCGGCGAGCTGCTGGGCGAGCTTGAGCGGGGTCTGGCCGCCGAGCTGGACGAAGACGCCCATGACGCCGCCGGTGCGCTCCTCGGCCGCGATGACTTCGAGCACGTCCTCGAGCGTGAGCGGCTCGAAGTACAGCCGGGTGGAGACGTCGTAGTCGGTGGAGACGGTCTCGGGGTTGCAGTTGACCATCACGGTCTCGTAGCCGGCCTTGCGCAGTGCCATGGAGGCGTGAACGCAGGAGTAGTCGAATTCGATGCCCTGGCCGATCCGGTTGGGGCCGGATCCGAGGATGATGATGGACGGTTTGGCGTGCAGAGCCACCTCGTCCTCCTCGTCGTAGGAGGAGTAGTGGTA
>CALMVY010000298.1 GCA_937873245.1 uncultured Arthrobacter sp. | reverse complement strand
AGCCGGATTTCCAGCACGGCGTCCATCGCCTGCTGGACCCGGTCCGAGGCGCCGGCCGCGCTGAATTCCTTCTGGGCCTCGTCGAGGTAGACCAGTGCCTCGTCGGATTCGCCGGCGGCCTTGAGTGCCTTGCCGAGCAGGAGGGCCACCTCGCCGGCGACGGGCTTGGCGAGTGCGTCCTTTTCGGCGTGGATCTCCCGGAGTTTCTGGACGGCCGCCACAATATCGCCGGTCAGGTAGAGCCAGCGGGCCCGGATGAACGCCACCTCGAGCTGGTCCGTCTTGTTGCCGCCAACGATCGAGAGCGCCAGCTCGGCACGCTCGATCGAGGTCAGCGTCTCCGGCTCCACGATCCCGGAGGACAGGCGGACGGCGGCGGAGGCCTTGTTGAACCGCGCCCAGAGGTCGATGTCGTTCGCGGGGGAGAGCAGCTGGGCCGCCCGCTCGTGGTACTTGATGCCCTCCGTGTAGTCATGGCGCATGAAGGCCACGTTGCCGATCACCCAGGCGACCTCGCCGGCGAGCTGGGTCATGGAATGGTCATCCATCTGCTCGTTCATGGCCTGGCAGTATTCCCAGGCCTCGTCCAGCCGGCCGCTTTCGGCCAGCGCACCGATCAGGGCGCGCAGCGCACCAATGATCAGGGTGGAGCCCTTGGGCAGTTCCGCGCAGAGCCGCACCGCTTCCTGCGCGTGCCCGACGGCGACTGCCAGCTGCCCCTGGCCGTGGCACACGGCCGCGAGCATCTGCCGTGCGCGGACCCCCAGGCCCGCCGACTCGGCGGCCATGGGGTGGTCCAGCAGCCGCTGGACCAGGTCCTGGCATTCCTTCAGCTGGCCCTGCTTCATCAGGCACTCGGCCTGCATGTAGCTCATGTTCCACCAGGCGCTGGTGTTCTTGGCTTCGAGGGCGATCTGGGCCGCCGACGCGGCGTGGGTTGCCGCCAGGGCGTAATCCCGCAGGTCCCAGGCCTGGCGCGCATACAGGCCCGCCAGCACGTATTCGGCGTCGCTGACGGACACCGGCTGGCTCCAGGCTTCCAGCGCTTTGGGCGCCAGCTCGAGCCGCCGGGCCAGTTCCTCGATGACGTCGGCGGTCGGTTCGCGGCGTCCGGTCTCCAGCAGGGAGATGTAGCTGGGCGAGTACAAGTCCCGTCCCAATTCCGCTTGCGTCAGGCCGCGTTCGAGCCGTTCCGCTCGGAGTTTCTCCCCGAATCCGTTCCCCACGGGTTCCTCCTAATTCCGGACAGTCTTTGTACTAAATGCTTGACAGTCTCTGTGCAAGCCATTTTACAATGTATGTCAACAAGGGCTAGTGCTCGCTTTGTAATGTATCCGAATCGCGTTTCCGACTCGTATTGAGGAACCCACATGTTTAAGAAGATTGCAGCTTCCGTCGCCTTGGCAGGGGCGCTGGCTTTCTCCGCAGCGGCTCCCGCAGTCCTGTCCGTAAGTGCCATCGGTAACTGGCCGGACCCCATGGGCACCACGCTGTCCATCGGCAACTGGCCCGATCCCATGAGCTCCAGCCAGGGAAGCCTCTCGGCCATCGGCAACTGGCCGGACCCGATGACCTTCTCCACCAACATCGGCAACTGGCCGGACCCGATGTAAGCATTGGCTCTTGATAGCTCCGGGACATGCGCGAACCATGTCCCGGAGCTGTTTTTTGCCCTGAAACCCCCGGCGACGGCGGCGGGGCGGGTACTTCGCCGGCCGGCAGGAAACAAAAAGAGGGCCTTCCGAATGGAAGGCCCTCTTTTTGATTGGTCGGGATGACAGGATTTGAACCTGCGACCTCGTCGTCCCGAACGACGCGCGCTACCAAGCTGCGCCACATCCCGATCCGTTGCTTCAAAAGCAACTTCACAAGAGTATCGGATGGGGCTCCGGATGGGAAATCGGGCCGCCCGCCCCGCAACATGGAGCCGGGACTGAGAGGCGCAGCAAAATGCCCGGACCGCCCCCGGACCGCGTGCAGCTCCCTGCTTCTTAGACCAGCGAGTCTTTCCAGGCGCCGTGCAGCTGCGCGAAGCGCCCGCCGCCTCCGATCAGCTGCTCCGGTGTCCCGTCCTCGACCACCCGCCCGTCATGGACCACCAGGACCCTGTCGGCGGTCTCCACGGTCGACAGGCGGTGAGCGATGATGAGGGCGGTCCGGCCGCTGGCGGCGTCGATGCCCTGCAACAGCCCGGCCAGGCCGGTCTGCACCAGCCGCTCGGACGGGATGTCCAGCGAGGACGTGGCCTCGTCCAGGATCAGCACGGCAGGCCGGGCCAGGAAGGCCCGGGCGAAGCTGATGAGCTGGCGCTGCCCGGCGGAGACCCGGCCGCCGCGCTTGTTGACGTCGGTGTCGTAACCGTCCGGGAGCTCCATGATGAAATCGTGCGCTCCCACGGCCTTGGCGGCGTCCTCGATCTCCCCGCGGGAGGCTTCCGGCCGGCCGAGGGCGATGTTGTCCGCGACGGAGCCGCTGAACAGGAAGGCCTCCTGGGTGACCATGACGACGTTACGCCGCAGGTCCGCCGTCGCAAGTTCCCGCAGGTCCACGCCATCGAGCGTGAGGGAGCCGGCGGAGACGTCGTAGAAGCGCGCGATCAGCTTCGCGAGCGTGGATTTTCCGGCGCCGGTCTGGCCCACCAGCGCCACTGTCTGGCCGGCGGGGATGTGCAGGTCCATGGCAGGGATGATGACCGGCCCGTCGCCGTAGCGGAATTCGACCCCCTTGAAGTCGATGGCTCCCTTGGCGTCGTGCAGGGTCACCGGGTTTTTGGGCGGCCGGACGGTGGGGACCTCCTCGAGCAGTCCGGAGACTTTCTCCAGCGCAGCCTGGGCGCTCTGGAACGAGTTGTAGAACATGGCCATCTGGTCCACCGGCTGGAAAAAGCGTTTGGTGGACAGGATCAGGGCCAGCAGCACACCGACGGCCAGATCGCCGCTGAGCACCCGGAAGCCGCCGAACAGCAGGACGACGGCGACGCAGACGTTCCCGATCAGCACCAGGCCGGGCTGGAAGACGCCGTTGAGGTTGATGGAGCGGACCGTGACCTTGCGGTAATCCTCGGCGAGCCCGGCGTAGAGCGCTGCGTTTTCGCGTTCCTTGCGGAAGGCCTTGACCGCGCGGATGCCGGTCATGGTTTCGACGAAGTGCACGATCAGCCGGGCCGAGACAACGCGGGATTCGCGGAACGCGATCTGGGAGTGCTTCTGGTACCAGCGGGCCAGGAAGTACATCGGCACGCCGGCGGCGAGGACCAGGAGCCCGCTCCGCCAGTCCAGGGCGAACACCGTCACGGCGGTGAACACCATGAACAGCATCCCGGATGCCAGCGAGCTGATTCCGGAGTCCAGGAGTTCGCGCAGCGCCTCCAGGTCCGAGGTCTGCCGTGCGATGATGCGCCCTGAGGTGTACTTTTCGTGGAACTCCAGGCTGAGCCGCTGGGTGTGCCGGAAGACCCGGACGCGCAGGTCCAGGAGCATCGCCTGGCTCAGCCGCGCCGTCGAGGTCACGTACAGGGCGGTGAGGCACGCGGTCGCGACGGCGGCGGCGAGGTACGCGGCCCCGGTGAGCAGCAGGGGGACGTTGTCGCCGGCGGTCAGGGCCGGGAGGGCCCGGTCGATGCCGAAGGCGATCAGCGCGGGCCCGGCGACCCGCGCCGCCTGGGACAGCACGACGGCGGCAATGGTCAGCCAGAACCGCCGGCGGACCGGGCGGATCAGCGAACCCAGCAGGGCCAGGGAGCGGCGCCGGACGGTCTTGCTCTCGCCCTTGGACAGATGCGCGTTATCCTCGTTCGCGGTGCCGAAGGTTGCGCTGCTCATCGGGAAATCTCCTCGGCGTTGAGATCTGACAGTTCGGAATCCAGCAGCTCGGAGTCGAGGTCCCGCGGTTCCGGGTCGAGGCTGGCGATCACGTAGCGGTAGTGACGGTTGTCGGCGAGCAGTTCGGTGTGCGTGCCGACGGCCGTGATGCGGCCGTCCTCCAGCAGCGCCACCCGGTCCGCCAGCGCGACCGTGGACGGCCGGTGTGCCACGATCAGCGTCGTCGTGTCGGTGAGCACCTCCCGCAGCCTAGTCTCGACGAGCTCCTCGGTGTGGACGTCGAGGGCCGACAGCGGATCGTCCAGGACCAGGACCCTGGGCCGGGCGGCGATGGCGCGGGCCAGGGCGATGCGCTGCCGCTGGCCGCCGGAAAGGCTGAGCCCTTCCTCGCCGATCAGGGTGTCCAGGCCGTCCGGGAGCGAGTACGCGAAGTGGGCCTGGGCGACGTCGAGCGCCTCCTCCAGCGCCTCTTCGCGGCGCTCGGCCGGAAGGCCGGCCGGGGCGCCGAGCAGGACGTTGTCGCGGACCGAACTGGAGAACAGGGTGGTGTCTTCAAACGCGACGGCGACCACGGTGCGGAGGTCCTCGACGCTGAAGTCGCGCAGGTCCACGCCGTCGATGGTGATGGAGCCGGCGGTGACGTCGTACAGCCGGGGGACCAGCTGGAGCAGGGCGCTCTTGCCGCTGCCCGTGATGCCCACCAGGGCCATGGTTTCGCCGGGCCTGACGTCCAGGCTGACGTCGGTGAGGATCGGTTTGTCCGGGGCGTCCTCGTAGGCGAACGTGGCGTTGTTGAAGCTCAGCGCACCCTTCAGCTCGGCGGGGCGGCGCGGCTGGTCCGGGCTGGTGATGGTGTTCACCGCATCCGTCACCTCGAAATGCCGGTCCACGGCGGTCTTGGCCGTGAGGGCCATGGCCAGCAGCATGCCGCAGAATTCAACTGGTGCGGCGATCACGGCGGCGGTGGCGAAAAACGCGACCAGAGCGCCGATGCTCAGCTCGCCGGTGGAGGCCAGCAGGATGCCGACGACGAGGCCGGCACCGAGGGCCAGCTCCGGCAGCAGGGTGACCACCAGGCTGAACGTGGCAACGTGTTTGGCCTTGGCGATCTCCGTCTGGCGGAGGACCTCCGCCTGTTCGTTGAAGTTCTCCAGTGCCTCGCGGCTGCGGCCGAACGCCTTGAGGACGCGGATCCCGTGGACCGACTCCTCAACGGTGGTGGCGAGGTCACCGGCCTGGTCCTGGCTGCGCCGGGCCACCTTGCTGAAGCGGGTGCGGAAGCGGAAGCCGTAGATCATGATCGGCACCGCGGCGGCGAGGAAGATCAGGGCCAGCTGCCAGCTCATCGCGAACATCACGGCGACGCCGATCACGACGGTCAGGGTGGTGACCACGAGCATGATGGCGCCGAAGGCCATCCAGCGGCGCAGGAAGTTCAGGTCGGTCATGGCGCGGGAGAGCAGCTGCCCGGAGCCCCAGCGGTCGTGGAAGGAGACCGTCAGGTCCTGCAGGTGGCCGTAGAGGGATACCCGCATCCGGGTCTCGACCGTGGTGGCGGGGTTGATCACGAACTGCCGGCGCAGGGCCACGAGTCCCGCCTCGGCAATGCCCAGGCCCAGGATGATGAGGGAGGCGGCCCAGACGGCGTCCGTGCTGCCGCCGGGCTGGAGGGACTCGTTGACCAGCACGCGCAGCACCTGGGGGATGGTCAGGGCCACCACGCTGGCGAGCAGTGCGCAGAGGAGGCCCATGACCAGCCGCGGAATGATCGGCCTGACGTGCGGATAGAGACGGCTGATGGAGGAGAAAAATGAGGTCTGCGTGGCCATGCCTGCTTCTTAAAAACGCAACTGCGAAATATCTAACGCAACTGGATGTAGTTTCCTGTAGCAACTACCCTAGGCCATCGGGTGACCCGGTTCACATAAAAATAGACAGCATCAGGATCTCGCCCAGTAATTACATTCCGCAATGGCATCCCGGCGCGGCCATCACGGGAGGACATGTCCAGCCCTGGACTCGGGGAGCGAACATAGGCCCACTATGTCCAACCGCGGCGCACGGCGGAGGGCATGTCCCGTGGTGGCGGGGGGAGCGGGCGGGCTCAGGAACGTTCGGTGAGCGTGAGCAGTACGGCCTCGGGCTTGCATGCGATCCGGACCGGGGCGAAACGTGAGGTGCCGATGCCGCCGGAGACGTTCACCGGCGTCGTGCGTCCCTTGCTGTGCCAGTCGTGGAGGCCTTTGGCCCGCCACGTCGGGAGGTCGCAGTTGGCGACGAGGGCGCCGAACCCCGGGACGCAGATCTGGCCGCCGTGGGTGTGCCCGGCCAGGAGCAGATCGGCGCCGTCGTCAGTGAAACGGTCCAGGACGCGCTGGTAGGGGGCGTGGATCACGGCAATGCGGAGATGGGGTCTGGTGTCCTGGCCCTTCGTGCCGCGGGGCCAGCCGGCGTACCGTTCAAGGCCCAGATGCGGATCGTCCACCCCCGAAAAGTCCACGCGCAGGCCCTTGATCACGAGGGACTGGCAGCGGTTGGTCAAGTCCACCCAGCCGCCCATGCCAAATCCGGAACGCAGCCGCGGCCAGTCCAGCTTGGCCGGGGCCTTGGGCTTCGAGGACGGGCCCAGGAAGTACGACGCCGGGTTCTTCAGCCGCGGCGCGAAGTAGTCGTTCGAACCGGGAACGAAGACGCCGGGAAACTCCATCAGCGGACCGAGCGACTCCAGCAGGGGCTCCACCGCCTTGGTATGGCTGAGGTTGTCGCCGGTGTTCACCACCAGGTCCGGCCGCAGCTCCGCCAGCGAGGACAGCCATTCGGCCTTCCGCTGCTGGCCGGGCACGAAGTGGATGTCGCTCAGGTGCAGCACCCGGATCGGGCCAAAGCCGGCAGGGAGGATCGGCAGGGTCTCTTCGCGCAGGACGAACTGGTTCTTCTCCCACAGCCCGTACGCGGTCATGGCGGCACCGGTCACGGCGCCGGCGGCAGCGGTTACGGCAAAGCCGCGCCCGACGCTGCGGACGCGGCTTGCCAGCGAGTTGTGCCCGGTCACGGGTTGGGCGTCTCTTCCTTCTTCTCCTGCCCCGGGGGAGCAGGCTCACTTGGCGCGGGCTCACTCGGGGCCGGGCTGGACGGTGCCGGCGTCGACCTCGTCGACGGTTTGGGCGCCGGCGCGGGTGCCGGACCGTTCACCAGGTTCGACGGCGGGGCCGGGAACGGGTCGGTGCCGTAGGCCGGAGCCACCTCGCGCATGAAGTTCGAGAACTGCGGTCCCGCGATCATGTAACCGTCGATGGCCTTGTAGAACTTGCCGTTCAACGTCAGGTTGCGTCCCGGCCGGTCCTGGCCGCCGAGCGCGTCACCGAACCAGGATGCCGTCGCCAGGCCGCTGGTGAACCCGACCACCCAGGTGGAGTTGTTGGGGTCGTTGGTGCCGGTCTTGGCCGCAATCGGGAAAGTGGTCCGGGTGGAGATCCGCGGCTGGATCAGGGCACCGGAACCGCGGTTAAGGACTTCCTGCAGCGCATACGCCACGCCGCGGGCAACTTCCGGCTTGATCGCGTCGCGGCAGCTGGTGGCCTGGGCCGGGAGCTGGGCGCCGGTCGCGTCCGTCACGGACTCGATGGCGATCGGCTCACAGTATTTGCCGTCGTTGGCGAAAGTCGCGAACGCGCTGGCCATGGTCAGCGGCGACGTCTGGGTGGCGCCGATCAGGTTGGACAGGCGCGTCATGGGAACAGGCTCGTTCGTCTGGCCGGCGTGGATTCCGACGGCGTCGACGATCTTCTGGATGCCGCAGAGGTCCACCTGGGCCGCGGAGGCGAACGTCATGGTGTTGATCGAGTTCGCCAGGCCGTCGACGACGCTCATGTTCTTGTAGTAGCCCTCTTCGGCGTTTTGCAGGTCCTTGGCGGCACCAAGGCGCTCCTCCGCGGAGTTGTAGGCGCCGTCGACGGGGGTGGGGCAGGTGTTCTTCCACCGGAAGTTCAGCGGGTACTTGCGCACGGATCCGTCGAGGACGGTGTTCATGGACTTGCCCTCGTTGAGCCACTGCGCGAATGTGAACGGCTTCATCGTGGAACCGGGCTGGAAGCCGCCCAGGCCGCCGAGGTCGTTGCCCTTGGCGTCCTTCATGTCCACGTTGAAGTTGATGACGTTGTTGAACTTCCCCTCGGCCTCCAGGAACTGGGTGTTCTGGGCCATGGAGATGATCTTGCCGGAGCCCGGCTGTACGGAGACCAGGGAGGCGCCCCACTTGTCCGGGTTCGCCCCGGCGGAGCCCTCCACCTGGGCCTGGGCCACGGCCTGGGCGTTGGCGTCCAGCGTGGTCTTGATGGTCAGGCCGCCGCGGAAGACCTTGCGCTCCCGGGCGTCGGCGTCGGCGCCGTAGGCCGGGTTGTTCAGCAGCTGGTGCAGCACGTAGTCGCAGAAGTACGGGGCCGTCGGCGAGTAGGCACAGCCCTGTCGCGCCGGCGTGACCTTCGTCTCCACCGGAGTGGCCACGGCGGCGTCGTAGTCGGCCTGCTGGATCTTGCCCTGGGTCAGCATGGACTGGAGCACCAGGTCGCGGCGGACCTTGGCGTTCTCGGGGTTGGTGATCGGGTCGTAGAAGGACGGGCTGTTGACCAGCCCGGCCAGCAGGGCGGCCTGCGGCAGGGTCAGGTCC
>CALMVY010000297.1 GCA_937873245.1 uncultured Arthrobacter sp. | reverse complement strand
GGAAAATCGGATGCGAACTACGGGATACTGCTGACGGGAAATGGCAAAGGACAATTCCAGTATGTGACACAGCCCGAATCCGGATTTGCGTTGACCGGCGATGTGAGAAGTGTTGCGCAGCTCGGCCAGACCTTGTTGTTCGGCATCAACCAGCGCCCCGTGGCAGCCTACAGGCTGAATACAAAGAAGAAAACTGAAGGTACCCTCGCTTCTGTTGGATCCAAACTGAAACAACATGAGAATTAGCACAAAAGCACTCATCTCCACTGCCTGGCTCATTGCCTGCGCGTGCTCTGTGGTGAAGGAAACGAAAACCATAAATCCGCAAAACGTTGCCACGTCCTGGGCGGACATGACGCTGCTCATCACCAAAAACACTCCCGCCAACTCTCCAACCTATGCCTCAAGAGCGCTGGCGTATATCGGCATCACTATGTATGAGTCAGTGGTTCACGGATACCCGGATCATCAATCCCTGGCAGGTCAGTTAAACGGACTCGAAACACTCCCCCTCCCCGCGCCCGGACTGAACTACGACTGGATGATCTCCCTGAACGCCGGACAGGCTGCAATCCTGAAAAAGATCTACAACCAGACCTCCGACCAAAACAAAGCAAAGATCGACTCCCTTGAACAACATTTTTTTGAATATCTCTCCGAAAAAACAGGGAACGGTGAGACCGCGGAACGCTCTGTGAGGTTCGGAAGAGCCATAGCAGAAGCGTTGTATGAGTGGTCAACGACCGATGGCGGTCACAGGGCCTATCTCGAGAACTTCGACAAGAAATTCATCAGGCCGGCCTCCCCAGGTTCCTGGGAGCCCCCGCTCTATGGACAATCTTTCAGCCATTACCCGCTCCATCCAGGATGGGGGAAGAACAGAACCTTTCTCGCCAGCAATGCCGACCTGCAGATCCCGTTCATGAAGAAATACGATACACTGAACGATTCTGACTATTACTCCGAATTCTCCAACGTGCTGGAGAAGAGCAAGACGCTTACGCAGGAAGAAAAAGAAGCAGCCCTGTGGTGGGGTGACGACCCGGGTGATACTTTCACGCCTCCCGGCCATTCCTACTACCTTGCCACACTGGTGATCAGGAAAACAAACCCTGATCTCATCAAATGCGCCGAAACCTATGCCCGGGTCGGTCTTGGCGTCGCAGATGCGTTTATCAATTGCTGGAAATGGAAGTACCATTTCTATTCAGAAAGGCCCTCTACCTTCATTTCACGACACATCGACCAGCGCTGGGAGTCCTTCTGGCCCGATCCTCCTTTCCCGGCTTTTCCCTCCGGTCACGCCACCCAGGCAGCCGCAACGGCAGCCTGCGGACGACGGCGGCATGGCCGGAGACCTTGCCGGTGCCCTGGGCGGCGCCCTCGGCGGCGGTCTCAAGAGCATGGCCCGCTCGCTGGGGACCCAGCTCGGCCGCGAACTGCTCCGCGGCGTCTTCGGCACGGCCTCCAAGCGCCGCCGGTAAGCGGACCTCGTCACATGGGGCCCTTGTGACAAGGGAATTCCTGTGGGGTGCAGGTAACGTAAGGTAAGTGCAAATGAGTCAGGCGTTGGTCAAGATCGCAGCCGGGTGGCTGCTTGGCCTGATGCTTGCCGTGGCCGCGTGCGTCGTCGCGATCAATATCGTGAACAACACCATTGCGAGCCCGCAGCAGCCTGTCCGCGAATATATCGACGCTTTGCAGAAGGGCGAGGGCGAGAAAGCCCTTGGCCTGTTGCGCGCCTCCGTGCCCCAAAGCAACGCAGCCATGCTGGACGGGACGGCGCTGCAGACCGCCGCCGCACGGATCAGCGGCGTGAAGTACGGCGAGGCGGAGGACCGCGGTGGAAACCAGGTCATGGTCCCGGTTGACTACACGATTGACGGCAGCGAACTGCGGACCGAATTCCTGCTGGAAAAGTCCGGCACGGAATGGCTGTTCTTCCACAAGTGGGCCATCGTTCCCGCCGCCCTTCCGGTCCTGGACGTCACTGTGGTCAACGCCAATGAGGCCACCCTCAACGGCGTGCCGGTGAATATGCCCAACCGCCGCAACTCCTTCGCCGTCTTCTATCCGGGCGAATACGAGGCCGCACTGGCCGGAGAGTACTTTTCCGCCCCGCCCACCAGGGCGACGCTGTCCGGCCGGGACGTCCCCGCGGCCCCGCTGAACCTGATGACCGAAGCCACCGACGGGCTGAAGGACGCGGTGGGCAGCAAGGTGAAGGAGTTCCTGGACACCTGCGCCGACACCGCCGACAAGCAGCAGAAGCTCCAGCCGGACTGCCCGTTCTACCACACCACCAACAACCGCGTCGTCGACGGCACCATCGACTGGAGCATCACGGAGTACCCCACCATCAGCATCGAGCCCTTCGGCGGACGCTGGGTGGTGGCGCCCCTGAACGGAAAAGCACAGATCAAGGCCCGGCAGGTGGACCTGTTCACCGGGGCCGTGACGGAACTCAACGCCGTCCACGATTTCAGCTTCACCACACGCCTGGACGTCGACGCCGAAACCGTCAAGGTCACCCCGCTCCTGAGCTACTGACCCTCCGCGCGGCGGCACTGGCCCGGCTTTGCGCGTCACGCCGCTGTTCTAGCGTCAGGTGCCGGTCTGAAACACCTCAAAACCGGGCCGGTTCGGCTGAGGCCACCGTAGGGAACCGCGAGCCAGCACCTCTCGAACCTGGGCGAGGACGGTTTCCAGCGAAAAAACGATGTCGTCGTAGAAGAAGCGCAGCACTGGAAGGCCCTGGACCACAGCCGAATTGTCGCGGCGGCGGTCCTTCTTGAACTGGCGTGATTCAAGATGGAAGGCCAGCCCGTCGATTTCGACAATCAGGAAGCCTTCAAGCAGGAAGTCCACCCTGCCGATGCCGTCGATCCATACTTGGGTTTCGGTGGAGATGCCAGCCTCCCGGAACAGGATCCGGGCAAGCGTCTCGAGAAGGGAATCCGCACCACGCTCGACCTGCGCAACGACGTCCCGGGCTTTGCCGCACCGGTTTCCCACAAGGTGCCGGAGCAGAAACCTCAAGTCGATGTCTCCGCGGTTGTAAGCGCTCTCGACCATAACCAAGGATTCCAGCGGCGGCAGACAAAGCAGAGCGTGCAGCAGGACATCCGGCAGGGCCGCCACCGCTCCCGAGACCCCCGGTTGGGTCAGGGTCGTGCGGTGGCTGACGCAGGAATGGGTCCGCCTGCCGTTGCTGTGCCAGTAGTGCGGCTGAGTTGCCGGGCGCAATATCCACAGCTGGAAGCGCGGTGCCGCCGACACGCATGTGAGGAACGCCCGTGACCGTCTGGCGGCCACCAATTCGAGGTCCGCACCAGGAAGCGCCAAGAGCCCGCGCTCCAGCCGAACCACGGCACCGCTGCGGACCGCGCTCCGGATGGCCGATTCACCGGCGCCTCTGGCCAATACGGCCCGGGTCAGCGCCACGCCGCCCATGGAGGCGAGTATCTGTACAGGATCCATGTCCCCAAATGTGCAGGGACCCGGACAGGCTCAAAAGATGGACCAAGCCCTATGTGGACAAACA
>CALMVY010000296.1 GCA_937873245.1 uncultured Arthrobacter sp. | reverse complement strand
GGCGCAGATCGCGCAGTCGCTCCGGAAGTAAGCGGCCCGGCCCCGTTTCAGCCGGGACGGTTCGACGGCGGCGCCGCCCACCTTTGGTGGGTGGCGCCGCCGCGCCGTTTAATCCGGGTGTTCAGCCGCGGGAGCAGGCCTGGACGACGACCACCTCGAAGCTGGTTGCTGCGGGGGTGGAGAATTTCGCGTTGACCAGGGCGAGCGTATCGCCGAACAGCGCCGCCGTCGTCGGGACGTCGAAGTCCTTGCTGGTGATGACTTCCTGCACCTCGCCCCTGCCCAGCGACCCGTTCAGTTCAATCCTGCTGACCTGGTTGAGGAAGTTCTGCACGGCCCAGAGGGTGCTGTTCCGGACGACGATGCCGTCCACGTTCGTCATGGTGACCGGGGCCCCGGAGGAGTCCGTCACCTTGATCAGCTTGTTCGATCCGTCGTCCGGGTCCACGGCATACAGGGCGCCGCGGCCCGTGTGGGCGACGATCAGCTGGTGGCCGTCATCCGCGGCGGCGATTCCGTTGAGGTTGAACCCCTCGTCCACGGTGCCGGCGGGCGCGTCGAGGGCCAGGGTCCGGACGTCGCCCGGTTTCCCGTCGCGGCTGATCGGGATCCGGTAGAGCTCACCGGCGCGGGAGTTGGTGAACCACGCGCCGCCGCGGGTCAGGGTGACATCGTTGATGAAGCTGGCGCCGGCCGGCGCCAGCTCGTACACGGCCACGGTCTCCTTCGTGTCGAGATCGTACACATAGGCCTGGCCGGTGGCACCGCCGGCCACGAAGAGCAGGTCGCTATCCAGGTCCACTTTCATGCCGACGGCTGCCCGGCCCTCCGGCGCCGTGATGAACAATTTTGCCGTGCCCTCGTCAATGTCCCCCCGGAAGATGTTGCCGTTGGGCAGGTCGCCGGCGAAAAAAGTACTGTCCTCCCCTGCGGCGATGCCTTCCGCGCCGGTGGCTCCAGGGAGTCTGATGACCGGGGTCCGGTCATCCCGGTCCGCGGCGGCGGTCGCCAGGGGCGCCGGCACGAGGAACGCCGCAAGGGCGAGGACGCCCACGGCGAGCCGGTGGATTGATTTTCCTGTCTGAATGTTGCGCATGATGTGCTCCGGGATCGGGCTATCCGCGCGAGCTGACCGGTACGGGAGCTCCGCACGGTGGTCCTTTCAGTCTAGGCAGGCGGACCGGCGTGGGCCAGAGCTGCCCGGCCGCAGCACCCTTTTCGGGAGGCGGTCATCTGCGTGCCATTTCTGCCGCCGGGGCGCCAGCCGGCAACGCAACGCGATACATTGGCTGGCATGAGCGAAGCCACCCCCGACGGCGCCGGCCGCGGCACCATCCTGGTCCTCAACGGACCCAACCTGAACCTGCTCGGCACCCGCGAGCCCGAGAAATACGGCACCGCCACCCTGGCCGACGTCGAACAGCTCGCCAAGGACGCCGGCGCGGCGCACGGTCTCGACGTCGAGTGCTTCCAGTCGAACCATGAAGGTGCCCTTGTGGACGCCATCCATGCCGCCCGCGGAAAAGCCGTCGGGATCGTCATCAACGCCGGCGCCTACACGCACACCTCGGTGGCCATCCGGGACGCCATCTCCGCGGTGCAGCTTCCCGCCGTCGAGGTCCACATCACGAACGTCCACGCCCGCGAGGCGTTCCGGCACCACTCGTACCTCTCGGACATCAGCAAGGCAGTGATCGCCGGCGCCGGAATCCTGGGCTACCGGTTCGCCGTCGAATACCTCGCCGGGCTGCAGGCCGGCCGGGACTGAGCATGTCCTCCGGCGAGCCCGCCCGCGGGCAATCGGGCACGGCGGAATCAGGTACTCCGGAATCAAGCACGGCGGCGTGGTACCGGCACTTCGGCACGGTGGACGCGCCAGGCAATTCGGAGTGCTACGCCGAGTGGTCGGTGGGGATCGCGGATGACCCGGAGCTGCTCCGGCGGATCGACGAGTGGCCGCACAACAAACGCCAGCCCCTGCTGATGCTCGCGGCCGCCCGCTTCCTCGGCGCGCGGGTCAGCCCCTACCGGGACTTCCGGGCGTTCCTGGACTCACACTGGGCAGACATCTCCCGGACGGTACTCTCCCGCGCCACCCAGACCAATGAGGCCGGGCGCTGCGCCGCCCTGCTGCCGTCCCTGGCGCAGATCGCTGCGGCCGGCGGGCGCCCGCTCGCGCTCATCGAGGTCGGCGCCTCGGCCGGGCTTACCCTGTTTCCGGACCGCTACGGCTATGAGTACGACGCCGGCGCCCAGGTCACCCGGCTGGCCCCGGCCGGCGCCGCTCCCGGCAGCTACCCCGTCCTGGGCTGCGCCGTCACAGGCCCGGTCCCGCTCCCGGCGGAACTCCCGCACGTGGTGTGGCGCGCAGGGATCGACCTGAACCCGCTCGATGTCCGGAACCCCGACGACGTTGCCTGGCTGGAGGCCCTGATCTGGCCGGAGCAGGACTTCCGCCGCGAGAGGCTGCGCCTGGCGATGGCGGTCGCCCAGGCTGACCCGCCGCTGCTGGTGGCCGGGGACCTCAACGACCAGCTCCCCGGCCTGGCCGCAAAGGCACCACAGGACGCCACGCTGGTGGTCTTCCACAGCGCGGTCATGGCCTACCTCGATGCGGAGGCCCGGGACCGGTTCCGCGGCACCATGTCACGGCTCGCCGTCGAACGCGGCTGCCACTGGCTCTCCAATGAGGGGCACACGGTGATCTTCCAGGCGGATGGTTCCAGTGTGGTCCCGGAGATGGAAGACGAGCGGCTCCGCGGCCGGTTCCTGCTGCTGCACAACGGGAAGCCGGCGGCGATCACCGGCCCGCACGGCCAGAGCCTGGAGTGGCTGTAGCGGGCTCCTTCCCCGCACCCGGCCGGTCCCCGGCTACTTCTGGATGCACTGGCCCGGGGAAACAGCACTGCGAAGGCCCGGGGCCTGGGTGGCGACTGGTCCCAGATCCGTCATGGTGATGGCATAGCCGAGCGAGGACTCACCCGTGGCCTTGGCGAAAATCACTCCTGCCACCTGGCCGTCGTTGGTCAGCAGCGGCCCTCCCGAGTTGCCCGGCTGGACGTCCCCGGCGATCCGGTAAACGTCGGCCGGCGAGGGGTTGTTGCCGTAGATGTCCGGGACCAGCACCGTCGCAATGTCCTGCACCGTGGCAGGTTTGGACTGGAACGGGCCGCCGTGGGGGTACCCGGCGAACGCGGCCGGGCTGCCGGCCGGCAGGTCGGAGCTGAGCGGCAGCGGGGCGGAGCGCAGGCCGTCCACGGCCACGACTGCGAGGTCGTGCTGGGTGTCGAAGTACACAACGCGCCCGGGCAGGGCCCCGCCGCCGGGGATCTCCACCACCGGTTCCGGCACGCCGGCAACCACGTGGGCGTTCGTGACCACCCGGCCGGGGGAAACCACGAAACCGGTTCCGGTCTGGTTTTGCCCGCACTGGTACGCGGTGCCCGCAATCTTCAGGACCGAGGCCGCGGCCCTGTTCAGCGCCGGGGTGTCGGTGCTGGTGTCCGGAATGGCCACCGGCTGGCCTTCACCGATGCCCTCGAACAGCGTCGGGATGCCCTCACCGATCACCGCGGACCGCAGCTGCGCCATCGAGGTCTTCAGCGGCACGGGGGTCACGCCGTCGATGAAGCGGATCACCTTGGATTCGGCGAGCGGCTGGGAGACGAAGGGGACACCGAGCGCGCCAATACTGAACGCCAGCATCGACATCACCAGGGCGGACACCACCACGTTGACGCCCCCGCCGGCCAACCGGTCCATGGACCGCAACGGGTTGATCTTGACGACACTTCGGACCCTGCGCCCGATGGCGGTACCCAGCCCGTGCCCCAGCATCATCAGCAGCACGGCGGTGGCAATGATCGCCGTCAGCCGCCAGCCGCTGTCTTCGACCAGTCCGCTGACAATGGGGACGGACAAAAACGCGGCCACGGCGCCCGCGGCGAATCCGGCGATGCCGCCGACCGTGACGAGGAAGCCGTTGCGAAGGCCGTGGAACAGGTAGGACAGCAGTGTCAGAATCAACACGAGATCCAGGATGGTCAAGCCGAACACCGATGCTCCTTACAGGCGGGTAAGCACCAATTCTACCGGCGCAGGCTGACAGTTTGCCGGGCGAGCCCGGAGGCCACGGACTGCCGCCGGGCCCCCTGGCCACGATGTTTGGCGCGTTTCGGTGCCAAGTACGTCACAGACGCGCCAAAATTCTGAAACAATGGCTGAAGCGCCCCAGCCGACACAGTATTTAGTCAGGAGATTTCATGGATATCGAGGTATTGCGCCGCGCACCCCTTTTCGCCACGCTCGACGACGAGGCGTTCCGTCTGCTGACGGACGAACTCACCGAGGTGGACCTCTCACGCGGAGCCTCGGTATTCCGGGAAGGCGACCAGGGCGACCAGCTCTATTTCATCGTCTCCGGCAAGGTCAAGCTGGGACGCACGTCCCCCGACGGCCGCGAATCACTGCTCGCCATCCTCGGCCCGGGCGAGCTCTTCGGCGAAATGGCACTGTTCGACCCGAGCCCGCGCACCGCCACGGCAACGGCCGTCTCGGAAACGCGGCTGGCCGGGCTCAAGAATGAGAGCCTCAACGCCCTGCTGCGCACCCGCCCGGAGGTCTCGGCGCAGCTGCTGCAGGCCCTGGCCCGCCGCCTGCGCCGCACCAACGATTCCCTGTCCGACCTGGTCTTCTCCGACGTCCCGGGCCGCGTGGCCAAGGCGCTGCTGGACCTGGCGGACCGCTTCGGCCGGCCCGCGACCGACGGCGTCCTGGTGGCCCACGAGCTTACCCAGGAGGAACTGGCCCAGCTGGTCGGAGCCTCGCGCGAAACGGTCAACAAGGCCCTCGCCGAATTCGTGCAGCGCGGCTGGCTGCGCCTGGAGGCCCGCGCCGTCGTCATCCTCGACATGCAGCGCCTCCGCCAGCGGTCCCGCTAAGCCTGTTCAGCAACACCTGCAGCACCCCGAAGGCCGGCCCGTGACAACGGAGCCGGCCTTCGGTGCTTAAGCCTGGATGTCCGTCGCTCAGGACTCGGGTTCGTAGCCGATGAGCCAGTGAAGTCCGTGTCGGTCGATGACCTGGCCGTCCGAAGCGCCCCAGGGCTTCGGGCCCAAGGTGTCGACCACCCGGCCGCCAACGGCGAGCTTGTCGAACCACTCGTGGAGAACTGCCGGTTCGGCGGTCCCCAGCAGTGAGAGCCTGAGGCCTTCGAACCGGACGCTTTTCTCGCCGGCAGCCGCATCCGATCCCGCCAACGCCACTGCCCCGTTGAGCGTTCCGTGGGCGATGGCGTCCGGCGGGCCGTCGGTGCGGCTGAACTCCTCGTAGGTGTACAAGGAAACCTCCCCGCCGAAAACGTCCGCGTAGAAGCCCAGTGCCTCACGTGCCGTGCCGGGGAAACTGACGTAGATCTGCGGCGCTGTCATGCGCACAGCATACAGACATCCGCATACAACCCGGGCACACTCACGCGATGAATCGACGCCGGGATCCTGCCGCTAGTCGGGGAGCCCGCGGGACATGCCCCTTCCCCGCGGCAGCGAATGGGCACAGGGCCCATATGTCCACCGGGCCGGCGCAACGGGGGGCATGTCCAGCGGCGGCCGCGCCGCTCCGCCCCGGCGTCAGCGTTCGCGCTGGGGTTCCCCGGCGACGGTCTTGGCCGCCTCGACCTCCAGCATGAGCCGGCCGTCTTCCTCGACCAGCTTCGGCTGGTAGACGTGGGCTTTGCGCTTGTAGCTCAGGTAGGCGATGCAGCCGTTGGCGGCAGCCATCTTCTCCAGCATGATCTCCGAGCCGGGCACCAGGAGCTGGCCGAGGACGAGCCCCGCAGTGTTCTCCTGGGCCACCTCATCGCCGAGCGCAGTGGTGTTCCGGCCGTCGATGACCTTGCGGGCGCACACCCAGCGGCCCCACACGCCTTTGCTGGCCAGCAGCGACGGCTGCTGGTTCATCGGCACCGTGGCGGCAAAATAGCGGGTGTTGAAGCGTCGGTGCGCGAAGTCCGGGCTGAGCCAGTTAACCAGGGGCTTGAGCAGGTCCGTCCGCACCGAGAGCCCACGTTTGGCGAGCACGTCGGTGAAGGACTTCTCCTGCTCCGCCACCGCCACCCTTGCCCGCATCCACTCCGCCGAGGACGTGGCCTCCACCGTGGTGGACAGGTCCGGACCGGCCAGGAGGATGCCGGTTTCCTCGAACAGCTCACGGATGGCGCCCACCACGTGGCGGCGGGCCAGTCCGACGTCGGCCGTTCCCATCTGCTCGGCCCAATGCTGCGGCGAGGGGCCCAGCCAGCCGACGGCGTCGTCGTCGGAGGCCTCCAGCGAGCCGCCCGGGAAGGCGAGCACACCCAGCGGCGAGGACCCGGGCCGGTACCCCAGCCAGGTCTCCAGGCCCGTGGGCGAATCACGGAGCAGCACCACCGAGGAAGCGAACCGGGCCGCGCGGGGGGTCCGTTCGCCGTGTTCAAGCCAGCTGCGGGCCGCCCCCTCAAGATCCGGGGGCAGAACAAACAGTCGTCGGGCTAACTGAGGCAAGGAACTGACCTGCCCTCTAGGCGAATTCGGCGATCAGTTCGACTTCAACCGGGGAGTCGAGCGGAAGTACAGCAACGCCGACGGCGGACCGGGCGTGCTGCCCGGCGTCGCCGAGAACCTTGCCGAGCAGTTCGGACGCGCCGTTGATCACGCCGGGCTGGCCGGTGAAGGACGGGTCGGAGGCGACGAACCCGACAACCTTGACGATCCGGGTGATGCGGTCCAGGTCGCCGATGACGCTCTTCACGGCAGCCAGGGCGTTGACGGCGCAGACCGCGGCGTACCGCTGGGCCGCTTCCGGCGAGACCGTGGCCTCGTCGGAGGCGCCTTCCGTTCCGGAGGACACCTTGCCCGTCGCCTCGAGCCTGCCGTCGATGAACGGCAGCTGGCCGGAGGTGTAGACATGGTTGCCGGAGATCACAGCGGGGACGTAGGCGGCAACCGGGGCGGCAACCTCCGGCAGGGTCAGGCCAAGCTCGGCAAGGCGCTGTTCGACGGCGGACGACGCGCCCGCGCCGGGGGTGCTGCGGCCCGAAGTTCCCGGGGCCGCTGAGGCGCCCGGAGCGGACGATGCGGGGGTGCTCATGGCTACTGCTTCTCCCGCTTCAGGTAGGCCACCAGGCCGTTTCCATCGGGTCCGGGGACAACCTGGACAAGCTCCCAGCCGTCGTCACCCCACTGGTCCAAAATCTGCTTTGTGGCGTGGATAATGAGCGGAATCGTGGCGTACTCCCATTTGGTCATGAGCTAAAGCCTAGTCCTTGCCGGTAAAGTGGAAAACATGGCGACTGGTAAGAACCCTTTATTTGACACGGCCACCACCCTCGGAAAGATCCTTCTTTTCCTGGGCGTGAGCGCCATTTGTGGCGTCCTGGTGGCGGGACTGCTGGTCCCTGCGGCTGCCGTTACCGGCAGCTCGGCCAGCGGATCGATCAAATTCTTCGAGACCCTTCCGGCCGAACTGCAGGTGGACCCGCCGAGCCAGTCGACGACGATCCTGGCCTCCGACGGCAGCGTGATCGCCAACCTCTACGCGGAGAACCGCACCCGGGTGTCCCTCGACCAGATGTCGCCGTACGTCAAGGACGCGGTCATCGCCATTGAGGACAGCCGCTTCTACGAGCACGGCGGTGTGGACACCACCGGCATCATGCGCGCCCTGGTCAGCACGGCCCGCGGCAACCGGCAGGGCGCGTCGACCATCACCCAGCAGTACGTCAACAACGTCATCAACTCCTCCCTCGAGGCCGAGGGCAAGAGCGACCAGGTCCTCTTGAACGGTGTGAACAAGGGCGTCGGTGACAAACT
>CALMVY010000295.1 GCA_937873245.1 uncultured Arthrobacter sp. | reverse complement strand
ATCGCGTTTGAGACCCCGACGGGTGTTGAGCTTCCATCCGAGTCACAGATCATCCTTGTGCCCTGAGCAGAAGCATCTGCACGCTGGAGGATGCTGGAACTGGCGCTGCGGCCTTAGGTGAAGGAGTCAACAAGTCGGGCAGTACCGACCTGCCCGTTTTCGCTGCAGACAATCCCTGTTCGTCCCGTCCCTGCTGTGCACAAAGGCCGCGCGACGTCACAAATGCTGGGCACCTATCAACCGAATTTCTTCCATTGTCCTTCGGAAACCACCTCGACGGAGCCGTCGACGACCTTGATGGCGGTCTGTTCGTCGATGGCGTAGGCAGGGACGTCTATGTCGGCGGCCCACCGCTCTGCGTGGGCCGGAGTGTTGGTCGGGAACGCGTTCAAGTGCGGGAAGATCGAAAAGTCCACCACCCCCAGGGTGCGATCGTCCGGCGCGGACGGCCACTCGACGAAGTACTTCCCGATCCGGGGCGTCATCACCATGCTTCCGGCACTCACTCCCACCCACACTGTGTCGGGCAGCGACGGTAGCAGGTCGGCCAGTCCGGACTCACGCATCCAATGGCACAGGTACGTCGCGTCGCCGCCGTCGACCAGGAGCACATCGGCCTCCCGGAGCCAGGGGACCCATCGCTCCGCGCCGATGGTGGGCAGTGCGGTGAGCTCGAGAACGCCGAGCGAAGCCCAGCCCAGGCCGGACAAGTGACAGGAGTCGGGCTCGGCGGCCAGTAGGCCCCGCACCGATACTGGTCCGCACATCGGGTGACCCCACTGGGCTGTCGGGACGACCAAGGCGTGGCACTGGGCGATCGGCTTGTTGAGAAGCTGCACGAGCGCCGAGTGGATGCTCGGGTTCGTCACGCCGCCTGACGTAAGCAAGAGTTTCAAAACGTGCCCCCAAAGTTTCGCGCGCGGATGGTGGATGTGCCTGAAACGCGGGAACGGGCTGGAACCCACCGACAGATCCGGTAAGCACGCCCGTCTGGCGCTCGGCCCTTCAATAGGTACACACCCAGTAAAACTTTGTCCACAGTTCGGCATGGATGCCGACCTCACATTGGCCTGACCATCCACGAGAGAAATGCAGCCCGGCGCTGGCCGACCCTGCTGACTGCCCCGGTAAGGGATGCCTTTAGGGGGCGTACGTGACCCACCGGGCCGGCTCAGTAAGGAACAATGGTCGCAGTCCCATTGAGGGTTCCCCTTACGGACCGGCTTGCGGGCCTCTACGTGATGCTCCTATAGTTGTCAACTCATATCTCTGCTGGGTTTTGCCCGGCCAGCCAGCTCCTGTATTCGTGGGCGAGGGCGTCATCGCGGCTGAGTCCTCGTTCGATGCGGGAAAGGGTGCCCGGCCAGGTGTTGAAGTGTCTGGCGGCGGTTTGGAGGGTGAGTCCGAGCTGCTGTCGCGTTGGGCGTAAATCGCTGATATCCGGTGCGGGCTGGGGATTTGTCAGCTGGCCGTAAATTGCCCGGGAGACGTAGCGTTTGAGGCAGCGCATGATCTCTTTCTTAGACTTGCCTTCTTCGGTTCGCCGGGCAACATAGTCTTTCGTACGCTGGTCGGTGGCCATGCGGGAAACGACCACGTGGTGGATGGCTGCGTTGGCGGCTCTGTCGCCGCCGTGGCTGAGCCTGTGCCGGGTGGTCTTCCCCGAGGAGGCGGGGATGGGGGCGGTGCCTGTCAGGGCGGCGAACTGGGCTTCGTTGCCGATGCGTTCCGGATTATCTCCCATGGTGACCAGGAGCTGACTGGCGACCTCGGTTCCGACCCCGGGAAGGTCGCAGAGCATCGGGGCGTGCACGGCCAGAATTTCGGCCAGCTGGTCATCTGCCTGGCTGATTTCGCGGTCCAGATTCCGGTAGCGGGTGGCCAAGTTCTTCAAGACCACGGCGGTGGCATATTCAGGGTCTGTCAGGGTGCCAGCCGGACGTGAGTGTTCCAGGGCCGGGATAAGCTGCACGGAGCTCATGCCGCGGTATTTGCTGCGTAACGGTTCCGCGGCGGAGACCAGGATGCCCTTGATCTGGTTGACTGCAATGGTGCGGGCCTTCATCGCCGAGACCCGGGCGGCGCGCACGACCCTGAGGCATTCGACGGGTCCGTCCTTGGCTTTCGGGGTGGAGGTGCCGCGCTGGGCGAGAACGGATTCCGCGGCTTGGTAGGCGTCGAGGGGATCTGATTTGCCGCGTAGCCGGCGGGCCTGCCGGTTGGGTCGGTTGATTTCCTGGACCGTCAGTCCTTCCCTGGTCAGGACCCTGCTCAGCTCTGCGCCGTAGCTGCCGGTTCCTTCGATTCCTACGCCGAGGACGGGACCGAATTCGGTGATGAAGGCAAAGATTTTCCGGTAGCCGGATCCGACGGCGAGGAATTCCTTGTCGGCGACGTGCTGGCCGTGCTCGGTGATGATGGCGACGTGGTGGGTATCGGCGTGGGTATCGACGCCAGCGATGACTTTCAGCAGATCGTTTGCCATGATGAAACTGCCCTTCCTTTGCATCAGATGCGTAATTGAGGGCACGTTGGCCAGGCGGGCAGACAAGACGGCAATGGGACTGTTAGCTTCAGGCTCCTATAAAGTCATGTCCGCCTGGTCAGCGCACTTCCTGCAGTCTTGAAACGGTGGACAGATCACGTAAAGGACAGCCCCCGTGGGAGGCGTCAGTCAGGCTGGGGGTCACACCGCTTCAAGACCATTATCATCATTGCCGTCAGGCTGGAACGGTGCCACTGGGTCATAGCAAGTCCGCTTGATCGCGTGGGGCGAGAACCAGGAATCTAATCATGTCTAGTCCAGTTTTGAGTGCCGTAGGCAAAGATGGTCCTATGAACAGTCCCGGACCGCGTGCCGGTGGACCGAGCGCTCGTCGGTCGTTCACCCCCGCGCAGAAGCTTGAATTTTTGGCCTCGTACGAGGCCGCCATCGAGTCCAATGAAGGCGGCGCGTTCCTGCGCCGTGAGGGCCTGTATTCCTCGCAGATGACTGAATGGCGCCGGCTCCGTGACGCCGGCGTTTTGGCGGGCAAGAAGCCCGGGGAAACAATCGGGAAACTCTCCACGGACCAGGCCGAGATCGCGCGTTTGCGCCGCCAGCTGGAGGTGAGTGAGAGCCGGTTGAAAAGATCCGAGGCAGCCCTGGGAATCATGGAAAAACTCTCGGCGTTCTTAGAGAACGCCATTCAGGAATCACCGGACGAGCCGAAGTCCAAGAAGAGCTGATGGCCGCCTACCACGGCCTGCGCCAACAACAGGTCCCCACCCGGCAGGCGGCCTCCCTGGCCGGGATCTCACGCACCACGGTATACCGCAAGCCGACCCCGCCCCGGGAGACGGCGGCGGTGACGCCACCGAACAAGCTCAGCCCTACCGAGCGGGCCGCGGTGTTGGCGGCGTTGAACGCCCCGGAGTTCGTCGACCTGGCACCGATGCAGGTCTATGCGAAGCTCCTGGATGCGGGCGTCTATCTGGGCTCGTTGTCAACGTTTTACCGGGTGTTGGAGGAGAACAAGCAGGTCAAGGAACGCCGCCGCCTGGCCAAGCACCCTCCCCGGGCCGTTCCCGAGCTCGTGGCCACCGCCCCGGGCCAGGTGCTGACATGGGACATTACGAAGCTGGCCGGGCCCATGAGGGGCAAATACTACGACTGCTACATGATGGTCGACATCCACTCCCGCTTCATTGTCGGCGCGCACGTGCACGCCAGCGAATCCGCGGTTCTGGCGGTGGAGATGATGAAGGAAATCTTCGGCATCCACGGCATCCCGCAGGTGGTGCACGCGGATCGGGGGACGTCGATGACGTCCAAGACTGTGGCCGCGTTGCTGGCAGATTTGGAGGTCACCCGGTCACATTCCCGGCCCCGGGTGAGCAACGATAATCCGTACTCAGAAAGCCTCTTCAAGACCATGAAATACGGGCCCATGTTTCCCGAACGCTTCGCTTCCCTTGGCGATGCCAGGGCCTTTATCAGTGAGTTTGTGGACTGGTACAACCATCATCATCAGCACTCCGGGATCGGCTTCCACACACCCGCCAACGTCCACTACAGCCTCGCCGCCGGCGTCGCCAAGCAACGCTCCGAAACCCTCGCCGCGGCACGGGCGAAACATCCCAACCGCTTCACCAAAAACACCGACCCCAAAATACTGGCCCTGCCCGGGCCCGCATGGATCAACCAACCCAAGGAAAACACCGAAAAACTAGCAGCCTAACTCCCACTGGTACCGACCGACTTGAAAAATTCCGTCGTCCTAACACGCGACGACTACCTCGGCTACAACAGCAATAGAGACGCGCTTTCCGCGCTGGTCAAAGCGCACCTGTTGACGCATCATCTGCTATTCGTTGGCTTCGGTCTTGCTGACGATCATTGAGGTGTACTACTGATGTGAGACACAGTTTGAAAGGATTGTGCCCATGTCTTCCCGTCCCAGTTATTCCGATGAGTTCAAGGCCGATGCCGTGAATCTCGTCATTTCCTCTGGCCGTTCGCCCGCCTCAGTTGCCCCCGAGCTGGGGATCTCCGTGACCGCGCTGAAGCGGTGGGTCCAGCTGCATCGGGAAGGAGAGGCCGGTGCCGGCGGCAGGCCTGATGATCCGGTGGATCCCGCGAAATATAAGGCGATGGAGGCCCGGCTGCGGGAGCTGGAACGGGAGAATGATTTCCTGAAAAAAGTTTCGGCGTTCTTTGCCAAAGAACAACGGTAGAGGACCTCTACCGGCTTGTTCAGGAGAAGAACGCCGAGTTCCCTGTGGCCTGGATGTGCGCCCAGCTGGGCATTCCGCGGGCCTCGTATTACCGCTGGCTGGACCACGAAGAGTCACCGACGGCTGCCCGGCACCGGGAGCTGACCGGACTGGTCAAGGCGATGTTCGATTCCTCCGACGGGATCTTCGGCCATCGCATGGTCCACACCAAACTCGCCGCCACGGGTGTGGAGATTTCCGTGGGCACGGTCGCTGCCATCATGGCGGAGAACGGCTGGGCGGCCAAGCGGATGCGCGCCTTCAAACGCACGACCATCCCCTCGGACCCGGACAAGGTCTTTGCCGATCTCATCGGCCGGGACTTCACCTCAGATACCCCCGGCACGAAGCTCGTCGGTGACATCACCTACCTGCGCACCGGCGAGGGCTGGTTGTATCTGGCCACCGTCATCGACCTGTGCACCCGCATGATCGTTGGATGGGCGATGGCCGACCACATGCGCGCCTCCCTCGTCACGGGCGCGCTGGCGATGGCCAGGGACCGAGGACACCTGGCCCCGGATGCCATTTTCCATAGCGACCGCGGCACCCAATACACTTCCCGGGAAATGGGCGCCTGGTGCACCGGAAACGGTGTCCGCCAGTCCATGGGGGCCACCGGGGTGTGCTGGGATAACGCCGTCGCCGAGTCGGCGTTCTCATCCCTGAAGAACGAGTTCTACCACCACCACAGCTTCGCTACCCGACAGGACGCCCGCCGGGCGACCATGCGCTACATCGAGGTGTTCTACAACCGCTGGCGGCCCCATACCAACAATGATGGGCTGCCACCGGCCACGGCGATGGCCAACTTCAAGACCAAAAACCGGCCACTACCCGTGGCCGCCTAACCAAGAAGAAACTAACCGGCTGTCTCACATCCTTGACACACCTCACCAGCCACTGCAAGACTCACAGTCACTTACGGCCCCTTTGTCGTGCCGGATTGGGCCGGAAGTGACCCCGCGTTGGGTTGTTGCAAGAATGGAACACCATCCCCCACACCGAAAGGCACTTCTCCGTGATCTTCATTGTCGTCAAATTCAAGGTCAAG
>CALMVY010000294.1 GCA_937873245.1 uncultured Arthrobacter sp. | reverse complement strand
ACAGAGGAAGCCTCCGGGCCAGCAAAGGCTGGGCGGGCCGTATATGACACGCCGGGGATTTACACACGTTTTGTCCTGTAACCCGGAGGTGACGGTCCGGGCACAAAAAAGCTCCGGAGTGCGTTATTGGGGGATACGCACTCCGGAGCAGTCTTTGGGCAGGCGGTCGATCTCTGGCCTGCGGATTCAAGCTTACTTGGCAGTAGCCAGCGAATGCCAGCACCTCGAATAACTACTTTCGCTTTACTTTTCAGGCCCCTGCCGCTGCGCCAGGCGCGCCGTCGAGGGACAGTTGGGCGGCATGGAAATCGAAGTGCGCCACGGGGTAGGCATAGACGTCGGCCAGCGTCATTGTCTCTTTGAAGAAGGGGTCCCAGCGGGTCGGGAAGTACATCCGCAGACCCAACCCGGATTCCGACTCCCGGTCCAAGCGCCGCTCCAGCGCGGAGGTCAGCCGGCGCAGCTTGGACACCATCCGCCGTCGGTTGAATATCCGGGCCCCTCCTTTGGATCCCCAGTAGTTGACGACGTCGAACGGCGCCGTTCCGGCATTGAGGAGCCGCGCGAAACCGCGGTTGGCCGAGACCGGCAGCCGCCCGAAAAGCCGCACCAGGGGAAGCAGGGCCAGCACCACCATGTAGCCAAACACCATGTGGTAAAGGAGCTCCTCGTTGCTCCAGCGGGTGCCCGCGCTGCGGCGGCGCAGTGCTTCCGGTACGGCGGCTGCCAGGGCCGCTTCGAGCTCTGCGCAATTGCGCCTGTAGCCGGCAATGACGGCGGCCCGGTCAAGCGGGGCGGTCACGGTAGCACCGGCCGGCTGCCCTGTCAGGCATCATGTTTTGTCCGATGGTGGACTGCCGCGCGGACCGGAACGATGAGGATCGGACGGTCCTGGTGGTGGCTGAGCCACGCCGCCACAGAACCGTTGAGGGCAGCGGAAATGCGGTGGCCCAGGCCAGGTTCGGGCGTGCCCACGATGATCATCGCTGCACCGACCTCGCCGGCCAGCCTGCCCAGGGCCCGGGCGGGGTCTCCAGCCAGCAACCGCAGGGTCCAGTCGATGCCAAGGGGACCGCAAGCCGACGCGATGCTGTTCCGCAGCTCCTGTGTCACGGCCCGGATTTCGGCGTTGTCGGTCTCCGGATGGAGGGAGAGCCGGTGCGCGGACCGCGCCGGATCCCACTCCACAAGATAGCTCGCCTCATCCACGTAGGCGCAGATCAGCCGAGTGGCGAGAGTCTTTGCCAGTGCGCCGGCAGCCTGCAGCACTTCCGGGCTCTGTCCCGGAAGCACTCCGGCCACGAGGGGCGGCGGACCACTCGTGCTCTCGGCGGACATACTCCATTGTGTTCCAGCGTTCGCGGCCTGAACAGGGGCTTACTCCCCAGAGGCAAGCGGCTCTTGAAGACCTCCGGTGCGGGGCCTAACGTTGAAGAACTGACGAAAGGGTGACCGCCGTGGAAATCTTCATGTGGTGGCTGGATCTGGATCTGGCGAGCAAGGAGTGGCTACGGGAAAACCTGCGCGCCGCCGAGTTGCCGCTGCCTGTGCTGCAGGGCATCGCCGAGGCCGGCGGTCCCCACCCGGATGACGTCGCCGGCGTGCTGACCGATGCCGACTGGGACTTTATCGAGACCCAGTCCGAATTCGTGGACTGACCTCAACGGACCCAATCCGGCGCGGAAAAACCATTGCGGCCACCTTCCCGGGGTGGTTGCATGGGGGGCATGGCTACCGCAGAAAGTTATGTCCTGGCGATCGGCACCAAAAAAGGTCTCTGGCTAGCGACGAGCCCGGACCGCAAAGACTGGTCCGTTTCCGGCCCGCATTTCCTGATGAGCGAAGTCCCCAGCATCGGCATCGACACCCGCGACGGGCGGACCCGGATCCTGGTCGGCGTCCGTTCCGAGCACTGGGGCCCCACCGTCTTCCACTCCGATGACCTGGGCGAGACGTGGAACGAGCCCGAAGAGGGTGCCATCCGTTTCCCCGAGGGCACCGACGCCGCCTTGGAGCGCGTCTGGCAGATCCATCCCGACGCCGAGTCCCGCCCCGGCGTCGTCTGGGCCGGCTGCGAGCCGATCTCCGTCTGGAAATCGACCGACGGCGGCGAACACTTCGAGCTCAACCGCGGCCTCTGGGACCACCCCCACCGCGGCGAATGGGGGGCCGGTTACGGCGGCGCCGCGGCGCACTCGATCGTCGTCGACCACACCGGGGAGAAGGTCCATGTCGCCATGAGCACCGGCGGGGTTTACCGCTCGCTCGACGGCGGCAGCTCCTGGGAACCGCGGAACAAGGGAATCTCGGCGTACTTCATGCCCGATCCCAACCCGGAATTCGGCCAGTGCGTGCACAAGATCGCGGCCGATGCTGCCGTCGACGGCCGCCTGTACGCGCAGAACCACCACGGCGTCTACCGCAGCGACGACGACGCCGAGAACTGGGAATCGATCGCGGAAGGCCTGCCCGCGGACTTCGGCTTCGTGATGCTCACGCACCCGCGCCGGGCCGGCACCGCCTGGGTGATCCCGCTCAAAGCCGACGGCGAACGGATCCCGCCGGAGGGCAAATTGGCTGTCCACCGGACCGACGACGCCGGCGCGAGCTGGAAGCGCCTGGACGACGGGCTGCCCGAAGCCGAATTCAACTCCGTGCTGCGGGACGCCGCCTGCGTCGATGCCGCAGAGCCGGCCGGCGTGTACTTCGGCACCCGGGGCGGGAGCGTCTATGCCAGCGCCGACGAGGGAGAACACTTCACCGAGGTGGCCTCGCACCTGCCGGACGTCCTGTGCGTGCGCGCGTCGGCCGTGTCTGCGGCCCTTGTGCCCGCTTCGGCGGCTCCCGGCGTCACCGTGAATGCCTGAGGCCCCGTGGCCGGGGTCAGCGTGGTGTTGCCCAGTGTGCTTCAGCCGCTCGCCGGCGGGCAGTCCTTCCTGACTGCGCCCGCAGAAACGGCGGTGACGGTGGAGGGCGTGCTGGACCTGGTGACCGGGGAGTACCCGGCGCTGTCGAGGCGGTTGCGGGATGAGACCGGGGCGGTCCGACGCTACGTGAATATATACGTCAACGGGAATGAGATCCGCCGCCTGCAAGGCCTGGCCACCGAGGTTTCCCCCGGCGGGGAGGTCCTGATCATCCAGTCCGTCGCGGGAGGCTAGAAGCCTCAGGCGACCCGCCAGAGGCTGCATTCGTCCGTGTTGATGGCTTTCCGGGTGCCGGACTGCCGGTCCATGATCCATACGACGCCGATCCCGGGCGCGGTTTCCTGGACGCTGCCGCGGCGGATCACGACGTCGTCGTAGTTCGGGCCGACCTTCAGCCGCGCCTCAATCTCGTCGCCCCGGTGCAGCTGATCCAGGGCGCGGATACGGGTTGCATGGGCTTTGGCTTCCTTCAACATGGCGGGGCCTCCTGGACGGGAGAGTGGTGCCTGCTCTTGCCGGCACTTCCAGTGTCCTGCGCCAATGTTGCCGCCGCGTTTCGGCCCGGTAAGGGGTGGGTAAGCGTTCGGCGCCGCGGCCGTTACCGGCGCCGGTATCCCCACTTACTTCCCGGCCGGGAGCCTCACGGAATGTGGCGTTCCCCGGGTCGCTGGACCCGGAACCAGCGGTAGCCGTAGCGGCCCAACTCCAGTTCGAAACCGCCGTCGTCCGCCAGCTCAACATCCTCACCGTCCAGCAGGTCCCGCAGGTAAGCACCTCCGAACCCGGCCTCCGGGCGCGCGGGAGAGGTCACCTTCGCCGTCACCGAAGCTGGTTCGGCCCCGAAGTTGTGGGCCAGGACGACGGTTGAGCCGTCCCAGGTGCATTGGTGCAGGAGCACTTTCGGGGCAGGGTGCTTGATGAGTTCGAAGTGGCCCCATCCCAGTTCGGGGCTTTCCCGGTAGCGTTGGATCAGGGTGGCCATGAAGTTCCAGAGCGACTCCGGGTCCCTCTTCGCCGCGGCCGCGTTGACGTTCTTCGGCCCGAAGTAGCCGTCCACGACCTGTGCCACGAGGTCCTTCGCCGGGGCGGTGGAAAACCCGCCGTTTTCGCTGTCGTTCCACTGCATGGGGGAGCGGACGGCGGAGCGGCCCTTCGCCGAAAGGTCCTCGCCCATGCCGATCTCCTCGCCATAAAACAGCACCGGCGTTCCGGGCAGCGCGAACATCAGTGAGTAGACCATCCGGATCCGGGCGGGGTCGCCGTTGAGCATGGTGGGCAACCGGCGGCGCAGGCCGCGGCCGTACATCTGCATGTCCTCGTCCGGTCCGAATGCGGCAAAAACCTCTTCACGCTCGGCATCGCTGAGCTTGTCCAAGGTCAGTTCGTCGTGGTTGCGGACAAACATGGCCCACTGGTTGTCCGGGTGGATCCTGGGGCGGGAGCCGAGCGACTTGGCCAGCGGCCGGGCGTCTTCGCGGGCGAGGGATAAATACAGGTTCTGCATGGACAGGAAGTCGAACTGCATGTTCAGCTCGTTTCCTTCCGGCCCGCCGAAGTACTTCAGCTGGTCCTTGTACGGGACGTTGACCTCGCCCAGCAGCAGGCCGCTGCCGTTGCGGCGGTTCAGGAAGCTGCGGAGTGCACTGAGGTAGTCGTGCGGGTCGACCTTGGCCGCGTCTTCCTTTGACGTGCCCTGCAGTTCCAGGAAGAACGGGACCGCGTCCAGCCGGAAGCCGTCCAGTCCCAGCTGCAGCCAGAACCCCATGGACTTCGCGATCTCGTCGCGCACCTTCGGATTCGCCACGTTCAGGTCCGGCTGGTGCTTCGCGAACATGTGCAGGTACCACTCGCCGGTGGCCTTGTCCTGGGTCCAGATAGACGTCTCCTCACCGGGGAACACCACCTGCTCCGACGTGTCCGGGGGCGTGTCCTTGCGCCAGACGTAGTAGTCCCGGTACGGGTTGTCCACCGACTTGCGGGACTCCACGAACCAGGGGTGCTTGTCCGAGGTGTGGTTGAGGACGAAGTCCGCGATCACGCGCATCCCCCGGTCCTTGGCGGTCCGGATGAACTCCACCACGTCGCCCAAGGTTCCCAGCCGCCGGTCAACGCCGTACAGGTCCGTGACGTCGTAGCCGTCGTCCCGGTCCGGGGTGGGGTAGAACGGCATAAGCCAGATGCAGGTCACGCCCAGGGCCGCCAGGTAGTCCACGCGCTGGATCAGGCCGCCGAAGTCCCCGGTGCCGTCGCCGTCGTCGTCGAAGAACGTCTCCGGGTCCAGGCAGTAGATGACGGCGTTCTTCCACCACAGATCCGAGGTCTCGGCGATTCTCACGACAGCACCTCCCGGTCCTGCCGCTGATTCCCGGGCCCGCGGAGCTGGGGCAGGACGTCTGCGGCGAAGGCCTCAATGAACGGTGCCTGTTCCTGCCCGACGAAGTGCAGGTACAGCTCGTCGAAGCCCAGGTCGATGTATTCGGCCAGCCACTGCGCGTGCTGCCCGGTGTCCGCGGAGATGTTCACGACCTTGCGCACCTGTTCCTCGCCGACGTCGGCGCTGACGCCGTCGAAGTGGGCCGCCGTCGGGAGATCCCAGGGGACGGGCGGGGCAAAGACGTTGCTCCGCCACTGGTCCATGGCAACCGCGACGGCTTCCTGCTCTGTCGGCGCCCACGACAGGTGGACCTGCAGCACGGCGTTGCCCCGGCCGCCGGCGTCACGGTAGGCGGCGAGCATGTCCTTCAGCTTCGCGTGCGGCTGGTTCACGGTGACCAGCCCGTCCGCCCACGCGGCCCCGCGGCGCGCTGTTTCCACGCTGATGGCCGGCGCGATGAGCGGCGGCTTGATCTCCGGCACGTCCCAGATCCTGGCCTGCTGGACGGTGACCAGGCCGTCCCGGGTCACCTCCTTGCCGTCGTGGAGTTCGCGGATGATCTGCACGGCTTCCTCGAGGCGCTGCTGCCGGGTCGCCTTGTCCGGCCAGGCCTGGCCGGTGACGTGTTCGTTCATGTACTCGCCGCTGCCCGGCGCCAGCCAGAACCGGCCGGGGAACATGTCCGCCAGCGTGGCCGAAGCATGCGCGATGATAGCCGGGTGGTAGCGCTGGCCCGGCGCCGTCACCACCCCGAAGCGCAGCTGGGTGGTGGCAAGCGCGGCCCCCAGCCAAGACCAGGCGAAGCCGGAATGCCCCTGCCGGGCGGACCAGGGCTCGATGTGGTCCGAGCACATGGCGGCGTCGAAGCCCGCCTGCTCCGCCAGCTGGACGTCCTTCAGCAGCCGGCCGGGACTGATCTGTTCGTGCGATGCGTGGAAACCGAGGGTAGCCATCGTCCATGTCTACCCTCGCGCCCGCCGGTTGTCGAGGAAAGCCGTGCAGGTCGTCCGCCGCCCGCCCTCTGGCGGGCAGCGGGATGCGGGACCAGAATGGGGCCTATGCGACTGCCGCTGATGCCCCCGATCGCGCCCATGCTGGCGAAGTCCGTGACGTCCCTGCCGGAGGGCGAGGTGATGTTCGAGCCGAAATGGGACGGGTTCCGGTCCATCATCTTCCGCGACGGCGGGGACGTGGAAATCGGCAGCCGCAACGGCAAGCCCCTGACCCGCTACTTCCCCGAACTCGTGGAGGCGCTGAAGGCCAACCTCCCGCCGCGGTGCGTGCTCGACGGCGAGATCATTCTGGTCGGCGCCTCCGGTGACCGCCTCGACTTCGACGCGCTGCAGCAGCGGATCCATCCCGCGGCGAGCAGGGTCCGGCTGCTGGCCGAACAGACCCCGGCGAGGTTTGTCGCGTTCGACCTGCTGGCCCTCGACGACGAGGACTTCACCGGGCGGCCCTTCGCCGAGCGGCGCGGGGCGTTGGAACGCGTGCTCGCCGGGAGTGCGGCGCCGGTCCATCTGACCGCCGCGACCCGGGACAGGGGAACGGCGGAGAAGTGGTTCCACCAGTTCGAGGGCGCCGGCCTGGACGGGATCGTGGCCAAACCCCTGGACGGGCACTACCTGCCGGACAAACGCGCCATGTTCAAGGTCAAGCACGAACGCACCGCGGACTGCGTCCTCGCCGGGTACCGCGTGCACACGTCCGGGCCGGACCGGATCGGTTCACTGCTGCTGGGCCTGTATGACGACGGCGGCGGACTCGCCAACGTGGGCGTCGTAGGGGCCTTCCCGATGCAGCGCCGCAAGGAGCTCTTCGAGGAACTCCAGCCGCTGGTGACCAGCTTCGAGGACCACCCCTGGGACTGGGCCCGGCAGGAGGAAGGGGCCCGGACGCCGCGCAATGCCCAGGGCAGCCGGTGGAGCGGGGGCAAGGACCTGTCCTTCACTCCGCTCCGGCCGGACCGTGTGGTGGAGGTGAAATACGACCACATGGAAGGCGAGCGGTTCCGCCACACGACGCAGTTTGTGCGGTGGCGCCCGGACCGGGACCCGCGTTCCTGCACGTACGGGCAGCTCGAGGAGCCGGTCAAGTACGACCTGGGCGCGGTGCTGGGCACCGGCAAAGCCTGACCCCGGCGCCCCTCCTGCCCGACAGGCCCGCTCCCCGCGCTCCCGCCCGGTTGCTTTTCAGCGCACCCCCTGCGACACGGAAAAACCCGGCGTGTCCTGATGGACACGCCGGGTGTCCAGGATGCGGCCCGATGCAACCGGGCAGGAGCGCCGAACGGGGCTACTTGACGCCGAGCTGCTTGGTGGGAATCTTGAAGGATTCCTTGGCGGTCAGGGCCGAGACGGCCGAGATCAGGCAGATGACGGCGGTGAAGATGCTGATCTGGACCCAGCCGCCGGGCTTGGTGCCGCCCATGGCTGCCACGATCGCCGGGGCGAAGCCCGCCATCAGGAAGCCGAGCTGGGTGCCGATGGCCAGACCGGAGAAGCGGACCTTGGTGCTGAACATTTCGGCGTAGAAGGCGGGCCAGACAGAGTTGGCGGCCGCGTAGCCGAAGGAGAAGAAGCCGATGGCGGCCAGGAACATCAGCGGGACGCTGCCGGACTCGAGGCTGAGCAGGAACACCGGCGTCAGGACGGCGCTGGCGACGGCCCCGTAGATAAAGACTGGCTTGCGGCCGATCCGGTCCGCAAGCATGCCGAAGAGCGGCTGGGTGCCGAGGGCCAGGAAGTTCGCGCCGACCACGAGCCAGAGAGTGGTGGTGCCGTCCACGCCGGCAACGTTCTTGGCGTAGGCGATGGCCAGCGTGCCGAACACGGTGGAGACGGCGGCGATGAAGGCGCAGGCGACCACGCGCAGGACATCGCGCCAGTGATGCTTGAGCAGGTCCGCGACGGGGAGCTTGGAGATCTGGGCGTTCTTCTGGGCTTCCTCGAACGCCGGCGGCTCGTGCAGGGTGCGGCGGATGAAGAACGCAACAATCACCACAACGGCGCTGAGCCAGAACGGGATACGCCAGCCGATGCCGTACTTGATGTCGTCCGGCAGGGCCAGGACGGGGATAAAGACGAGGGCTGCGAGGATCTGGCCGCCCTGGGTCCCGGTGAGCGTCCAGGACGTGAAGAACGCGCGGCGGTTGTCCGGAGCGTGTTCCAGCGTCATGGACGAGGCGCCGGCCTGCTCGCCGGCAGCGGAGAGGCCCTGGCAGAGCCGTGCCAGCACCAGCAGGGCCGGGGCCCACCAGCCGATGGTGTTGAAGTCCGGCAGGCAGCCGATCGCGAACGTTGAGGCGCCCATCAGCAGGAGGGTGAACATGAGGACCTTGCGGCGGCCCACCCGGTCACCGAAGTGGCCCAGGATGACGGCGCCGACCGGCCGGGCGACGTAGGCGAACCCGAAGGTCGCGAAGGACATGATCGCCGCATTGGCGCCGGCGTCGGGGAAGAAGACTGTGGGGAAGATCAGCGCGGCCGCGGATCCGAAAATAAAGAAGTCGTAGTACTCGACGGCGCTGCCCAGGAAACTGGCGAGGGCCGCCTTCTTCGGCGTCCCTGCCGGTGCGTCAGTGCCCGGAGTCGTAGACGGGAGTGTCTGGCTCATGGTGTTCCTTTGTGTGACGACATTGTCGCGGATGGATCAGGAAGGTCTCAGCCGCCGCTGGCTTTCGGTGTGTGGCAGCAGAAGGTTCATGGAAGGACCCGGACGAGTAGCCACATGGTGGGAGCTACTTGTGCGATGTAGCAATCATGACTGTGAGCGCGGTCACCTGTCAACAAAAATAATCACCATCTAGAAATAGCTCTCACCATGTGAGAGCATTGAGCCATGAGTGTGAATCAAGACACAGGCGTCGCTGCCGTCTCCGCCGCCCCTCCAGCCCCTGCCGCCAAGGGCGCTAAGGCCCCGACTAAAGAGTCCAAGGAGGACTCCCGGACGGACATGGTCGGCAAGGCCCTGGGCCTTCTGGTCCTGCTTGGCGACGAGCCGCGGGGCGCGAGTGCCGCCGAGCTGTCCCGCCGGGCCGAGCTGCCCTTCAGCACCACCTACCGCCTGCTGGGATCCCTGACCCGGGACGGCTTCGTGGACTACGAGCCGGACGGGCGCCGCTACCACCTGGGCCTGCGCATCTTCCAGCTCGGCCAGCGTGTGTCCAACCATCACGGATTCGCCGGCACCGCCCTGCCGATCCTGCGGCGCGTCACGGAGGAGACGGGGGAGGCCACCATCCTCTCCGTGCGCGACGGCAACCACCATCTGACCGTCAACAAGGTGGACGGCCCCCAGACGTTCCGTGTCACGAGCGACCCCGGGCATCTGGGTGCCCTGCACACCACCTCCGTCGGCAAGGCGCTCGTGGCCTTCGCTGATGAGGCCACCCGCAGCCAGCTTGTGGAGGGTCTTGAGCTGGAGCCGCTGACCGAGTTTTCCATCACGGACCGGGAGGCCTTCCGGGCCGAGATTGAACTGGTCCGCAAACGTGGCTTCGCCGTGATGGATCAGGAAAACGAGCTGGGCATGCGGGCCGTGGCCGTCCCGGTGTTCAACTCCCAGGGCCACGCCTTCGCCTCGCTGGCCACCGCTGTCCCGGTCTTCAGGATGAGCGTCGAGGCCCTCGTGGCCCTGGTTCCGCTCCTCCAGTCGGCGGCGGCCGAGCTTTCCGCCCGGCTGCCCCAGCAGTGAGTCCGGCATTGAATCCCCTCATTTTGTTCGCTAGTAGAACAACAGTGCAACATGTGAACAATTGCGCTAATGTAATCCCCAACACCCGATCCGCGGGCGGCGCCAAGCGCCTCTCCGCCTGCCGGGTGCCGTTGTCAAAGGAGCTACACGGATGAGCAGTCGAGCAGAGTCCTTCCTCGTGGGCCTGATAGGCGATGGCGTGATGCCGTCCCTCACGCCCCTGATGCACGAACGCGAAGGCGATGTGCAGGGCCTCCGGTACCTCTACCGCCCCATCGACCTCACCGAACTGGGGCTTCCCGGCCAGAGCGTCGGCGAACTCCTGACCGGCGCCTACCGCCTGGGCTTCAACGGGCTGAACATCACCCATCCGTGCAAGCAGCTGGTCCTGGACCACCTGGACGAGGTCACCCCCGACGCCCGGCGGCTCGGAGCGGTCAACACGGTGACCATCCGGGACGGCCGGTTCACCGGCCACAACACCGACTTCTCCGGCTTCGCCGCCGCCCTCGCCTCCGGCCTGCCGGGAGCCAGGCTGAACCGCGTGGTGCAGCTGGGCGCCGGGGGTGCCGGCTCCGCCGTCGCCTACGCCCTGCTGACCGCCGGTGTCCGCGAACTGGACCTGGTGGACACCGATCCCGCCCGCTGCGCGGCACGCGCCGCTGAACTGGCCGGCTTCTTCCCGGACCAGCAGGTCACGGCGCGGTCGACGGCGGAGCTCCCGCACCTGATGCCGCTGGCCGACGGCCTGGTGCACTGCACCCCGGTGGGCATGGCCGCGCACCCCGGTGTCCCGCTGGACATGTCCCTCGTGGCACCCCGGCACTGGGTCGCGGACATTGTGTACCGGCCGATCGAGACCGAACTGGTCCGGGAGGCCCGCGCCAAGGGGTGCGAGGTGCTCGACGGCGGCCGGATGGCGGTGGGTCAGGCCGCCGACGCCTTCCGGATCTTCACCGGCCGCGAGGCCGACGCGGACCGCATGCGCGCCCACTTCCTGGAGCTCGTCGCCGCCGAAGCGGTGGCCGCCTGATGCGCACCGGAATTGCCACCGTCTGCCTCTCCGGCACCCTCCGGGAAAAAATGCAGGCCTGCGCCGCCGCCGGCTTCGACGGAATCGAAATCTTCGAGCAGGACCTCGTCACGTCCCCCCTGAGCCCGGAGGAGGTCCGGAAAATGGCCGCGGACCTGGGCCTGGGCCTGGACCTGTACCAGCCGTTCCGCGATTTCGACAGCGTGCCCGCGGACCAGCTCGCCGCCAACCTGCGCCGTGCGGACGCCAAGTTCCGGCTCATGTCCCGCCTCGGCATGGACACCATCCTGGTCTGCTCCAACGTGGCCACCGCCAGCATCGACGACGACGGACTCCGGGCAGAGCAGCTCGCCGCCCTCGCCGCGCTCGCCCGGGACCACGGCGTCAAGGTGGCCTACGAGGCGCTGGCGTGGGGAAAGTACGTCAACGACTACGAACACGCCCACCGGCTGGTCGCAGCGGTGGACCACCCCAACCTGGGCACCTGCCTGGACTCGTTCCACATCCTCTCCCGGGACTGGGACACCGCCCCGATCGAGTCTTTTGCCCCGGAGAAGATCTTCTTCGTCCAGGTGGCGGACGCCCCCAAGCTCTCCATGGACGTTCTCTCCTGGAGCCGGCACTACCGCGTGTTCCCGGGCGAGGGCCAGTTTGAACTCGCCAAGTTCCTCGGCCATGTGGTCCGGGCCGGCTACACCGGGCCGGTGTCGCTGGAGGTCTTCAACGACGTGTTCCGCCAGTCCGACGTCGAACGGACCGCTGTGGACGCGATGCGTTCGCTGATCTGGCTCGAGGAACAGAGCGCCAAGTGGCTGGACGCGAATCCGGCCGCGGAAACCGGCATCGCCGGTGCCCGTGCAACAGGCCGCCGCCGGTACCCGATGGAACTGGCCACGCTCCCGCAGGTGGCCGAGCCCGCCGGCTTCAACTTCGCCGAGGTCGGGGCCGCGGATACCGCCGGCCTGGAAACCCTGCTGGACCAGTTGGGTTTCGCGTTCAACGGGCGCCACCGGACCAAGAACGTGCAATTGTGGACCATGGGCCACGCCCGCGTGATCATCAACGAGGACTCCTCCCCGGAATCCCGCACCTCCGGGGCCGCGACGGCCCCCGCCATTTCCGCCCTCGGCTTCGACGTCGATTCCCCTGTCACCGCTGCCGCCCGGGCCCAGCAGCTCAAGGCCCCGGCCGTGCCGCGCAAGAGCCAGGCCGACGAGGAAATTTTCCAGGGCTTCGCCGCCCCGGACTCCACCGAGATCTTCCTCTGCCAGGGCAGCCCCGACGGCACCGCCGTGTGGACCCGCGAATTCGGCGAAGGGCGCGACGCGTCCGCCGGAACGGCAGGGTCCCTCAGTGCCGTGATCGACCACGTCAACCTCGCCCAGCCCTGGCAGCACTTCGACGAAGCCGTCCTCTTTTACACCAGCGCGCTGGCCCTGGAACCCCAGCCGTACGCGGAAGTCGCCAGCCCCACCGGCCTGGTCCGGTCCCAGGTGATGGCCACCCGCGACCGCGGCGTCCGCCTCGTGCTGAACCTGGCCCCGCTGATCCAGCGTGAAGGCGCGTCCCCGGACGGGACTGCCGGCCCGGGCCCGGCGGATACGAGCCAGCGCCGCACCTACCAGGAACACATCGCCTTCGCGGTGGATGACCTCGTCGCGACCGCCCGCGCCGCCAAAGCACGCGGCCTTGATTTCCTCCAGATCCCGGCGAACTACTACGAGGACCTCGACGCCCGGTTCGGCCTGGACCCGGCCTTCCTGGCGACCCTCCGGGAACTCAACCTCCTCTACGACCGCGACGCCGACGGCGAGTTCCTGCACTTCTACACCGCCACCGTGGGCAGCGTGTTCTTCGAAATGGTGGAGCGCCGCGGGGCCTACGACGGCTACGGGGCGCCCAACGCCCCCGTGCGGCACGCCGTCCAGTACGACCACCTGCACCAGCTGAACCCCACCCGCTGACCGAGACCCCCTACCCACACCACGAAAGGAGGCTGCTGTGCCTGAAGAGTTCAACCTTGAAACCTACAACGCGGATCCGCTCACCGAGGACGTGTCCGACGCCGCCACGGAGGCCGCACCGAAGAAGTACGCGCCCGCTGGCCCTGCCCTGGATACTGCCGCAGAGTCGCAGGCGGACCTCAGCGCAGAAATGAAGGCCCTCGGCGACGCCTACGCCCAGGCGCTCAGCAACGGCGCGCCGGCGGAAATCCAGCCCCGGCTGGACTACGCACCGTACCGCAGCAGCGTCCTCCGCCACCCCACCAAGGACCTGCACCACGCGGACCCGGAGACCATCGAACTGCACTCTCCCGCATTCGGGCACATGGACGTGCACGCGTTGGAAGCAGACCTCACCATCCAGCACAACGGCGAACCATTGGGCGAACGCATCATCGTTTCCGGCCGGGTCCTCGACGGCGACGGCCGTCCCGTCGCCGGCCAGCTCGTGGAAATCTGGCAGGCAAACTCCGCCGGCCGCTACATCCACAAGCGCGACCAGCACCCCGCCCCGCTGGACCCAAACTTCACCGGCGTCGGCCGCTGCATCACAGGCGCCGACGGCTCCTACAGCTTCACCACCATCAAGCCCGGCGCCTACCCGTGGAAGAACCACCTCAACGCCTGGCGCCCGGCCCACATCCACTTCTCCCTGTTCGGCCAGGAGTTCACCCAGCGGATCGTCACCCAGATGTACTTCCCCGGTGACCAGCTCTTCCCGCTGGACCCGATCTACCAGTCGATCGTGGACCAGGATGCCCGCGACCGGCTCGTCGCCACCTACAACCACGAGCAGACCCGGCCTGAGTGGGCCCTCGCCTACAACTGGGACATCGTCCTGACCGGGTCCAAACGGACCTGGACCGAGAACGAGGCCCTGGGAGCAGAAGGAGACGACCATGAGTAAACTCACCCCGACGCCCGGCCAGACCGTGGGCCCGTTCTACGGCTACGCGCTTCCGTACACCAAGGACCGCGAGCTGCTGGCCCCCGGCTTCCCGGGCTCCATCCGGCTGCAGGGCACCGTGTACGACGGCGCCGGGCACCCCATCCCGGACGCGATCCTGGAAATCTGGCAGGCCGACGCCGACGGCAAAGTCCCAAACCGCACGGGCTCCCTGGTCCGCGACGGCCACACCTTCACCGGCTTCGGCCGCAGCGCGGTGGGCAACACCGGGGTGTTCACCTTCACCACGGTCAATCCCGGCCCCACCGAGGACGGCGCGGCGCCGTTCATCGCCGTGGCGGTCTTCGCCCGCGGCCTGATGAACCGGCTCTTCACCCGGGTCTACCTGCCGGAGGACGAGGCGGCGCTGGCCGCCGATCCGCTGCTGTCCTCGCTGGATCCGGAACGCCGCAGGACCCTGATCGCACGCCGCGACCCCGACGGCGGCCTGACCTGGGACATCCGGCTCCAGGGCGAAGGCGAAACTGTGTTCCTTGATTTCGAAGGCGCCGACTCCGAGGGCGCCTCGAAGTGATCTCTCGTGCAACCAGCGGAGCCACTGATGACGACGCCGGCAGCCAGGGGGACGTTGGCCTGCAGGGTGACGTTGGAATACTCAGCCCCGTTTCGGCGTCGCCCGTCGTGGCCACGCTGACCGGGGACCGGGCCGTACTGGCCGCCATTCTCCGGGTGGAGGCCGCCTGGGCTGCTGCGCTGGAAGGCGCGGCGCTGGTGCCGGCCGGGTCCGCGGCGGTGGTCACCGCCGCGGCTGACATAAACCGCTACGACGTCGCCGACATTGCTGTTCGCGCCCAGGGCGGCGCCAATCCGGTGATCCCGCTGCTCGCGGATCTCCGCGGCCAGGTCAGGGCCCTTGATACGGCGGGGATCGGTGCCGGGAAGGCCGTGCACACCTCGCTGACCAGCCAGGACGTGCTCGATTCAGCCCTGATCCTGCTGGCCAGGGACGCCGTCCGCGGACTGCTCACCGAGCTGAAGGCGACGACGGCGGCGCTGGCCGCCCTCGCGGAACAACATGCGGACACGCTCTGCGTGGGCCGCAGCCTCACCCAGCATTCCCTGCCGTTCAGCTTCGGACTCAAGGCGGCCCAATGGTTCCACGGGCTCGCCGCCGCCGCCCGCCGGCTCGAGGCGCTCGAGTATCCGGTGCAGACCGGAGGAGCGGCGGGCACCCTGGCCGCCGGCACCGTACTGACGGCGGATTCGGGTGTGAGCCCGTTTGAGCTCTCCGACCGGCTGGCCGCAGAGCTCGGCCTCGCCGCGGTCCCGGCACCCTGGCACACGAACCGGCTGGCAGTGACCTCCCTCGGCGACGCCCTGGCCGCCGTGACCGACGCGGCGGGCAAGATCGCCTCCGACGTGCTCTTCCTGAGCCGCCCGGAGGTCGCCGAGCTCGCCGAACCCCGCGCGGCCGGACGGGGCGGGTCCTCGGCCATGCCGCAGAAGCAGAACCCGGTGCTGTCCGTGCTGGTCCGCAGTGCTGCCCTGCAGGCACCCGGCCAGGCCGCACAGCTGCACCTGGCCGCCGCCAACTTCAACGACGAACGCCCCGACGGCGCCTGGCACAGCGAATGGCCGGCCCTCCGCCAGCTGCTCCGGCTGGGCCTCGGCGCTGCCGGGCAGCTCCGGGAACTTGCCGAAGGCCTGCAGGTCTATCCCGACGCCATGCGGCGCAACCTGGAGCTGTCCGGACCGCTGCTGCTCAGCGAAGCCGTCACGGCCGCCGTCGCACCGCTCCTGGCCGGGCAGTCCGCCGGACAAGCCGCGGCCGGACAATCCGCCGCCGACGGCAAGCAGCTGCTGCAGTCCGTCGTGGACCAGACGCTGCAGGTCCCGGCCGCCGACCAGGCTGCTACCTACCGGCGGCTGCTCCGCGCCGCCGTCCCGACGGAGCTGCTCTCCGAGGCCCGGCTGGAGGAATTGCTGGATCCGGCCAACTACCTCGGCCAGGCCGCCGAAATCTCCCGCCGAATCCTCGCGGCCTACCCGGAGTACAGCGTCACCGGCACAGTCGCCGGGCCATCACTTTCCGAGCCATCACCGCCCCCCGAGCTGAACGGAGCCTCCCGTGGCTAGACCAACCGTCAAGGCAGTACTGCTGTCGCCCCAGCGCCCGCTGGGGGACAAGCCCCTCCTCGTGGTGGGCCCGTCCCTGGGCACGTCCACGCTGCTGTGGACCCAGGCCGGCGCCCTGCTCGGCGACGATGTCGACGTCGTCGCCTGGGACCTGCCGGGCCACGGCATCTCGCCGGCCGCCACGGAAACCTTCTCCGTCGCTGAACTTGCCGACGCCGTCGTCGACCTGGTCGATGCGATCGCCCCCGGCGCGCGGTTCCACTACGCCGGCGTTTCCCTCGGTGGCGCCACCGGGCTGCAGCTGGGGATCAAGCACGGCGAACGCCTCAAGAGCCTGTCCGTTCAGTGCACCGGCGCCAAGCTGGGCACACCGGAGGGCTGGCTGGAACGCGCCGAGACCGTCCGACTCCAGGGCACCCCGGTGATGATCCAGGGATCGGCGCAGCGGTGGTTCGCGCCCGGATTCATGGAGCACCAGCCGGAGCTCAGCAGCCGGCTGCTGCACAGCCTGCGCGACGCCGACCGCTTCAGCTACGCGTTCTGCTGCGAAGCCCTCGCCGGCTACGACGTCCGGGACGAGCTCGGCAGCATCAGCGTCCCCACGCAGGCCATCGCCGGGGCCCAGGACGGCGTGGCCCCGCCGTCCCTGGCCGCGGAGATCGTTGAAGGAATCACCGCCGGCGGCGGCACCGCCAGTGCCGCCACCCTCGAGGGTGTGGCACACCTGGCACCGTTCGAGGCGCCCGGCCACGTCGCCGAGCTGATGCGCAGCCTCATCAACTGGACCGAAGCCACCGGGGCTGCAAAGTGACGGGCGCAGAGCTCAGCGGCGCAGCGCCGGCCGGTACGGAACGGCATGGAGCAGTCCAGCCGGACGCCACCAGCCAGGAGATCTACGACGGCGGCATGGCGGTCCGCCGCGAAGTGCTGGGCGCCGCGCACGTGGACCGCGCCAACGCCAACAAGGATTCCTTCACCGAAGACTTCCAGGACATGATCACGCGCATCGCCTGGGGCGGCATCTGGACCCGGCCGGGCCTGAGCCGCCAGATGCGCTCGACGGTCACCATCACCGCCATGGTGGCCCACGGGCACTGGGAAGAACTGGCCATGCATCTCCGCGCCGCCATCACCAACGGCCTGAGCCGGGATGAGATCAAGGAAATCCTGCTGCAGACGGCCATCTACTGCGGGGTCCCCTCCGCCAATACCGCCTTCAAGACCGCGCAGCAGGTCTTCCATGAAATGGACAACACAGAAATGGACCAGACGCCATGAACCAGGCCTACCTTTACGACGCCGTAAGGACGCCGTTCGGGAAGTTCGGCGGCGGTCTCGCCGGTGTCCGCCCGGACGATCTCGCCGCCCACGTGATCCGCGAAGCCGTGAAGCGCGCCCCGGACCTCGACGTCGAACGCATCGACGAAGTGGTGTTCGGCAACGCCAACGGCGCGGGCGAGGAAAACCGCAACATCGCCCGGATGGGCACCCTCCTGGCCGGTCTTCCCGTGTCCGTCCCGGGCACCACCGTCAACCGGCTCTGCGGCTCCTCCCTGGACGCGGCGATCATCGCCTCCCGCCAGATCAACACCGGCGACGCGGAGCTGATGCTGGTCGGCGGCGCCGAATCGATGTCCCGCGCCCCCTGGGTGCTGCCCAAGACCGAGAAGCCCTACCCGGCCGGGGACATGACCCTGGTCTCCACCACCCTGGGCTGGCGGCTGGTCAACAAGGCCATGCGGCCGGACTGGACAGTGTCCCTGGGCGAGGCCACCGAACGGCTCCGCGAGAAGCACGGGATCACCCGTCAGGCGCAGGACGAGTTCTCCGCCGCCTCGCACAACCTCGCCGCCGCTGCCTGGGACGAGGGGTTCTACGACAGGCTCGTCACCCCGGTCCCGGGCACGGACCTGGTCCGCGACGAGGGCATCCGTCCCGGATCCACGGCGGAGAAGCTCGCCGGCCTGAAGACCGTGTTCCGGGCCGAGGAGGGCACCGTCACCGCCGGGAACGCCTCTCCGCTCTCCGACGGGGCGTCCGCGGCCTGGCTCGGCTCCGAGAACGCCGCGGGGATCCTCGGCCTGGAGCCGCTGGCCCGCATCGCCGGCCGCGGCGCGCACGCCAACGACCCCCAGTACTTCGGTTACGCCCCGGTCGAGGCCGCGAACAAGGCCCTCGCGAAGGCCGGCATCGGCTGGGACCAGGTGGGCGCCGTCGAACTCAACGAGGCCTTCGCCGCGCAGTCCCTGGCCTGCATCAACGCCTGGGGCATCGATCCCTCCATCGTGAACCGGCACGGCGGCGCCATCGCCATGGGCCACCCGCTGGGCGCCTCCGGCGGCCGCATCCTCGGCACGCTCGCCCGGTCCCTGCAGGCCTCCGGGCAGCGCTGGGGCGTCGCCGCGATCTGCATCGGCGTCGGCCAGGGCCTCGCCGTCGTCCTCGAAAACGTCACCTCTGGAAAGGCGTAAGCGAATGCTGAACTTCGCAGACAGCGTCGGCGAGGCCGTCGCCGGCATCAAAGACGGGTCCACTGTGATGATCGGCGGTTTCGGCAACGCCGGGCAGCCATTCGAACTGATCGACGCGCTGATGGACTGCGGCGCCACCGACCTCACCGTGGTCAACAACAACGCCGGCCAGGCCGACCAGGGCCTCGCTCTGCTGATCAAGGAAGGCCGCGTGAAGAAGATGATCTGCTCCTTCCCGCGGCAGTCCGACTCCTGGCACTTCGACACGAAGTTCCGCGCCGGCGAAATCGAACTCGAACTCGTCCCGCAGGGCAACCTCGCCGAACGGATCCGCGCCGCCGGCGCCGGGATCGGCGGGTTCTTCACCCCCACCGGCTACGGCACCATGCTGGCCGAAGGCAAGGAAACCCGCATCCTGGACGGACGCGGCCAGGTCTTCGAAACCCCCATTCACGCCGACGTCGCCCTCATCAAGGCGCTCACGGCCGACGCCAAGGGCAACCTCGTCTACCGCAAGACCGCCCGGAACTTCGGCCCCATCATGGCCGCCGCGGCCAAGCACACCGTGGTCCAGGTCTCCCACATCGTCCCGGCCGGCGGACTCGACCCGGAAAACATCGTGACCCCCGGAATCTACGTCAACAGCATTGTGAAGGTGGCCTGAGATGAGCACGACGTCGGACAAGCAGGCCGGTATCCAGACCTCCGAGAAGCCGCTGGGCCGCGACGACCTGGCCCGCCTCGTGGCCCGGGACATCCAGCCCGGCTCCTTCGTGAACCTCGGCATCGGCCAGCCCACCCTGGTCTCCAACTTCCTCGAGCCGGAGCAGAACATCACGCTCCACACCGAAAACGGCATGCTCGGCATGGGCCCGGAAGCCACCGGAGAACAGATCGACGGCGACCTCATCAACGCCGGCAAGATCCCGGTCACCGAGCTGCCCGGGGCCTCCTACTTCCACCACGCCGACTCCTTTGCGATCATGCGCGGCGGGCACCTGGACATCTGCGTGCTGGGGGCCTTCCAGGTCTCCGCCACCGGCGACCTGGCCAACTGGCACACCGGCGCGCCGGACGCGATCCCGGCCGTCGGCGGCGCCATGGACCTCGCCACCGGAGCCAAGGACGTCTTCGTGATGATGACCCTCCTGACCCGCGAGGGAGTTTCCAAACTTGTCGAGACATGCACCTACCCGCTGACCGGGATCGGCTGCGTGACCCGGATCTACACGGACAAGGCGGTTTTCCTGACCGGCCCCGACGGCGTGCAGGTCCGGGAAACTTTCGGCTGCACCCTCGAGGAACTCCAGGAAATGGTCCCGGTACCGCTCAAGGCCGCGCCCGCCGCCGGGAGCTGACTTCCGCTCGCGCGGATAAAGTGATGCGGGACCGGGAGGCATGGAAATGATTGACGCAGCAAAGGGCGCCGGGGCCGAAGGCGCGCCCGCGGCCAGTGACCAGTACGTTCAGTCGCTGGCGCGCGGGCTGGCGGTGATCCGCGCCTTCGACACGGACCATCCCAAGATGACGCTGACCGAGGTGGCGGCCCGGACGGACCTTACCCGGGCCACCGCCCGGCGGTTCCTGTACACGCTCGTGGAGCTGGGCTACGTCCGCACCGACGGCAAGATCTTCGCCCTGACCGCCAAGGTGCTGCAGCTCGGCTACGCCTACTTGTCCGGGCTGTCGCTGCCGCAGATCGCCCAGCCCCACCTCGAGGAACTGTCGCTGCAGCTGGGGGAGTCGACGTCGGCCGCGGTGCTGGAAGGCACGGACATCGCGTACATCGCCCGGGTGGCGACACGCCGGATCATGACCGTCGGCATCACCGTCGGCACCCGCTTCCCGGCCTATGCCACCTCGATGGGCAGGGTGCTGCTGGCGGCTCTGCCGCCGGCCCAGCTGGAGGAATACCTCGCCCGCGCTGACATCCGGCCCCTGACCCCGCAGGCCATCGGAACGCGGGAAGGGCTGCTCGTGGAACTGGCCGCCGTCAGGTCCCAGGGCTGGTGCCTGCTCAACCAGGAGCTTGAGCCGGGGCTGATGTCCGTCGCCGCGCCGGTCCAGGACGGGCCCAAGACGGTCGCCGCCATCAACGTGTCATTGCAGGCCCAGTCGGTTGCCGCCCGCCCGGACCCGGCGGCTTATCTGGACTCTGTGCGGACGGCAGCCGTGGCCGCTGCCGGACTCATTTCCGCCGACCTGACCTCCGGACGCTGACGCGCGCTAGCTGGAGCGCCCCGCAACCGGTGCCGTGGAGACCGTGATGGTGACCCCCGCGGCGTCGTCGCGGATCTTGAGGTGGAGGTCCTTTCCCACGAGTGCGGCATGGATGTCCTCGCTGTCCGCGGGCGCGAGCTGCTCTGCCAACCGTGTGACCGCCAGCGCCATCGCCCGCCCCCAGTCGTGGGGATCCATGCTGGACGCCTCGGCCTCGGCCGAGTAGTTCTCCTGTGGTTCGGACATGAACTCCTGCTTCCCGCCCCTGGAGTGCGGCCCGTCAGGCTGATCCGGACAGGCGGCCGGCCCGGCGGATGTCTTGCGCCGGCAGGCTCCAGTACTTGAGCATGGCCAGTCTAGTGACCGGGGAGTGCGAGCGTCCACGGTTCGCGCCCCGGCTGCCCGTGTTAACCGCGGAACCCGGCTAGGATTTCAAACCGGGACACCCCACGCCCGCTTGCCTTCGAAGGACGCCATGCCAGAGAACAATTCCGTGCCTGACAGCAGCACCGTGCCTGACAGCACAACCGCGCCCCACAGCACAACCGCGCCTGAAAGCACGACACCGTCCAGGCGCGCCGCCGTCGTCATTAACCCTGCCAAATCAGTTGGGCCCGCGCTTAAGGGCGCTATCTACCGGCTGTGCGAAACGCAAGGCTGGGCTGAGCCACTCTGGCTCGAGACCACCGTCGAAGACCCGGGCACCGGGCAGGCACGCGAAGCGCTGGAAGCAGGGGTCGACGTCGTGATTGCCGCCGGCGGCGACGGGACCGTCCGCTGCGTCGCCGAGGTCCTGTCCGGCACCGGAACGCCCATGGGACTGGTGCCGCTGGGAACCGGCAACCTGCTGGCCCGCAACCTCGGAGTGGACATCACTGACCCGGTCTCGGCCTGCTACGACGTGCTCAACGGCAGTGAAAAGGCCATCGATGTCGTCAAGGCCCGGCTGAACCACTCGGACGAGGAGCAGGTGTTCCTGGTCATGGCCGGGCTCGGGTACGACGCCGCCATCATGGCCGACACTGTTGATGTGCTGAAGGACCGCATGGGCTGGCTCGCGTACGTGGAAGCCGGCATCCGCAAACTCCCCGGCAAGCCGGTCAAAGCGAAGATCAGCGTCGACGGCGGCGAACCCGTCCGCCGCAGGATCCGCAGCGTCATGATCGGCAACTGCGGCCGGATCATGGGCGGCGTCGAGATCTTCCCGGACGCCAAGGTCGACGACGGCGTGCTGGACCTGCTGATCCTGGCGCCGCGCGGCCGGCTCGGCTGGCTGGGAGTTGTGGCCGGGATCTTCGGCCGGAACAAGAGCGAAACCGAATCCGTGGAGTACTTCCAGGGCAAGTCGGCCGAGATCACCCTGGAGCACGAGCAGGAATTCCAGCTGGACGGTGACCACCTCGGCACCGGAACGCATCTCGCCGTCGCCGTTGAGCGCGACGCCCTGAAAATCCGGATGGCCTCCTAGGAAGCCCTCCCGCCGGCGCCGGCGATACTTGTCGGCCGGTATCCGGTGTCAGCGCAAGGGAGCGTGTCCGGGTGGTGAGTACTACCCGGACATCGCCGCCGGAAGGCTGTTCGCAAAGGCGAGTATCAACTCGGGTATCAACCACTCGTGACCGCGGTGGTCCCACCAACTTGGATTGGCTCAGGCATCAAATGATGCAGCCAATTGCCTTTTGGAGGGAGCCGCAATGGCACGCATATTCCTCGTCGTCACGGATGTTCGGCCAAATGACCGAACAGCCTTTTTTTGTGCGGACAAAGCGTCCGCCCGCCCGCGGCCCAGTGACTCCTGCGGGCCCCAGTGACACCGCAGGCCGAGGGCACGCCCCTTACGCTCGCCCTCCCTGGCGCCGGACGCAGTGCCGGACGCCCCGGGGGCACTCTGGCCGACCTTGCTTACGCATCGCACGCCCTTCGCGCGCCCCTTGCCGCCCACAGCGTCACCGCAACGCTGGCGCCCCCACGGCTCCCCTCCGCTCCACGACCCACTGCGGCCCCCTCCGGCGGGCCTGCCGGCGTGCCCGCCACTGCGCCGCCCGCCGCCGCGCCGTCCACCCGGGCGAAGCTCTCCGGACGGGAATGGGCGCGGTTCCTGCGCCGTCTGCTGCGCGGCACGGACTCTTTTCTGGTCATCGTCTCTGTCATGGCCGGATTCCTTGTCCCCTTCGACGGCGGCCCGCCCTCCGCCGGAACGTTCGCAGATGTCAACGGGGTCTTCACCGCGGCTGTCCTTGGCGTGATGTGGGTTGCAGCCCTGAGCCTCTACCGCACCCGGGACCCGAAGATCCTGGGAGCGGGGAGCAGCGAATACAAGCGGGTGGCAGCCGCCAGCGGTGCAGTCTTCGGGCTGCTCGCCGTCCTGCTGGTCGCATTCCGCATCCAGCCGGCTTCGGCGTTTTACCTGGTGTCCCTCCCGCTGGGTCTCATCCTCCTGCCGGGCAGCCGTTGGATTGCCCGCCGCTGGTACAACGCACGGCAGGCCCAGGGGCAGTTCCTCGTCAAGGCGATTGTGATTGGCCAGGCCGAGGACGTCCGGTACGTGCTCAAACGAATCGCCCGCAACTCCGGCGCGGTCTACGAAATCCTCGGCGTGTCCATGCCCGGCGGGCGGCGGGGGACGACGTTGGACGTCGACGGCCGCCGGGTGCCGGTCCTCTCCTCCACCGATGACGTCGTCAGGACGGTTGGCCGCTGGGGGGCGGAGGCGGTCATCGTGGCCGGTCCGGTGCCCGGCGGCAACCAATACATCCGCGAACTGGGCTGGGGGCTGGAGGAGCACCAGGCAGAGCTTGTGCTGGCCTCGTCCCTGACAAACGTTGCCGGTCCCCGGATCCACTGGCGTCCGGTGGAAGGGCTGCCGTTGATGCACGTGGACGTGCCCCGCTACGACGGCGCCAAGCATGCCTGCAAGCGGCTGCTGGACATCGTGGTGGCCGCGACGGCGCTGGTCCTGCTTTCGCCAGTGCTCCTCACCCTGGCGCTGATCGTCAAACACGACAGCCCGGGGCCGGTCCTGTTCAGGCAGGAGCGCGTCGGCAAAGCCGGAAGTCCGTTCCGTATGCTCAAGTTCCGGTCCATGGTGGTCAACGCCGAAGCCGCGCTGGCCGGGCTGGGAGCGCAGAACGAGGGCGCCGGGGTGCTGTTTAAGATGCACAACGATCCGCGGGTAACCAAATGCGGACGCTGGATGCGCCGCTACTCGCTGGACGAACTGCCGCAGTTCTGGAACGTCCTGACCGGTGAGATGAGCCTCGTCGGACCCCGTCCGCCGCTGCAGCGCGAGGTTGGCGGCTACGAGCGCCACACACACCGCCGGCTGCTGATCAAACCGGGAATTACCGGTCTGTGGCAGGTCAACGGCCGGTCGGACCTGCCATGGGATGAGGCCGTCCGCCTGGATCTCTATTACGTCGAAAACTGGTCGATCATGGGCGACGTCATCATCATGTGGCGCACCTTCAGGGCTATGTGCGCGCCTGCGGGCGCGTACTGACTGAGTAAGGATACAAAATGACTGAAACTCGTTCGGCGTACGCCCGCGGCCTGGACCCGGCGGCATCCGACCGGCAGCTTAAAGTGGCCGTCGTCGGCGCCGGCTACTGGGGACCCAACCTGGCGCGGAACTTCACGGCAAGCCCTGACTGGGAGTTGGCCGGAATCGTGGACCTGGACCAGCGACGGGCCGCCAAGCTCGCCGCTGCCCAGGGCGGGGTTCCAGTCTTCAGATCCATTGACGAACTGCTGGACCTGGCGGACGTCGACGCCGTTGCGATTGCGACGCCGGCCCACACGCACCACGGCATCGCCCTGACGGCACTGAAGGCCGGGATGCATGTGCTGGTGGAGAAGCCTCTCGCGGACAGCCGGACCAAGGGGCTGGAGATGGTCGAGGAAGCGGAGGGACGCGGTCTGGTCCTGATGGCGGACCACACCTACTGCTACACCCCGGCCGTACTGAAGATCCGGGAGCTGATCGCCGACGGGTCCCTCGGCGACATCCTGTTCATCGACTCCGTCAGGATCAACCTGGGACTTGTGCAGCCGGACGTGGACGTTTTCTGGGATCTCGCCCCGCATGATCTGTCCATTCTCGACTTCATCCTTCCCGACGGGCTGCGGCCGGTGGAGGTGACAGCGCACGGCGCGGACCCGCTGGGAACGGGGCAGGCCTGCGTCGGGCACCTGACGTTTGCCCTCGCCAACGACGCCATGGCCCACGTCCACGTCAACTGGCTGAGCCCGACCAAGATCCGCCAGCTCGTGGTGGGCGGCTCCCGGCGCACCCTGGTCTGGGATGACCTGAATCCCCAGCAGCGGCTCAGTGTCTACGACCGGGGGGTCAGCCTCGACCGGCAGTCGCCCTCGGCGGCGGACCGAAAGAACTCTGCCATCTCCTACCGTCTGGGTGACACCTGGTCCCCGGCGCTGCCCGAGCACGAGGCCCTTGGCGAGATGGTGGCCGAGTTCGCCAACAGCATCTGGCAGCAGCGGCCCGCCCGGACCAGCGGAGCGTCCGGCCTTCGCGTGCTGTCCGTGCTGGAGGCCGTCAGCGACAGCCTCAGCGCGGACGGGAAAGCCAGCATCGTCGTCGGAAACGAACCCCAACTGGAGGCAAGCAGATGAGCATCCTGCAGGGAGCGCAGATCCTGGTCACTGGCGGCGCGGGGACCATCGGGTCCACGGTTGTGGACCACCTGCTCGACGCCGGTGCCGGCAGGATCGACGTGCTGGACAGCCTGGTCCGTGGCCGGCGCGCCAACCTCGACCCGGCGATCGCCACCGGGCGGGTGGAACTCGTCGAAGGGGACCTCCGCGACCGGGACCTGGTCCACGACCTGAGCCAAGGAAAGGACATCGTCTTCCACCAGGCGGCGATCCGGATCACCCAGTGCGCCGAAGAACCCCGGCTCGCCCTGGAGGTGCTGGTGGACGGGACCTTCAACGTGCTCGAAGCCGCCGCAGCCCAGCGGGTGGGCAAACTCGTGGCGGCCTCCAGCGCCTCGGTCTACGGCATGGCGGAGACGTTTCCGACGTCGGAACGCCATCACCACCACAACAACGACACGTTCTACGGCGCGGCCAAGTCGTTCAACGAAGCCATGACCCGCAGCTTCCGGGCCATGTCCGGCCTGGACTACGTCCTGTTGCGCTACTTCAACGTGTACGGGCCGCGGATGGACGTCCATGGCCTCTACACCGAGGTGCTGGTGCGCTGGATGGAGCGCATCGAGGACGGGTTGCCGCCGCTGATCCTGGGCGACGGACAGCAGACCATGGATTTCGTCCACACCAGGGACGTGGCCCGGGCCAATATCCTGGCCGCGGGCAGCGGCGTGGCCGAGGGCGTGTACAACGTCGCCAGCGGCGCCGAGACCAGCCTGCTGGAACTGGCCCAGGCGCTGCTGCGGGCCATGGACTCGAAACTGCCCGTAGAGTTCGGCCCGGAGCGGGCCGTCAACGGCGTCGTCAGGCGCCAGGCGGACACCTCCGCAGCCCGGCAGGACCTTGGCTTCAGCGCCGAAACCGGACTCGAGGAGGGGCTGCGCGACGCCCTCCTTGCCCGCCTCCAGGCGATCTGATACACCGTCTGAGTGGACGACTACCGGCCGCTCCTCGAGCGTGTCGACGCCTGGTACCGCTCGGTCAAGGCCAGGCATCCTGATAAAGTCCCCTGCGACA
>CALMVY010000293.1 GCA_937873245.1 uncultured Arthrobacter sp. | reverse complement strand
AATTCTCAAGGTTTATTCAAGGAGAGTCATGGCAACTTCAAACGATCTAAAAAACGGCATGGTGCTAAACATCGAAGGCCAGCTTTGGTCCGTAATCGAGTTCCAGCACGTAAAGCCAGGTAAGGGGCCAGCATTCGTTCGCTCCAAACTGCGCAACGTGCTATCCGGAAAGGTTGTCGACAAGACTTTCAACGCTGGTGTAAAGGTGGAGACTGCAAATGTGGATCGCCGTGACATGCAGTATCTATACAACGATGGGTCCGGCTTCGTTTTCATGGACACCACCAACTACGACCAGATCACCGTCTCCGCTGAGACCGTAGGGGACGCAGCCAACTTCATGCTCGAGAACCAGATGGCTACCGTAGCTCTGCATGAGGGCAACCCGCTCTACATCGAGCTGCCCCCGAGCGTTGTGCTCGAGATCACCTACACGGAGCCGGGCCTGCAGGGCGACCGCTCCTCGGCCGGCACCAAGCCTGCCACGCTCGAAACCGGCTACGAGATCCAGGTGCCCCTGTTCGTCGAGAACAACACCAAGGTCAAAGTCGACACCCGCGACGGCAGCTACCTCGGCCGGGTCAACGACTAGTGAGTGCACGCGGTAAGGCCCGTAACCGGGCCCTGGATGTCCTCTTCGAGGCGGAACAGCGTTCCGTCTCGGCGTTCGATGTGTTGAAGTCCCGCCGGGAACAGACGGACCAGATCGTCAACCCGTACACCCTGGAAATCGTTGAGGGCGTCGTCTCCCACCAGGTGGCGATCGACGAGTTCCTGGAAACCTATTCGCAGGGCTGGACGCTGGATCGGATGCCGTCCGTGGACCGCATCATCCTGCGGATCGGCACCTGGGAGCTGCTTTACAACGACGATGTCCCCGACGGCGTTGCCGTCAGCGAGGCCGTGGCGCTTGCCAAGACCCTCTCAACCGACGACTCGCCGTCGTTCATCAACGGCCTGCTGGGCCGCCTGCAGCAGTTGAAGCCTTCGCTGCTCGCCTGACGCAACGCGCTTCGAAAAACAGCGCAACGCGCTTCGAAAACCCCGCCCGGATCTACCGGGCGGGGTTTTTTCACTCCCTGTCCTTTCACGGCGTTGCCACGCCGGATATCGTGGCCGGGTGGACACCGATTCCGTGCTCGAAGCAACGCTCCGCACCCGGCTGGGCCCCCGGCACCCAAGGTTTGCCGGGGCCGTCATAGCCGGTGGAGAGACAACCGTCGTGGTCAGCGGAGTCGCCCCCGATTCCGACTTCGAGATCGGCTCGATCTCCAAGGCGGTCACCGGCCTGCTCTACGCGGACGCGTGCGGGCGGGGCGAGATTTCCCCGGACACAACGCTCGGAGAGCTGCTCCCGCTCGGGAACTGCGCCGCGGCAGGCGTCAGTCTTGGGGCCTTGAGCCGGCATGCCTCCGGACTGCCCCGGCTGGCGCCGGCAACACCCGGTTCCGCGTCGACGCTGCGGCGCACGGCGGCGCTCTTCCTGCATGGCGAAAATCCGTATGGGGAGAGCCTCGCGGAACTGCTGGAGCAGGCCCGCGCTGTCCGGTTGAGGGGACCACGGCGGCTGGAGACGCGGCCTCGGTATTCCAACCTCGGTTACGAACTCCTCGGCCACGCGATCGCCGCCGGCGCCGGGATGGGCTACCGGGAACTCGTGGCGGCACGCCTCTGCGGGCCGCTGGCGCTCGACTCGGTGTACATGCCGGCCACCCCCGGCGAGCTGCGCCCGGGCGCCCTTACCGGCACAAGCCGCCGGGGCCGTCCCCGGCAACCCTGGACCGGCGAGGCGCTGGCGCCGGCCGGCGGCATCCGTGCCTCCATCCAGGACCTCGCCCGGCTCGCCCGGGCGCTCCTGGACGGCACCGCCCCGGGCATGGCCGCCCTCGAGCCGGTGGCAACATTCGCCGGCCCCGCGGTCCGCATCGGCGCCGCCTGGCTCACCCTCGACGCCAAAGGGCGCCGGATCACCTGGCACAACGGCGGCACAGGCGGGTTCAGCAGCTGGATCGGCCTGGACCGGGAGGCAAACGCCGGGGTTGTCCTGCTCTCGGCGACGGCGGCTTCGGTGGACCGGCCCGGTTTCGAGCTGCTGCGGGAACTGTCAGCGCGCTGACGCGCTGCTACCGAACATGCCTACTTAAGGACGGCGGCCCGAAGGTCGGCGATTTCGGCGAGCTGGTGCCTCTCGTCGAGCTGGTGCGCCGGAACGTCCCGGCCGCTGAGGATCCGCTGCCGGGTGAAGGCGAGCTGCGTGGCGGCATGCAGCAGGGCCTTCATCTGCGGGCCGCGGCCGGTGGAGCCGGCCCAGCGCAGGGCGGAACGCCGGCCGGCGCTGGTGGCCAGCATGTCCACCTCCGCCGCGGTGAACCAGCCGGCCGCCGCGTATTCCTTGAGCCGCTGGCGGGTGAGCCTGCGCTCGGCGACACGCAACAGCACGATGACCACTACCGTCAGCAGGAAGATCGGCACCTGCACCAGGACGTACGTTGCGAGGAAGTCCGCGCCCATGCTGTTCCAGGCGCTGTGCAGCAGCATCGCGGGAACCAGGCCGACGGCGAACGCGAGCACGGACAGCCCGTTGTGCCAGCGGCGCGCGGCGAAGCCCATGATCAGCCCGGTGGTGCCCGTGAAGATGGCGTGGGCGAACGGCGACATGACCGCGCGGAGGAAAAACACCACCGCCAACTCCGTGCCGGGGTCGCTGGACTCGGCGATTGCGCGGCCGAAGTAGAGGATGTTCTCCGTGAACGCGAAGCCGGCCGCGATGGTAAAGGCGAACACCACGCCGTCCACCGGCCCGTCGAAGTGTTTACGGGCGAAGAGCAGGAGCAGCAGCAGCCCCAGCGACTTGGCGAATTCCTCCACCACCGGCGCCTGGACGGTCACGGCGAACGTCGTATAGTCCAGGCCCGAGGCGGGCCCGGCCACAGCGGAGAAATAGGGCTGCAGGAGCATGGTCACCGCGATCGAGACCACCGCTCCCCAGATGAAGGCGAACAGCAGCAGCCGCGGCGGTTCCGGCTCCCAGCGGTCGATGAAGCGCACCGTCAGCAGCACGGCGCCCAGGGGAATGAGCGAGGCGATGAAGCCGATGATGAAGCCGGGGATGCCGGTGCTTCCCAGGAGGAACGGCAGGACCAGGAAAAGGCTGATGAATGCGAGGAACCCGCCGGCCACCACAAGCCCCAAGGCCCCGGTGGATCGCCGGCCGCGCCGCGCCGCGGGAAGGGCCGGCGGGAGGGCCGGCTGGAAACCGCCCCGGTCTTTCGGCGGCGCCTGCCGGTAGTACTCCGGCTGGACATGCCCCAGCCACGACGGGTTGGCCTGCTGCGGCAGCGGCCGCTGGCCGCCGGGGGAGTGGCCGGGGTGCTCACGCCCCGGCCGCGGCTCGTTCGTCGTCATGAACCGAGCCTATGTCCGTGTGAGGTTAAACGCATGCCGGCAGCGCCGGGGCGTCAAGGCCGCTGTGGTAATTTGGGAACGCAAACAATCCTTTTTTAATTCCGTCCCGTGAGGCGGGGAAAGGGGAGACGAGCGTTGACTTCTGTTCCAGAAGCACCGGTTCCGGCCAAGGTTGTACTCACCCGGGTGGTACTCAACCAGGCGGACATCGACCGTGCACTCACTCGTATCGCCCACGAGATTCTTGAGTCCAACAATGGCTCCCAGTACCTCGT
>CALMVY010000292.1 GCA_937873245.1 uncultured Arthrobacter sp. | reverse complement strand
CGAATGGTGCCTGTGACACGCACGCGATACCTGAAGGAGAATCATGGCCGATTCCCGAGTTCCCCGAACCTCTGATGGACTGGGGAGTGCCTCGCCGGCGCCGGCGGTCACCCGCGCCGCCGCCGTGCTGGAGGCCCTGGCTGCGTCTGCGACCGGACGCCTCACGCTGAGTGATCTCGCGCGGGAGCTGGGAATCCCGAAATCCTCCACATCGAACCTCCTGCTCGCGCTCGAAGAGGCCCGGCTCATCAACCGCCAGGGCGCCGAGTTCACCCTGGGACGCAAGCTGGTCGAGCTCGGCGCGGCCTACCTCAGCCGCCTCGACGAGGTCCAGGAGTTCTACCGGTTCTGTGAACAGGCTCCGACGCTTTCCGGCGAAACCGTCCGCATCGCCATGCTGGACGGAACCAACGTCATCTACCTGGCCCGCTATGAGGGCCATCCCGCAGTGCGCCTGACGTCCAACATCGGCGACAAGATGCCGGTGTCCCTCTGTGCCGTCGGCAAGGCGCTGCTGGCACGCCTGCATGACCACGACATCGCCGGGATGTTCCCGGACGACGCCGAACTTCCGGTCCTGACTCCCAAGTCCCTGCGGACCGGCGCCGAACTCAAGGCCCAGCTCGAGGTCATTCGGGAACAGGGCTATGCCTTCGAAGACGAGGAATCCACCACGGGGGTCGTCTGCCTGGCTGTCTCGGTCCCGACGCGCGGTGCACACGGGCCCAGCCTGGGCCTGTCAGTCACCGCACTGAAAGCCACCTGCTCGGAAGAGCAGGGCGCGTTGATGGTCAAGGAACTCAAGGAGCTGGCCCGCTCGCTGGGCAATCCGATGGGGTAATGCCGGCGCCCGCCGCCCCCATTAGCAGGCCGCGGGATAGTCCGAAAATAAATCGGATTACACATAGGTTCGGCGATCACCATGTTGTACGCTGTTCAACATGGTGATCGCCTCTTCTGTGGCTGGTCATATCCCACCAGGCCAACGGGGGTCTGGAGTGTTCTTGAGGGAGTGCTTGTGACAACTAGTACCAATACACCGCTTGCTGAAGCGGACGGCGCCGTCGTCGATCCGGATCAGCTGCGAAGGGCGACTCTTGCCAGCTCCGTGGGCTCTGCCCTGGAGTACTACGACTTCTACATCTACGGCCTGGCTTCGGCCCTGATCTTCGGCCCGCTGTTCTTCAAGCCGCTGGGCGAAGACGGCGCCCTGATCGCCTCGTTTGCGACGTACGGCGTCGGTTTCGCGGCCCGGCCCTTCGGCGGAATGCTCTTCGGCTACATTGGTGACCGGTTCGGCCGCAAGATGGTCCTGATCCTCACGATCGGCCTGATGGGTGCGGCCAGCTTCGCCATCGGCCTGCTGCCTACCTTTGAACAGGCGGGAATGGTGGGTGCCGTTCTCCTGGTCACCCTGCGCATCCTCCAGGGCCTGGGCGCCGGTGCGGAGCAGGCCGGTGCCACCACGCTGATCTCCGAAGTCGCACCGCGCCGCCGTCGGGGCTTCTTCGCTGCGCTCCCGTTCGTCGGCATCCAGCTGGGCACGCTGCTCGGCGCCGGGACCTTTGCCTTGATTGCCATGGCGGACAAGGCGACGCTGGAGGGCTGGCTGTGGCGGGTTCCGTTCCTGTCCAGCGTGATCCTGATTGCGGTTGCGATCTTCATCCGGCTGCGGCTGAAGGAAACGCCCGTCTTCCAGGAACTCGAGAAGCACAAGAACGTGGCCAAGAACCCCATCGGCCAGCTGTGGAAGCACTCCAAGAAGAACACCCTGATTGGCATTGGCCTGCGGATGGGCGAGAACGGCAACTCCTCCATCTATTCCGCCCTGCTGATCGCCTTCCTGGCGGCAAAGGACGGTGTCTTCCCCGGCGACAAGTTCATCGGACCCGTGGGCCTTCTCATTGCCGCCGGTTTCGCCGCCGTCATGGTCGTCACGTTCGGTGCGCTGTCGGACCGGTTTGGCCGGGTTCCGGTCTACCGCTACGGCGCACTCTTCCAGGCCCTCATCGCCCTGCCGGCGTTCTACCTGGTGACCCTGGGCAACGTCACGCTCGTGTGGATCGTTATGGTCGTGGGCATTGCCCTCGGCGTCCAGTCCATGCTCGGCCCGCAGTGCCCGCTGCTGCCCGAACTCTTCGGTTCGCGGTACCGGTTCACCGGTGTGGCCATGAGCCGCGAGCTCTCTGCCGTAATGGCCGGCGGGCTTGTTCCGCTGGTGGGCGCGGCGCTCCTGGCTGTTACGGACCACTCCTGGCTGGTGCTCGCCATCTACTCGCTGGTGCTCGCCCTGATCTCGTTCGTGACGACGTTCTTCACCCCCGAGACGGTGGGACGCGACCTCCTCCTGACGGAGGACGCCAGCTAAAGGCTCGCGTTAGGTTCTTTGCCCGCTGCGGCGGGACCAAGGCCGTGGCCCCTCCGCACCGGAGGGGCCACGGCCTTCCTGCGTCGAGGCGTCGCCGTGCCTGCCGCCTGCTGAACCAAAAGGCGGCCCCTCCGTTTCCGGAGGGGCCGCCCTGGGCAACTTAGCGCAGCTGCAGCGTCAGGTGCGGGACCTGGGGGACGGGCCTAGTAGAAGTGGACCGTGTCCACGACGTGGGGCAGTTGGCCGCCGTCGAGGTGGGTCCGCAGGTTGCTGCAGAACCGTTCGGCGATCAGCCGGTTCTCAGCGGCACTGAGGGCCGAGGTGTGCGGGGACACCATCACCTTGGGGTGGGCCCACAGCGGGCTGCCTTGGGGGAGCGGCTCCACGGCAAACACGTCGAGGCACGCGTAGGACACCTGTCCGTTCCCGAGCGCCTCCAGCAGCGCCTCCTCGTCCACAACGGTGCCGCGTCCCACGTTCACAAACACCGTTCCGGGCTTCATGGCTGCGAACACTTCGCGGCTGAAGAGCTTCTCGGTGGACGGCGTGCCGGGAAGGGTGTTGACCACGGCGTCCGCCGTGGCCAGCAGTCCGGCGAGGCCGCCGTTGTCCGTGACGTCCTGGATGCCCTCGAGCGGCTCGACCGTCCGCTTGGTGCCGCTGACGGTCATGCCGAGAGCGCGGGCGATCCGGGCCGTCTCCAGGCCGATCTCGCCTAGACCGGTGACCACGAGGTGTGAGCCGTTGACCAGCCGCGTGGGGGTGCGGAGTTCCGGCCAGTTCCTTGCCGCCTGGTCCTGTGCCAGTTCCGCGCTGCGCTTGAAGCCGTTGAGGATTCCGAGAGCGGCGAACTCGGCGAGCGGCAGGGCGTGCACCCCGGCGGAAGTGGTCACCTTAAACTTCTGCAGCGTCGCAGCGTCGAGCCCCGATGCCTTCACGGCACCGCCGGCTCCGGCCGCCATGGCATGGATCCACTCCAGATGCGGATTGCTGCCGGCGATCCTGGCGAGGCCTGCAGGGCTCTCGTTGGGGAAGCCGTACAGCACCTGGGCCTTGTTGAGCATGTCCCAGTAGCGTTCCTCCTGCTCCGGCGTCCGGCGGAATTCCGGATCGCCGGAGTGGTCTGCGGGAAAGCGCTCCGGAGGCAGCAGGTCCGGTTCGTAGAGGACGTTAATGGAGGGATCTACGGCGCGGATGCGTTCCACCAGCTCTGCTTCGAGCGGGACGGCGATCGCGACGGTGGTTTGAGTCGTCATAGTGTTCATCATACTGAATGGAGGCTAGGGTATTGAACAGATTTCCAAAGACTAGCCGGCGCAGGTTAGCCACGACGAAGTGAGGCAGCATGGATAGGGACCGGAAGGAAGCCGGCTTTGTGGGCCTGGGCCTGATGGGGGCGCCGATGGCGGCAAACCTCCTCAAAGCAGGCTGGACGGTCAGCGGCTGGAACCGTTCGACGTCGGCGCTGGAGGAGTTCGAAGCCCTCGGCGGCGCGCGCGTCGCTGCAGTGGAAGACCTCCGCGACGCGCCCGTCATCGTCTTTATGCTCCCGGACCTCTCCTACATCGAAGACGCCGCCGCAGACCTCCTGGCCGGATGGTCCGTGAGACCCCCGGCCGCCGGAACTTTCGTGGTGGTCATGAGCAGCGTGTCGCCGGCCGCGGTGAAGGAGTTCGGTGCGCGGGTGGCGCGGGCAAGCGGCGGGAACGCCGCCGTCGTGGACGCTCCCGTCAGCGGCGGCACCCAAGGTGCCGTAGAGGGGACCCTGGCCATCATGGCGGGCGCGGGCGAAGAGGACTTCCAGAGTCTTCTCCCGCTGTTCAG
>CALMVY010000291.1 GCA_937873245.1 uncultured Arthrobacter sp. | reverse complement strand
CGTCAAGGTCCACCTCGACGTCGAACGTGGCGTCGTCCTCGGTGCGCAGGGTGTTCCAGGATTCGACGGCGGCGTCCCACTCGGCGCCCTGCGGTGCGTGCGGGCGGCCAAACATGTAGTCGTAGGTGGTCTGGTCCGGGGCGACGAGTCCGGCGCGGGCGCCGGCTTCGATGGACATGTTGCAGATGGTCATCCGGGCTTCCATGGACAGCGCCCGGATCGCGGAGCCACGGTACTCGAGCACGTAGCCCTGGCCTCCGCCGGTGCCGATCTTGGCGATGACGGCCAGGATGATGTCCTTGGCGGAGACGCCCGGCTTCAGGGTGCCCTCGACGTTGATGGCCATGGTCTTGAAGGGCTTCAGCGACAGCGTTTGGGTGGCCATGACATGCTCCACCTCGGACGTGCCGATGCCCATCGCGAGGGCTCCGAAGGCTCCGTGCGTGGAGGTGTGGGAGTCGCCGCAAACCACGGTCATGCCGGGCTGGGTGAGGCCAAGCTGCGGGCCGACGACGTGGACAATCCCCTGCTCGGCGTCGCCGAGGGAGTGCAGCCGGACGCCGAATTCCTGGCAGTTATTGCGCAGGGTCTGGATCTGCGTGCGGCTGGTGAGATCGGCGATTGGCTTGTCGATGTCCAGCGTGGGAGTGTTGTGGTCCTCGGTGGCGATGGTGAGGTCAGGGCGGCGCAGCGGGCGTCCGGCCAGGCGGAGGCCCTCAAAGGCCTGCGGCGACGTCACCTCGTGCACCAGGTGGAGGTCGATAAAGAGAAGGTCGGGCTGGGCGTTGGCTCCTTCGCCGTCGCCCTTGCGCACCACGTGCGCGTCCCAGACTTTCTCGGCCAGTGTCTTTGCCACGGCCTGCTCCCTTCACTGCGGTCAACGTACTTGCCAGCTTGCTGTCTCCACTGAATCAGCACTCCCGCGTAATACGCCAGCGCGCTGACTTGCATCTCAGATAATGAGACGGCAATATCATTACATGGACAATTCTAGTGGAGTCGGTGTCATCGATAAAGCGGCCCATGTGCTTGACGCACTTGAGGCCGGGCCTACCACCCTGGCGCAGCTTGTTGCAGCCACGGGGCTGGCTAGGCCCACCGTGCACCGGCTGGCACTGGCGCTGGTCCACCACCGGCTGGTCAGCCGCGACATCCAGGGCCGATTTGTGCTCGGCAGCCGCCTGGTGGAGCTCGCCTCGGCCGCCGGCGAGGACCGCCTGATCGCCTCCGCCGGCCCGGTTCTGATGCAGCTCCGCGATGCCACGGGCGAGAGCGCCCAGATCTTCCGCCGGCAGGGCGACTGGCGCGTCTGCGTGGCCTCCGCCGAACGGCCCATCGGTCTGCGCGACACCATTCCCGTCGGCACCCAGTTGTCCATGAAGGCCGGCTCCGCCGCCCAGGTGCTGCTCGCGTGGGAGGACCACGACCGTCTTCTGGAAGGCCTGCAGGCCGCCCGCTTCACCCCCACCGTCCTGGCCGGAGTACGACGCCGGGGCTGGGGCCAGAGCCTCGGCGAACGCGAGCCGGGGGTCGCCTCCGTCTCGGCCCCCGTGCGCGGACCGTCCGGCCGCGTCATCGCTGCGGTCTCGATCTCCGGGCCGATCGAACGCCTTACCCGCCAGCCCGGCAGGCTGCACGCCGAAGTGGTCTGCAACGCCGCCCGGGTGCTGACCGAGGCCTTGCGCAAAACCAACGACTGACGGCATAGGCTGTCCGCATGAGCAGCTATGCGGTGTTCCTGCGCGGGGTCAATGTCGGCGGCATCACCATCAAGATGGCCGAGCTGAAGGAAGCCCTGAAGTCCCGTCCATTTAGCGGGGTGAAGACGCTCCTGGCCAGCGGCAACGTGGTGCTCTCAAGTGATCTGCCCCCCGCCGGCGTCAAGAAGGAATTCGAAGCGTGCCTCCGGGAGGCCTTCGGCTATGAGGCCTGGGTGGTGGTCCTGGCGGCGGACCGGGTGGGCGAGCTCGTGGCGGCGTGCCCCTACCCCGCGGACGACACGTCCACCCACACTTACCTCACGCTCGGCTCGGACGCCGACGTGCTGGCAGAACTGTATGAGGCCGGCAACGCGCTGGACGGGGCAGAGCTGACAAGCCTGGGACCGGAAGCGCTGGCGTGGCTGGCGCCCGCCGGTGGCACGCTGGACAGCCCGTTCAGCAAGCTGTCCTCGAAGCCGAAGTACAAGGCTTCCACCACCACGCGCAACCTGCGCACCATGATCAAGGTCCGGGACGCAGGTTAGCGCGCCGCCTGCAGTGCCTTGTTGAAAGACCCCAGCCGGCTGACCTCAAGCTCCACCGGTTCCACCACAAGATCCTCTGCCACGGCCGCGACAGATGCCTTGAGGCGTCTCCGGGCCGCCGAGCCGCGTGCACGGGCTGCGGCGCCGGCGATGAACTTCGCCAGGACGGCCAGGACAATCCCGAGGAGCGCCCCGCCCGCGATCATCACGGTCGGCACCGGCCAGTCCTGCACCGTCGGTACCTCCGGCACGGGAAGCTGCAAATAGCCCAGGGCCGCCAGGACGCCGAGCCAGACGAACCCACCGAGGGCCGTCAGCAAGGCAATCCACTGGACGACGTTGAATACCGTCCACCACCAGGACGTGCCGCCGGCTTTCAGCTCCGTGGAGGCGATGGCCTGGTCCAGCGCGTCAGGAAGCTGCTCCCTGCCCTCGCGCGCGGCACTGCGGATGACGGCCCGCCAAGGGCCGGGGGCGCCGTCGGACGCCGCATCGGCGAATTCGCGGACGGCGGCATCCGTGCGGGCCCGCTCCGGGG
>CALMVY010000290.1 GCA_937873245.1 uncultured Arthrobacter sp. | reverse complement strand
GCGAGCGCGAGCACCGCGGCGTCGTCGGCGAGGTCGACCGCTCGGACCGACGCCGACAGCTCGGCGGCCAGGGGCTCGTTGAGCACCAGGAGACGCGGGTCCGGAACCGGCTCCGCCTGCCAGGGAATGGCCATTTCGGCGAGCTCCCGGGCGAAGAGTCCGCCAAAGGTGACGGTGGAGGGGGCTGCGGCAGTCATACAACCAGATTATCCCCCGGCACCCTGACCGGCATTACTGGTGTTTCATCAGCCCGCCGAGGATCCGCGGGTCTAGGGGGCGGGCACGTTCTCGATGGCGACCGTCTCGATGATCCGGGTCGATGGTTCACCGATCAGGGCCGGCGCCGTCACACCGGTTTTCCAGGTGTCGTTCTGCAGCCGGCCGAGGAAGTCCACGGCAGCCGCCTGCGTCTCGAAATCCATCTCCAGCATCACGTAATCCTCCTGGTCCAGCGGGCGCGAGATCCGGTATGACCGCACCCCCGAGGCGGCGCGGTTCAGTGGGTCGCTGTCGAAGGCCCTCCTCCACATGCCGAAATCCCGGACCCGGTGTTCGATCTGCAGGGTAATCATGGGGCACTCCTGTCGACAGTACTGGAAGCCCAACTGTAGGCCTGAAGGGCCCCTCAAGGTAAGGAGATAAGGTCCATTTGGGTCCACCGGGCGCCCAAGGAGCGCAGGGGTTCACCGCGACGGATTGAGCACCATGGCAGAGCCGCCTCCGCGCCGCACGGGCTCAGCTGCGGCAATCATGAGCCCGTCAGGCCGGAACTCGATTGCTGTCGCGGCGCCGATCTCTGCCGCGGAGGTGAACGCGTCACCCGAAGGAGTGAACTCATGACCGTACTTTGCGAGTTTCTTTCCGTTGGCCGCGATGAAATCCGGCTCGGCCGTTACCTTTGCCGTGTTCCGTTGCGACGCACGCGGGGCAGCAATGGCATCAGGGATGCCCATGCCCAGGTCCACCCTGTTCACGATCGTCTGCAGGACGGTGGTGATGATCGTCGAACCGCCTGGTGAGCCGAGCGCCAGGTACGGATCGCCGTCCTTCAGGATGATGGTGGGCGACATCGACGACCGGGGGCGCTTCCCCGGCTCGATCCGGTTCGGGTCGGTCGGGTCGTACACGGTGGAGAAGTCGGTCAGCTCATTGTTGAGCAGGAATCCGCGGCCTGGCACCACGATGCCGGAACCGCCGGTCTGCTCGATCGTGAGCGTGTATTCCACGACGTTTCCCCAGCGGTCCGCCACCGTGAGGTTGGTGGTCGAAATATTCTCGGTGTCCTTCTCATCGGCGAGCGCGGCCGGCGTTGCCGGGCACGCGCCGTCGTACGAGGAGACATCGCCCGGAGCGACGGGCTTTGTAGCCGCTTTCCCGGGATCGATCGCGCACGCGCGTTCCTTGCCGAACAGCGGGTCCGTGAGCTCGCCGGTGGGGACGTCGACAAACGCCGGGTCACCCACGTACTTGGCACGGTCCGCGAAGGAGAGGGCGCTCGCCTCCAGATAGTGGTGAAGAGCATCCGGCGTGGACATCTCGGCCAGGTTGACCGTGTCCAGTATGTTCAGCGACTCGCCGACGGTGGTGCCGCCGCTGCTCGACGGCGCCATGCCGTACACGTCCAGGCCGCGGTACTCCACGTGCGTGGGTGCCTGGTCCAGGGCGCTGTAGGCGGCGAGGTCCTTCGTCGTCATATGGCCGGCGGGAACAGGCAGCGTGGTGGTGGCGGACTTGGGCGGAGCCTGGACTGTGTCCACGATCTCTGCCGCGAGCGGGCCGCGGTAGAAACCCTGTGTGCCCTTCTCCGCGAGGAGCCGGTACGTTTCGGCAAGATCGGGGTTCGTGAAGACACTGCCGACGGCGGGTGCGTCGCCGCCCGGGAGGAACAGGCTGCTCGTCGACGTGAAGGCCTCGAAGCGAACTTTGTTGTCGAGGGTCTGCTGACGGAAGGTCTCGTCCACCACGAAGCCGCGGGTCGCGACGTCGATGGCGGGCTCGAGGGCGTCCTCGAGGTCCAGGGTGCCCCACCGGTCGAGGGCGCGCGCCCACGTGGCGGGCGTACCGGGGACGCCCACCGAGACTCCGCTCGTGACGAGCTCGGGCGTGAAGGGGTAGGGCTTACCGGTGCCGGGGTCAATGAAGGCGTCGTTCGGCATGGCCTCGGGTGCGGTTTCCCGGCCGTCGATGGTGCCGACCTTGCCGTTCCTTGCGTTGTAGAAGACAAAGTAGCCGCCACCGCCGATGCCGGCGCTGTACGGCTCTGTCACCCCCAGGGTCGCAGCGGCAGCGACGGCGGCATCGGCCGCGTTGCCGCCCTCGCGGAGGATCCTGATCGCCGCGGCCGATGCCTCCGGGTCCACGGTGCTCACCGCGCCGCCGTAGCCGGTGGCGGTCGCGGTCTTTTCCGTCTCCCGCGGATCTGCAACGGCGGGGCTGGCGACGGCGCCGCCCGTCATGCTCACGGCAAGAACTGCCGTGAGGGCAGCCAGTCGGCTTTTTATGGATGGCATGGTCGCTCCCGAGTCAGGGTGATGCGAGTTGGCGGTGGGGCCACACTACTCCGCCGTCGTGGAGCACTCAACGGATGATCGGCTCATCCCCTCCGGGTGATGCCCTCGGCCGCCGTGGAGCGCTACGTTGCAACCGGTGGCGGCGGCCATTATTCGTCGCGTCACTCAACACACAACCGCCGCGACCAGATGGAGATATGACCATGGCCGAAGAAGAAACCCCCGTTCTCGACACCCTCGCCGAGATCACCGCCGTATCGCTCGACCGGAGCACCCTCGCCGACCGCGAGATCATGCTGGCCCGGATCGCGGCGCTCGTGGCAGTCGACGCCCCGCCCGCCTCCTACCTGCTCAATGCCGGCACCGCGAGCGACGTCGGCATCACCTTGGAGGACGTCCAGGGCATCCTCATCGCCGTCGCTCCTGTCGTCGGCACCCCCAGGGTCGTGGCGGCAGCCGGCAACCTCGCCCGGGCCCTGGGCTTCGCCGTAGCGGTGATGGAGGCCGAGCTCGAGGCGGAACTTGAGGCCGAGGCCGAGGCCGAGTCCAGGGGCTGACCCCGTCCCGGCGACGTCCTGGTCCGGCGTGAGGGGTCCGCGTCGCCGGTAGGATTTATGCCGTGACCCTTCCAGATTTGCGCCCCCAACCCGTCACCGTGTCAGTTGTACGCACTGTCCAGCCGGGCCGGACCCGCCAGGCCAGCGCCTGGGCCCACGCCGGTCAGGAACTGGCCCGCGAGTGGCCGGGCTATCTTGGATCCGGCTGGGTCCGGTCCGCCGCGGATTCAAACGAATGGCACATGCTGTATCGCTTTGCCGATGCCGACCTGCTGAACGACTGGGAGCAGTCCGACGAACGGCGCTGGTGGATTGACAGCGCGGCGGATCTTGTCGAGGTGACGCAGGTTGAGCGGCGCACGGGCATCGAGGGCTGGTTCTCGCAACCCGGCGATGCACTCCTGACCGTCCCCGAGACTGTGGTCCCTCCCCGCTGGAAGCAAATGGTCAGCATCTTCCTCCCCTTTTTTCCGCTCAGCCTGCTGGCCAACTTCCTGCTGCACCCGCTGACCGGTGACTGGCCCCTGCCGCTGCAAGTGCTGCTGGCCACCTGCCTTCTCACACCGCTGATGACCTATATCTTCCTTCCGGTCACCACCCGGCTGTTGGGACCATGGCTTCGCAAGAAGCGCTGACACGGGTCTGAGCGCAACCCGGGTCAGCCGGTCCGGGTTCGGGTGGTTGGCTTCAGCGCGGCTAGCGCTGGAACAGATTCAGAATGTTTCCCTCGCTGTCAACGAACCAGGCGGCTTTACCCACCGGGGTGGTCGCGATCCCGTTCTCAGTCTTCAGGCCCGGGAAGTCGTACTCCTCGAACACAACGCCGCGGCCGCGCAGGTCCGCCACCTCGGCTTCGAGGTCGTTCGTTTCCCAGCCTATCTGCGTGTTTTTTGCGGTGCCGGCAAAGTCAGTCTGGTACAGGAGAAAAGCTGTTCCGTTCCCGCAGCGGTAGATCAGGTTTTCCTCATCCATGGAGTCGGCGGGCTCCAGCCCCAGCACGTCACGATAGAAAGCCCTCGCCCGGGTGATGTCCTTGGCGGGGAGGACTGCGGTGATTTCGAGATCCTTCAGCATGGCTATTTTCTCCCTCTTCATCAGCATTGATCAGGTTCCTGGAAGCCACCCCAGCTGCGCTCCACAGTGCAAATCGTAGGCTTGGGGCCGCGAGAGTCAAGACTGCGCGGAATCCGCCGCCGTCGGGGCGCTGGCCAGGTCCGCCCCAGGGCGCTGCCGCCGGCTCGCCAGCAGGAAGGGCACCGCGATCAGCTCGATGACGCCGCCAATCGCCACCGAGGCGGGATAGCCGTACACATCGGCCGCCCGGCCGAGTACCGGCTGCACCACCACTCCACCGCTTGATCCCATGAGCGAGTCGAAGCTAAGCACTGTGGCCCGCTGCTTCGAGGGGATCATGTCGTTCAGGTAAGCCTGCCGCACCGGGGTCCCCGCCGAGGCGACCAGGGCCCAGAGGGCCAACAGCACCAGGGCCACCCAGAAAACCCGCGTGAACCCGATGACCACGAGCAGCAGTCCGCTCACTGCGCTGCTCAGGATCAGTACAGTGGTGCGTTTGCGGACGAGGCGCCGCAGGCGGGGCGCCAACCAGCCGCCAAGCACCTGCGCTCCGGCCACCATGGCCGCCGCCAGGCCCGCCACGGAGTACGCGCTGGGGTCGCCGTAGAGCTCAAGCAGGTAAGGCTGGAGGGCGTAGAAGACATAGATGCCGACGCCGGCGCTGAACGGTGCCGCCAGCATCACGTAGCGCACCGGCGGGTGCTTCAATCCGTTCTCGATCGAGGCGGACAGCACGGCTCGGGTCGCCTGCAGCGGGTGTGTGGAACGCTCCGGGGTGAAACCGACGTCGCGCATCAGCCAGAAGGCGACGGCGAACATCACCAGCAGCACCCCCACCCGCAACAGGAACGGCACACCGAGGTCGGTGGCCTGCGCGATCACCCCGCCTGCCACCGACCCGGCGAGCATCGCGACACCCGACACCATCAGGCCCCGGCCCAGCACCGCCTCCAGCCCGCCCTCGTACCCCGAATAGCGCAGCGCGTCGACGAGCCATGCCTCCACCGCCCCCGAGAAGAAGGTGAATCCTAAGCCCAGCAAGACCGACACCACCGCCCACGCCCAGAAGGGCGCGGAGAGCTGCCACATCAGATAGTAGAGATACGTCGCCGCCGCCAGTGTCGCGGTGCCGAGCAGGAACGAAACGCGGCGGCCCCACCCGTCGGCAACCACTCCGGTGGGCACCTCGAACAGGACCATGCCGGCCGTGAAGAAGGCGTTCGCGGCAAAAGCCTCGAGATTGCTGAGTCCGGCGTCCAGCAGGAAGAGGGTATTGATCCCCCAGATGAACGAGGCCGCAAGAGTATTGCCCAGCGTCAACGTGAGAAAGATGCGCTGGATCTTCCGGGCGGCGGCGTTCATCACTTCGCCGTCCCCGCCGGGGCGAGGGGTGGGCACCAGCCCATTCTCGCCCCCCTTCCCGGTGCGCGCCAGAGCATCGGCTACGGGCGCGGGACGTGGACCAGCGGTGTCCTACGCTAGAGGGATCCGCCGGCGGCCTCCGGGGTGCCGGTGTCCTCGGGCGGTCCGCCCTGGGCGCCTCCGTGGCCGTGGTGCCCGCCGCGCCCCGCTCCCCCGTGCTGGCCGGCGTCGCCCACGCGTTCCCGGGCCAGGAAGGTCTCGACGTCGAAGAGGTTGTCCGCCCGGCGGGCGACGTTGAGCAGGGTCGACATCGATGCCACCTCTTCGACCTGCTCCTTGAGGAACCACAGCATGAACTGTTCACCCAGGGGGTCGTTTTCCGCCCTGGCCGCGGCGAACAGGTCCTTGATGCGGTCCGTGACCTCAACTTCCTGGGCGAGGGCAAGGACCAGCGGTTCCTCCGCGGAAGCGAAGTCGTTCCGGACCGGATCGATGCCGGGGATGGTGATCTTGATGCCGCGGTCCAGGATGTACCGGACCATCATCATGGCGTGGTTCCGTTCCTCCAGCGACTGGCGGTAGAAGTGCTTGGCGAGCTGGGGAAGGTCCTGCCCGTCGAACCAGGCGGCGATGGCGATGTACTGCTGGGAGGCTGCGAACTCATTGCCGACCTGGCGGGTCAGCAGCTCGTTGAATTGCGGGCTCATGGTGCTCTCCTCGAGTCGGTGTTCAAGGGTGTGGACCTGGGGCGCCAAGGTTCTGCCGGGCCGAGGTTCCGCGGAGCCGGGGGCTGCCGGAGGGCCTGTAACGAGACTCCTCCGCTTTGGATCTCCGCGTCAAGATCAGGCTTTCCCGTTCCGGTGGTGCGCCGGGCTGGCAGGTCTTGTGCGGTTTCCGCCGTCTGTTGACACGGGCATCCGGGAGTCTGATGCTGGGCTGGTCCGGTATTGCTGAACGGGCAGCGCAAAGGAGATCCCCATGCATATTGATATGCCGACCCGGTACGACTTGGAACGGCTGGCGGCTGCACGCGATCCACACAGCGTCACGGTGTATCTTCCGACGAGCAGCGTCCCGGCTGACTCGGAGGAAAACCAGACCCGAGCGCGGTCATTGTTTGGTTCCGCCGTCGACCTGCTCCGCACGAGGGGAAACAAGGAAGCGGCCGCCGCCGTCGAGTCCTTCCTCCACGAGCTTCTGGAAACCCCTGAATTCTGGTTCGACATGGGGCGGAGCCTGGCCATCTTCGCGACCCCGACGTCGGTTTTGGAGTTCCGCTTGCCGAACGGTCTCGAAGAGCATGTGAGCGTGACTGACCGGTTCGCCATCACGCCGCTCCTGCGCGCAACAACGTTCCCGAACGCGGCACTCGTGCTCGCGATCTCGCAGGACGGGGCGCGACTCATTGAGGTCGCCGCCGACCGGCCGGCCCAAGAAGTCACCGTAGCCGGCATGCCGGCTGATGCCGCGAGTTCCGTCGGGCTCCAGTCCATCAGCGGCCGGTCCCATTTCGGGCGGCTGCACGGCGACGAAGGGCGAAAGGTCCGGCTGACCCAGTACGCGCGGTCCATCGACCACGTGCTTCGTCCCACCTTGAACGGGCAGTCGCTGCCGCTGGTCATTGCGGCTGCGGAGCCACTTCGGAGCATTTACCGCAACCTCACCGGATATGCACACGTCGCCGCAGAAGCCATCGAGGGAAACCCCGACGAACTGACCTCGGCCCAATTGGCCGAAGCCGCGCGGGGTGTCCTCGACCGGATCTACGCGGCAGACCTTGTGGCCCTGCAGGCAAAGTTTGAAGAGCGCCGAACCAACGGTCGTGGGTCGGCAGATCTCAGCGACCTGGCACGGGCTGCTGCCTTCGGCGCGGTGGAGACGCTCGCCGTGGACATGGACGCTGAGGTGTACGGGTCCGTCGGCGACGACGGCTTGCTCACCCTCGAGTCCGGGACGGGCCACGACGCAATCGAGGAAATCGCCCGCCGGGCGCTCGGAACAGGCGCCCGGGTTCTCGCCCTGCGTCGGTCCGACATGCCGGACAACGCCCAGGCCGCCGGAATCCTTCGCTACGCCATCTGAGCTGTGGACCGCATCCGGTCCCGCGCCTCGACCCCGCAGACGCCGGCTCGCATTCCACTCACTGCCGCCGGTCGAGCGCTTCGAGGAGCCGCCGGACGGAGCCGCCAAGGTTCCACTCGGTGGCGAGACGCTCCAGTTCGGCGCGCGCATCGCCGGAAACAGGGAGCAGTTGCGCGCCTGCCTGTTCCAGCGTCGGCAGTTCGAGGCCGCGCACCACATTTACGACGGCGGGCGCGGCGGCAAGGTAGTCCGCGGCCGCTGCGAGCTTCGACCGCACGGACGCGGACAGCCCGCCTCCCGGATCGGCCGCCGCCGCGAGCAGCCCGTCCAGGGTGCCGTACTCGCCAAGCAGCGACGAGGCGGTCTTCTCGCCGATGCCGGCCACGCCCGGCAGGCCGTCGGAGGTGTCGCCGCGGAGGATCGCGTAGTCGGCGTACTGCACGGGCAGCACGCGGTACTTTTCGACGACCACCGCGTCGGTGAGGACTTCGAGGTTCTTCATGCCGCGCGCGGTGTAGACCACCCGCACCTGACGGGAGTCGTCGACCACCTGGAAAAGGTCGCGGTCCCCCGTCACGACGTCGACGGGCAACCCGGCGTGGCTGGCATAGGTGCCGACGACGTCGTCGGCCTCGTGTTCGGCCGCCCCCACGACGGCGATGCCGGCGAGGTCGAGCACGCGGCGGATCAGCGGAATCTGTGCATGGAGCGCGTCCGGCACCACCTC
>CALMVY010000289.1 GCA_937873245.1 uncultured Arthrobacter sp. | reverse complement strand
CTCGAGAAGCTTGCCGTGCTTTTCGAACCAGGCCAGGCGCTCCTGCAGCTCCACCTCGATGGTCGAGATCGCCCGCTTCATCCGCTCCTCGCCGGCCACGTAGTGGGTGGCCGGGAAGACGACGACCTCCTCCAGCACCTCGAGAATCTCCCCGGTGAGCGGGTCGACCCGGCTGATCCGCTCCACCTCGTCGCCGAACAGCTCGATGCGGATGCCCTGCTCCTCGTAGGCCGGGTGGACCTCGATGGTGTCGCCCCGCACCCGGAACTTCCCCCGGATGAAGTTCATGTCGTTCCGCTCGTACTGCATGTCGACCAGCTGGCGCAGGATGGCCCGCTGGTCGATCTCCATCCCCCGGCTGACCGGCAGGACGTGCTTGGTGTACTCCTCCGGCGTGCCCAGGCCATAGATGCAGGAGACTGAGGCGACGACGATGACGTCCCTTCGGGAGACGAGCGCCCACGTGGCCGAGTGCCGCAGCCGCTCGATCTCGTCGTTGATCGAGCTGTCCTTCTCGATGTACGTGTCGCTCGACGGCAGGTACGCCTCGGGCTGGTAGTAGTCGTAGTAGCTGACGAAGTACTCGACCCGGTTCTCGGGGAAGAACTCCCGGAACTCGTTCGCCAGCTGGGCGGCCAGCGACTTGTTGGGGGCGATCACCAGCGTGGGCCGCTGGACCTTCTCGATGGTCCAGGCGATGGTGGCGCTCTTGCCACTGCCGGTGATGCCGAGCAGGGTCTGGAACCGGTCGCCACGCTCGACGCCGGCGGCCAGGCCCTCGATGGCCTTGGGCTGGTCGCCGGCGGGCTGGAAATCGCTCACGACCTGGAACGGGGGCACCCGTCCAGGGTACCGGCGCCCTGAGACATTTAGGGTGCCTCGTAGGGTCCACCACCCCAGTGAGGGACCTCCGTAGGGTTCGCCGAGTCGGTTCTTCCGGTTCGGCTTGGACTGAGACTGGAGCGCGGCGGCTCGACTCCTTACCGCTGATCGTCGAATCGGACGAACCCCTCGGCACACGTGCATCCCTGTTCAGGAACTCGGGGCCGCGGCGAGACGGACCCCTGCTTGTGGAATGTCCGGAAAGTCACAACCCAACGGAACGTGTGCGGAGCCGGCAACTGGGAGGACCGGCATTGGGAGCGACGAGATGGGAGGAGAAGTGGGACAGACGATCAGGGTGGGCATCGACGTGGCGTGTCGGGCCGACCATCAGGCCAGCTGCGCCGACGCAGCGGGTGAGTTCCTGTGGTCGGGCTGGCGGTTCCGGACGACGGCGGCGGACCTGGAACGGCTGTGGGCAAAGATCCCCGAGGGCGCCGAGGTCACGGTGATCCTGGAGCCCACCCGCAACGCCTGGGTGCCCCTCGCCGCCTGGCTGCGGGCCCGGGGCGCCAAGGTGGTGATGGTGCCGCCCGAGCAGTCGGCCGACTTGCGGGACTACTACAACAAGCACACCAAGACCGACCGCCTCGACTCCCGCATCCTGGCCCGGCTGCCACTGCTGCATCCCGACGGGCTGCGCTCCATCGACCACCTGGGACCGGCCGAGCCGTTGCTGCGGGCGGTGCGGATGCGATCGAGCCTGGTCAAGCGGCGCACCGCCACCGCCCAGCGCCTCGACTGCCTCGTCGAACTGCTGGGGCCGGGCTGGGCCGACGTGCTGGGCACCGGCGACTACAACAAAAGCTCTCTGGCCGTGCTGGAGCGCTACGCCGATCCCCGGGCGCTGAAGAAGCTGGGCCGCAAACGCCTGACCACCCTGCTCATCCGGGCCAGCCGGGGCGCGTGGCGGGAGGCCAAGGCCGACGAGCTGCTGGATGCAGCTGAGGAGTCCATCGAGCTGTGGGCCGCCGGCGGCCTGGACTTCGAGGAGCTGGCCGGCGACATCGCCACCGAGGTGCGGCTGCTCGTCAACCTCAACGGTGAGATCGCGGCCATGGAGGACCGCATCGAAGCCCTCTACGAGGAGGCCGATCCCAAGGGCATCGTGGTGTCGACCCCGGGCATCGGCGTCACCCTGTCCGCCGGCATCCTCGGCCGTCTCGGCGACCCCAACCGCTTCGCCAACCTGGCCGGGGTGCGCTCCTTCACCGGGATCGTGCCCAAGGTCGACCAGTCCGGGCTGGCCAACAAGCACAAGGGCCTGACCAAGGCCGGCGACCCCGGCCTTCGCGAGGCGCTGTTCCTGACCGCCGACCTGGCCCGCAAGGTCGATCCCACCCTGGCCGAGCGCTACTACCGCCTGGTGGTCGACGACGGTCGCCACCACACCTCGGCGGTGTGCACGCTGGCGGCCGTCATGGCCACCCGCATCGCCGCCTGCTGGCGCCGGGGCGAGCACTACGTGCTGCGCGACGTCGACGGCAGCGAGATCACCGAGGCCCAAGGCCGGGCCATCTGCGCCGAGCGCTACAAGGTCACCGCCGAGGTCCGCGCTGCTCGGAAGCGGGCCAGCACCGCCCAGCAGCTGAAGAAGCGGGCGGGCCGGGGCAGTAAGGAGTCGACCAAGGCCGCTCCGGCGTCCGACCCACCCGGCAAGAACGATATTCCGGTGGCGGGTGCCGCCTGAGCGCCGGGACGATGGAGCCATGAGCGTGGTGACCAACGTGGTGATCCACTACGACACCCTGGAGCCGAACGAGCTGCCGCACGCGATCGCGTCCTGGTTTGAGGAGCGCCACTCGGGCATCAGCTCGATCACCGACGGAGGAGCGCGGGCGTTCTGGGGCGGAGAGAAGAACCCGGAGTGCGACCTCCTCGCCGGGGCGTTCAACTACCTCGAACTCGACGAGATGCTCGCTTACCTCGCTGCGCTCCCCTGGGAGTATCCGCAGTCCGCCCAGGTCTGGGTCAAGGAGCAGTCCGACGCTCGCTTCCAGCTCTGGCTCCACGACGGCACGCGGTTCAACCGGATCATCGATGGCCTCGCGGATCTTCCCGAAGAGCCTTGACGTGAGTTAGGAACTCATTTAGGGGTATTAGCCGGCCCGCCGGCGCCGAACGAGGACGGCCAGGAGGACAAGCGCCAGGAGGAGGGCGGCGCCGGCGGTGACGAGAAGGCGGGGATCGAGCCGGAACGAGCTGCTCGACGCCTCCAGCAGGACGGTCTGGCCCAGCTCCGGAGCCCACAGGGCGCGGCCGCCTTCGCGGGCGGGCGCGTCCGTGGTCATGTCGCCGGGCAGGCCGACGGACGCCTGGAACTTCAGCCGGTCCCCGAAGCGGGCGCGGAGGCCGTCGGGGTCGAGGCCGAGGTCGACGTCGCCGAGGGCGGCGGTCAGCTCGGGATCGGCCAGCCCGGTGAGGCCGGCGGCGAGGTCGACGGTGCCGGTGAAGGTGACCTTGCTGCGGGTGAGCGACTTCGTGCGGGTCACCGTGAAGTCTCGGAAAGGGCCGCCGGGGCCGTTGAGCTCGGCCAGGATGGCGGGCACCTGCTCGGGCTCGGTGAAGGGCTTGGACGCTCGGAGCCAGGTGAGGCCGTCGCCCTCCTTGCGGGGTGGTTCGACCTGCCACCCGGCGGCCCGGACGTCGTCGAGCCGGAGGGCGGTGGCCAGGTCCCCCACCTCCTTGACCGCCTCGTCGTCGAGGCCGACGCCGGCGGTGACCCGCCCGGTGCCGTCGCGGTTCACGTCGACGCCGGCGGTGAGGGTGGCGGGGCAGGCGGCCGTCGCCCACGCCCGCAGGGCAACGAGGGCGGGGAGCAGGCGCCGGCGCAGGTGACGGAGGACCGT
>CALMVY010000288.1 GCA_937873245.1 uncultured Arthrobacter sp. | reverse complement strand
TGAGCCACGACCTCGAGCCGATGCGGGCGGCATCGACACGTCGGCCCACAGTCGGGCGTTCGACGCCTACGTGCGCGTCGACGACATCCTTGCCGCAATCGCCCAGTCGTCAGCGTGGAAGATCGAGGTTCACGAGACGACGTCGTGCTGCGCGCCCGGCGCCAGATCAGCTGACGACCGAAACTCGCGCCTGCGGCATTCTGCAGCTGTGTCTGTCGGTTGCTCGCCGACCGTTGCTGCCGAGTGCCGAGGTGCGCAGCCCTCGATCTATTTCGTCGTTGGCGTTGCTGCGATCGCGAAGTCCTCGGTCACGGCCCAACTCTAGCTCGGATCGTCCTCGGTGTTTCCGATAACTTTTCGGTAGACGTTCGTCTCGCGGCGCTCGAAGCCCACCCGGGCGTAGAGGCGGTTGGCGGCTTCGCGGCTCGGCCGGCTGGTGAGGTCGACGGTGACGCAGCCGAGCTCCCGGGCCCGGGTGAGCATCGCCTCGGTGAGCCGCTGGCCGATGCCCTGACCACCGCTGGCCTCGTCGACGATGACGTCCTCCACCCACGCCCGTTGGCCGGTGGGGATCGGGAACACGGCGAGGGTGGACACGCCGACGATGGCGCCGGAGTCGTCACGGGCCACGAACTGGGTGATGGCCTGGTGAGCCAGCATCGCCTGCACAGCGGCGAGGGGGGGCGGCGGGTTGGAGCGCGACAGCTGGGGCACGAGGCCCTGGAGCGCGGTCGTCAGCTCCTCGGCGTCGTCGGGACCGGCGATGGAGATCGAAGCAGCCACGGGCGCCGACGGTATCCCAGAGGGATGGTGGCGCAGGCGGGAGGCACCTGCGGAGGCAGGAGCGCAGCGACGCCCGGAGCAGGCGGAGACTCAGTCGAGGCCGGAGGCGAGCCGGCTCCGCCGGTCGTCGGGAGGCACCTGCGGAGGCAGGAGCGCAGCGACGCCCGGAGCAGGCGGAGACTCAGTCCAGGTCGGGGACCGGCTGGGGTGGCGGCGGGCCGACGTAGCGGGCCGACGGCCGGATGATCCGGTTGTCAGCCGCCTGCTCGAGGATGTTGGCGCACCACCCGATCACCCTGCTGGAGGCGAAGGTGGGCGTGAACAGCTCACGCGGCAGGCCGCAGTGGTCCATCACCACGCCGGCGTAGAACTCCACGTTGGCGTAGAGGTCGCGGCCAGGCTTCAGCTCGGCCAGCACCTCCACGACCGTGCGCTCCACCGCCTTGGCGAAGTCGATCTTCTCGGCGCCGATGCGCTCGGCCACGCCCCGCAGGAAGGTGGAGCGAGGGTCATCCGTCTTGTAGACGCGGTGGCCGAACCCCATGATCTTCTCGCCCTTGGTGACGGCGTCGACCAGGTAGGGCCGGGCGTTCTCGGCCGTACCGATGGCGTCGAGCAGGTCGAGCGCTCGGGATGGTGCGCCCCCGTGGAGCGGGCCGGACAGGGCACCCATCCCGCCCACGACGGCGGCGGCAACGTCCGCACCGGACGAGCAGATCACGCGGGCGGTGAAGGTGGAGGCGTTGAAGGAGTGCTCGGCGTACAGGATCATCGAGACGTTGAAGGCCTCAACGACTTCCTGGACGGGCTCCTCGCCGAAGGCCATCCAGAGGAAGTTGGCGGAGTAACCCAGATCGTCGCGGGGCGCCACGACGTCCTGGCCGTGCCTGCGCCGCTGGTCATACGCCACGATCGCGGGCATCGCGGCGAACAGGTCCACAGCTTTCGCCATGTTGGCCTCCCGTGAGGAGTCCTCCGCGAGCGGGTGCCGTGCGCCCATGACGGAGGCCGCCGTGCGGCAGACGTCCATCGGGTGCGAGGTGGTGGGCAATGCGTCCACTACCTGCTTCACCACCGGATCGATCGCACGCCCGGCGCGTTCCCGCGCCGTGAACTCCGCCAGCTGCTCCGGGGTGGGCAGCTCGCCGTTCCACAGCAGGTAGGCGACTTCCTCGAAGCTGCAGTTGGCGGCCAGCTCCTGCACGGGGTATCCGCGGTAGAGCAGTGAATTGGTGTCCGGGTTCACCTTGGAGACCGCGGTGTAATCCACCACGACGCCGGCGAGGCCCTTTTTGATCTCTTGTTCAGCCATGCTGAAACTCCTTTGTTCCTGTCGCCTGTGTTGGCCCGGCCGGAGCCGGGAATCCGATGCTGGGCTTACTGTCCGGGGATCTGGAAATTGAAAACCCCGGCATCGAAGCTGTTGTAAGCCTCGTAGTCGACGAGGTCATACAAACGCGCCCGGGTCAGCATGTTCCCGACCTGGGCTTCCTGGGTACCGTCAGCCTTAATCGATTCCAGCGTACGCTCCGCAGCGCCCATGGCACTACGGAGCAGCGTCACGGGATAGATGATCATGTTGACCCCGACGCCGGCGAGCTGTTCCACCGTGAACAGCGCGCTCTGGCCGAACTCGGTCATGTTGGCCAGGATCGGCACGTCGACGGCGTCCCGGATGGCCTGGAACTCGCTGAGGTCCTTCATGGCCTCCGGGAAGATCGCGTCAGCACCGGCCTCCACGAGCGCTTTGGCGCGGTCCTGCGCTGCCTTGAGGCCATCCGTGGCACGGATGTCGGTCCGCGCCATGATGAGGAAGTTCGGATCGCGCCGGGCATCGGCAGCCGCCCGGATGCGCTTGGTGGCGGTGTCCAGGTCCACGACGTTCTTGCCGTCGAGGTGGCCGCAGCGCTTCGGGTTGAACTGGTCCTCGATGTGCAGGCCGGCGAGGCCCGCGTTCTCGAGTTCCTGCACCGAGCGGGCCACGTTCATCGGCTCACCAAAGCCGGTGTCGGCGTCGACGATGCTGGGCAGGTCCGTCATCCGCGCGATCTGCCCGGCGCGGGTGGCCACCTCGGTGAGCGTGGTCAGCCCGATGTCCGGCAGGCCCAGGTCGTTGGCCAGGACGGCGCCGGAAATGTAGACCCCGGCGAAGCCCTTCTCCTCGATCAGGCGCGCCGAGAGCGGGTTGAACGCGCCCGGGAACTGCTGGATCGTCCCGGACGCCAGGAGCTCGCGGAACCGGATCCGTTTCTGCTCCGGTGTGACCTTCGAATACAGCATTTAGAAGAGTCCCTTCGGGGCTGCGGCCAGGTCGATCACGCCGTCGGCGGCCTTGATGTTGAGCTGGTCCAGCTCGCCGGCGGCCAGCTCGGGCAGCCGGGCGGCGGCGGCCAGGAAGCGTTCGATTTCCTCTTCGGCGACGAGGCCGGCGGCGAGGGTGCGGAACTTGTTCACGTACTGCTCCCGTGCGAACGGCCGGGCGCCCAGCGGGTGGGCGTCGGCGACGGCGATCTCGTCGGTGATGACCGTGCCGTCCGTCAGCGTGATGACCACGGAGCCGCCGAAGGCCTTCTCCGCGATGTCGAGGGAGTGGTAGCGGCGGGTCCATTCCGGGTCCTCGACGGTGGTGACCTTGTGCCAGAGGTCCACGGTGTCCGGGCGCGCGGCGCGCTCCGGGGCGTAGGAATCCACGTGGTGCCAGGCGCCGTCCTGCAGGGCGACCGTGAAGATGTACGGGATGGAGTGGTCCAGGGTTTCGCGGCTGGCCGTGGGGCTGTACTTCTGCGGATCGTTGGCGCCGGAGCCGATCACGTAGTGGGTGTGGTGGCTGGTCTTGATCAGCACGGACTCCACGTTGGCCGGGTCGGTGACCTCCGGGTGCTCGCCGTGGAGCTTGCGCGCCAGGTCGATCCACGCCTGCGCCTGGTATTCGGCCGAGTGCTCCTTGGTGTAGGTGTCCATAATGGCGCGCTTGGTTTCGCCGGGGGTCGGCAGCGGCACGGTGTAGGAGGCGTCCGGGCCGTCCAGCATCCAGGCGATGACGCCGTCTTCGCCTTCGTAGATCGGCACGGGCGAGGTCTGGCCGCGCATGGCACGGTCCGCGGACTCCACGGCCATCTTCCCGGCAAACGCCGGGGCGTGCGCCTTCCAGGTGGAGATCTCGCCCTTGCGGGACTGCCGGGTGGCGGTGGTGGTGTGCAGGGCCTGGCCGACGGACTGGAAGATCGTCTCGACGTCGAGCCCGAGCAGGGTGCCGATGCCGGCGGCCGCGGAGGGGCCCAGGTGGGCGACGTGGTCGATCTTGTGCTTGTGCAGGCAGATGGCCTTGACCAGGTTGACCTGGATCTCGTAGCCGGTGGCGATGCCGCGGATCAGGTCCTGGCCGCTGGAACCAACGTGCTGGGCGACGGCGAGGATCGGCGGGATGTTGTCGCCCGGGTGGGAGTAGTCCGCAGCGAGGAAGGTGTCGTGGTAGTCGAGTTCGCGAACGGCGACGCCGTTGGCCCAGGCGGCCCATTCCGGGGCCACGCGCTCTTCGATGCCGAAGACCTTCGAGCCCTTGCCGCCCGTGGTGGGGCCGTGGGTCAATGCCTGGGCGCGGGCCGCGACGATCGGGGCGCGGTTCAGCGAGGCGATGGCCACCGAGGCGTTGTCGATCACCCGGTTGATCACCATGTCGGTGACCTCGTCGGAGACGGCGACGGGATCCGCGGCCACCTGGGCGATTTTGAAGGCGAGCTGGTCCTCGCGGGGCAGGTTTTCCTCGCTCTTGTAAACGCGGACGTGGTGTTCCTTGACCATGATGCTCCTTAGTTAGTGAGGTACGTGGGTGGCTTTGACATGGGAAAGACTGCGGTGCAGGTGAAGCGTGGTGGCGGCCTCGGCCAGGCGGGGATTGCCGGCGGCGATCGCCTCGGCGATGGCGGCGTGCTCGGCGGCGGCGGCGGTGAGCCGCTCGGCGTCGTCGGCCGCCAGCCGCCGGACCCGGACCAGGTGGACGCGCAGGCTGCGCATCGCCTGGGC
>CALMVY010000287.1 GCA_937873245.1 uncultured Arthrobacter sp. | reverse complement strand
CCGCGGTGGTCGGGCCGCGCTGGAAGGGCTTCCCCCGGAGTTCCGCGCCGCCGGCGTGCTCTGCGACCTTGAGGGGCTGTCGTACGACGAGGTGGCCGTCGCGCTGGGCATCAAGCTTGGAACTGTCCGTTCCAGGATCCACCGCGGCCGGACCATGCTGCGGGAGAAGCTCGCGCACCGCGATCCGCGGACGCCGCAGGCCGCCAAGACTTCGCTGAAGCCGCGGCTGAAGATGCCCCGCATCGCCGGTCTCCTCTGAACCAGGCGATGCGTCTGCTGAAGCGACTGTTGGGCTGCCAGTATCCGCGTCGCCGGCACCTTGAGTCCTGTGAGGACTGCCGGCTGCAGCTGCGCCGGGAACGCCAGTACCTGGAGCGGCTGCGTGGCGCCGAGGTCCCCGTGGCCAGCGACGACCTCAGGGCACGCCTGTTGGCACACACCGAGGAACTGGCCCGCACCCGGGACAGGGCAGGCACCGGGGATATGGCAGGCACAGGCCAGCCCGCCCCCTACCTGCTGTCCGCTGCCGCCCCGGCTGCCCGCGGCTTCCGACCCGCGCTCCGGGCCGCGCTGCTGGCGGCCGGCGGTGCGGCAGCCGCTGCCGCCCTGCTCGGCGGTTCGGCTTACGTGATGGGCGCGGACCCCGCCCCGCCGGCTGGCGGCACCACGGCCTCGGCGTTCCTGCAGCGGGACCTTGCCGTCTCCGCACCGGCTGCCGTCGAGGCGGGCGCCGGGACGCCCGCCGGCTGGAGCCTCACCGGTGAACCGGACTTCACGCCGGACGGGGCTCTCACTGCCGAGCAGCTCGCGGCCCTGCGCGCCGAAGGCTGGACCTGCCCTGAGCTCCGCGAACTCGGGTACCACCTGGTCTGGGCCCGCGGAGGCGTGCTGGCCGGCGCCGACATCCTGGAACTGCGCCTCACCGACGGCCGGAATTTCGCCACCATCCTCGAACAGCGAGGCGAACTGCCCGGACCGTCCGGCCCTCCGGAGAGCGGGCCGCGGACCGCCGCGCCCGTCAACGTGCTCACGGGCCGGCCCGCGACGTCGGACGGGTTCACCGCCGCAGCGGTTCCGGGCCGTGATGCGGCAACTGGCGCAGCGGCGGAGGCAGGGGGAGGGACAGGATCCGGCAACGGGATCCTGTGGGTCAAGCACGGGTCCCCCTTCATGGCCATCTACCAGTCGGACGGTGCCACCTTCACATACGTGTCCGACCAGCCCGCGGAACAGGCCAACGACGGCGTGGCCGCCCTGGTGCATGCCGGCACCCGGGCGACGGCGCCGGCCGCCGGGGACGGAACCGGCGCCGGGCACAACTTGACTGCGCGGCTGGAGCGCGGCCTGGGCAGGATCCTGGAGCTGCTGGCCCCGTGACCGGGAGTTCCGCCCGGGGCAGGCCCCGTGTGTCACGGCCGAATCGTCCCGGCTCCGACTGAGAGGGTAATCTTCCTAAAGTGCTTGGAATCAATGGACCGGAGTTCCTACTTCTGCTGATCATCGGCCTTCTGGTGATTGGCCCCAGCAGGCTGCCCGAATACACCCAGAAACTGGCCAACATCGTCAAGGAAGTCCGGCGGATGGCGTCCGGGGCGCGGGAGCAGATCAAGGAAGAAGTCGGCATCGATATCGATGACGTCGACTGGAAGAAGTACGATCCCCGCCAGTACGATCCGCGCCGGATCATCAAGGAAGCGCTGCTGGAGGATGACACCAAGCCCGTCAGCGCCGGTGCCCCGGCCGCGGCGGCCACGGTGGCGGCCTCCGCCGCGGCTGCAGAGCGCCGGCCGGCCCGGGTGGTCGAGCGCCTCGCGGACGGCGAGCCGGCCCCCTTCGACTCGGAAGCTACTTAGCGGGGCTGCAGGCCCAGGGACATTCCCTTCAGCCCACGCGGTACCGCGGCAAGCTTCCCGGCGATGTCCAGCAGCGCCACGGCCGCCGGGGTCTCGGGACGGCCCAGCACCAGTGGAACCCCTGCGTCCCCGCCCTCCCGGAGGAGGATGTCCAACGGAATCTGTCCCAGCAGCGGCACGGCGGTGCCCACGGTCGCGGACAGCCGTTCGGCGAGCACAGCGCCGCCGCCGCTGCCAAACAGTTCCATCCGCCCGCCGTCGGGCATTTCCAGGTAGGACATGTTTTCCACGACGCCGGCGACGCTCTGGCCGGTCTGGGTCGCGATGGCCCCCGCCCGCTCGGCCACATCCGCCGCCGCGGCCTGCGGCGTGGTCACCACCAGGATCTGGGCCTTCGGCAGCAGCTGGGCCACGGAGATCGCGATGTCACCGGTGCCGGGCGGAAGATCCAGGAAGAGGGCGTCGAGGTCGCCGAAGTAGACGTCGGTGAGGAACTGCTCCAGGGCCCGGTGCAGCATGGGGCCCCGCCAGGCGACCGGCTGGTTGCCGGTGACGAACATGCCGATCGAGATGACTTTGACGCCGTAGGCCACCGGCGGCAGGATCATGTCGTCCACCCGGGTGGGGGCCTGCGTGATGCCCATCAGCGCCGGGACGGAGAAACCGTAGACGTCCGCGTCCACGATCCCCACGCGCAGGCCCTGGGCTGCCAGCGCGCAGGCGAGGTTCACGGTCACGGAGGACTTGCCCACGCCGCCCTTGCCGCTCGCCACGGCGTACACCTTGGTCAGCGAGCCGGGTTCGTTGAACGGGATCCCGCGCTGCCCGCCGGGGCCGCGGAGCTGCTCCTTGAGGGCGTCCCGCTGCTCCTGCGTCATGACCTTCAGCTCGACCTCGACGACGGTGACCCCGGGCACGGCGGACAGTGCAGCCTCGCAGTCGGCGGTGATGGTGCCGCGGAGGGGGCAGCCGGCGATGGTCAGGAGCACCGCGATCCGCACCCGGCCGCCGCCGGACACCTCCACGGTGTCCACCATGCCCAGCTCGGTGATGGGACGGCGGAGCTCGGGGTCGATCACGGTGGCAAGTGCGGCCTGCACGGCCTTCTCCAAGGGAGAACCAGGCGAAGTGCCCTTGATGCTGCTGCTGTCCTGGGTTCCGCTGTCTTGGGTGGGGTTCATGCGACGAATGCTCAGCTCTCGGGGGATGCGGGGTGTGCCGGGGCGGTGTCCGGCGCGGCGCCGCGCAGCGTGTCCGCCGTGGCGCCGGCTCTCTTGCTGGTTTTGGGGTCATTCCTGCTGTCGGTCTTGACCCGGGGGATCTGCTGCGTCCGGGGGCTGCGCTGCTTGTCGCGGCGCTCCTTCAGCTTTTCCTTGACCTTGTCCCGCGGCGACTCGTGCGCGCCGGCCGAGGGATCGTGGGTGCGCAGTTCCTCCTGCGCCTCCAGCATGTCCTCCAGCAGGCTGCGCAGTTCGGCGCGGACGTAGTCGCGGGTGGCGACTTCCCGCAGGGCGATGCGCAGCGAGGCCAGTTCCCGGGTCAGGTACTCCGTGTCGGAGAGGTTGCGTTCCGCGCGCTGGCGGTCCTGCTCCAGGGAGACGCGGTCGCGGTCGTCCTGCCGGTTCTGGGCGAGGAGCAGCAGCGGCGCGGCGTAGGAGGCCTGCAGCGAGAGCATCAGGGTCAGCAGGGTGAAACCGAGGGCCCGGGAATCGAACTGCCAGCTCTCCGGGGCAAACGTGTTCCAGGCGAGCCAGAGGACAACGAACACCGTCATATAAACCAGGAACTGCGGCGTGCCCATGAAGCGGGCGAAGCCTTCCGTGGTCTGGCCGAACGCGTCCGGGTTCGGGGAGAACTTCGGCAGGATCCGCTGACGGCCGCTCAGCGGCGTATCGAGGCTTCCCTTGGCCGATTTGCTGCCCGCACGGACGTGCGGGTTCCGTGGTGCGCTGTTATCAGCCAATGCGGCCTCCAAGCTTCCTTATCGGGGCGTCGTCCTCGTGGGCGCGCCAGTCATCGGGCAGCAGATGATCCAGCACATCGTCAACAGTCACCGCCCCCACAAGCCGACCGTCGCTGTTGACGACGGGGAGCGAGTTGAGGTTGTAGGTGGCCAGCGTGCGGGCCACTTCGCTGATGTGGGCCTGGTCCGACACCGGCTCAAGGGTCTTGTCCACCAGGTTGCCCAGCGGTTCGGGCGGCGGGAAGCGCAGCAGCTGCTGGATGTGGACGACGCCGAGGAAACGGCCCGTCGGTGTCTCCAGCGGGGGCCGGGCGATGAAGATCGAGGACGCCAGGGCAGGGGAGAGCTCCTCGCGGCGGACGTGGGCCAAGGCTTCGGCGACGGTGGCTTCCGGGGGGAGGATGACGGGAACCGGCGTCATGAGCCCGCCGGCGGTGTCCTCGTCGTATTCGAGCAGCCGCCGGACGTCTTCGGCACCCTCGGGCTCCATCAGCTGGAGCAATTCTTCGGCCTGGGCGCTCGGGAGTTCGGCGAGGAGGTCGGCGGCGTCGTCCGGGTCCATCTCCTCGAGCACGTCCGCGGCACGGTTCACGTCGAGGGCCGAGAGGATCTCCACCTGGTCGCCTTCGGGCATCTCCTGCAGGACGTCGGCCAGCCGTTCATCCTGCAGCTCGCTGGCGACCTCGAAGCGGCGCTTGTCGCTCATCTCCTGCAGCGCTTCGGCGAAGTCTGCGGGCTTGAGGTCCTCGTGGGTCGCGACGAACTGGGTGGCGGCCTGGGGCTCGGTGCGGGCGCCCTGTTGCGCGTCGGCCCAGTCGATGATCAGCGTCTCGTTGCGGCGGAGCCTGCTCAGCGGGGACAGGGAGTGGCCGCGGCGGACGAAGAGCTTGCTGACGAACCAGTCGCCGGAGCGGTGCTTGTCCATCGCGATGTCCTCGATGGTGGCGTCCCCGCTGCCGTCGGCGAGCGTGACGCGGCGGTCGAACATTTCGGCCACGACGAGGGTTTCGGCGCCGCGCTGTTCGAAGCGGCGCAGGTTCACCAGCCCGGTGCAGATGACCTGGGTCTGGTCGATCGAGGTGATCCGGGTCATCGGCACGAAGACCCGCTTTTTCCCGGGAACCTCGACGACGATGCCCACCACGTGCGGGGCGCCGCGCGTGCCGCGGGAGAGCACGACGACGTCGCGCAGCCGGCCCAGACGGTCACCCAGTGGGTCGAAGACGTCGAGTCCGAGCAGGCGCGCAACAAAGACCCGCGAAACATTTGTGCTCACCTGTACAGGCTACCGAGTCCGCTCTCTTTTAGCTGAATTTACAGCCGCTGCCCAGCAGGATAGGTAAGAATAGGCATATGTCAAACATTTTTGGTGCTCCCAGGGCTGGCGCCCCCACCGGCCCGGACGAGGCCCGCAGTGTCCCCAAGGGTGACACCGTCGGTTCCTACAACTCCTACCTGGATGCCCAGAAGGCGGTGGACTACCTCGCGGACCAGCAGTTTCCCGTGCAGATGGTCTCGATCGTCGGCAACGACCTGAAGATGGTGGAACGGGTCACCGGCCGGCTCACGTACCCGCGGGTTGCCCTCTCAGGTGCGCTGAGCGGCATGTGGTTCGGCCTGTTCGTCGGCATCATGCTGTCCTTTTTCTCCACCACGCCCGGGTATTTCTCCATTGTGACGTCCGTGCTCATGGGCGCGGCGTTCTTTATGCTGTTCGGCATCGTCACGTACGCCATGCAGCGGGGCAAGCGCGACTTCACTTCCACGAGCCAGGTGGTGGCGACCAACTACGACGTCGTGGTGTCCTATGAGGCGGCGAACGAGGCGCGGCGGCTGCTCCACCAGCTGCCGATGACCCAGCATGATGCCTCGGCATCGGCGGGAACTGCCGGCTACTCCCAGCGGGACTACCAGCACCAGCCGTACCAGCCCGGCCCCGGCCAGCCGGGCCAGCAGGGCCACGCCCCCCAGCGCCCCGCCGGCTGGAACGACCCCTACGGCCAGAGGACTCCCGAGTCCGGCGGACAGCCCGACGGCGGATGGCAGCCCGGCAACCAGCCGGCCCCGGGCCACGAGGCCGGGCCCGCCCGGCAGCCGACGGCGGCTCCCGACGCCGCGCCGGACAAGGAACAAACTGCCAAACCCTCCGGGTTCTCCTATCCGGACCTGCCCGACGGCCGCCCGCAGTACGGGGTCCGCGTCAACGACGCACCCAAGCAGGAGCCCGGCCAGGACGGCTCGCAGCACTAGAGCCGCTGCCCGGAAATGCAGAAGGCCTCCGCCCGGAATGATCGGGGCGGAGGCCTTCTGCGTACCGGCAGCTGCCGGGAAGCGGGGAATCAGGCCGTCTGGCCGTCCACTTCCTGGTAGATTCCCGCCATCCAGGACTCGACGTCGTCGGCCTTGCGGGGCAGGGCGGCGCTGAGGTTGACCGGGCCGTCGGCGGTCATGAGGATGTCGTCCTCGATCCGGACACCGATTCCGCGGTATTCCGCGGGGATGGCGAGGTCCTCGTCCTTGAAATACAGGCCGGGTTCGATCGTGAAGACCATGCCGGGCGTGAGCACGCCGTCGAGGTACAGTTCGCGCTTGGCCTGGGCGCAGTCATGCACGTCGAGGCCCAGGTGGTGGCTGGTGCCGTGCGGCATCCAGCGGCGGTGCTGCTGGCCCTCGGGGCTGATGGCTTCCTCGACGGAGACCGGCAGCAGGCCCCAGTCGGCCAGCCGTTCCGCCAGGACGGTGGTCGCGGCGGTGTGGATGTCGCGGAACCTCGTCCCCGGCTGTGCGGCGGCAAATCCGGCGTCGGCGGCGTCCAGCACGGCCTCGTAGACCTTGCGCTGGATCTCGGAGAACGTGCCGTTCGCCGGCAGGGTGCGGGTGATGTCGGCGGTGTACAGCGAATCCGCCTCGACGCCGGCGTCGAGCAGCAGCAGTTCGCCGGCGTTGACCTTGCCGGTGTTCCGGGTCCAGTGCAGCACCGTGGCGTTGTTGCCGGACGCCGCGATGGTGTCGTAGCCGAGCTCATTGCCTTCCTCCCGGGCACGCGCGAAGAAGGCACCTTCGACGACGCGCTCGCCGCGCTGGTGGGTGAGCGCCCGCGGCAGGACCTTAACGACCTCGGTGAACCCCTGCACGGTGGCGGCGACGGCAGCCTTCATCTGCTCAACTTCCCACTCATCCTTGAGCAGGCGCAGTTCGGAGAGGGCCTCGGTGAGCTTCTCGTCGAGGGCGTCAAGGACGCCCAGGTCCAGGTTCTCCGGGTCCTTGGCCGTGTTGTAGCGGGCGGTGTCCACGAGGGCGTCAATGTTCTCGTCGACCTTCCGCACCAGCCGGATGGAGATCCCGCCGATTTCGGGGGCACCCACGTTTTTGGTGATGCCGAGTTCGAGTTCGCTGATGTCCGCGGTGTCCAGGCCGAGGCGGGCCTTGAACTCGGCCAGGGTGGGGCGGGCTCCGATCCAGAACTCGCCGGAACGGGAGTCGGCGTAGAACTGTTCAGTGTCGCGGCCGGCCAGCGGGCGGAAGTACAGCGTCGCGCGGTGGTGGCCGCCGTCGTCGCCCTTGCCATCCTCCACGGGTTCCAGGATGAGCACGGCGTCGGGGTCATGGTCCAGGCCCAGGC
>CALMVY010000286.1 GCA_937873245.1 uncultured Arthrobacter sp. | reverse complement strand
ATTTCGCCGATCATGACGATCGCCTTGGTCTCCGGGTCGGCTTCGAAGGCTTCGAGGGCATCGATGTGGGTGGTGCCGATGACCGGGTCGCCGCCGATGCCGATGGCGGTGGAGAAGCCGAGGTCGCGCAGTTCGTACATCATCTGGTAGGTCAGGGTGCCTGACTTGGAGACGAGGCCGATGGGGCCCTTGCCCGTGATGTTGGCCGGGGTGATGCCGACGAGGGCCTCACCCGGGGTGATGATGCCGGGGCAGTTCGGCCCGATGATGCGGGTGACCTGCTTGCCGTTGGCGTCGACCTTGGACTGGGCCAGCGCCCAGAACTCGGCGGAATCCTGGACCGGCACACCTTCGGTGATGACGACGACCAGGCCGATGCCGGCCTCGATGGCTTCAACGACGGCGTCCTTGGTGAAGGCCGGCGGGACGAAGACGATGGAGACGTCAGCGCCGGTCTCGGCCATGGCTTCCTTGACGGTGCCGAAGACGGTGATCTCGGTGTCACCGTGCAGGACCGTGCTGCCGGCCTTGCGGGCGTTGACGCCGCCCACGACGTTGGTGCCGGCCTTGAGCATCAGGGCGGTGTGCTTGGTGCCTTCGCCGCCGGTGATGCCCTGGACGATGACCTTGGAGTCCTTGTTCAGATAAATAGACATGGTGCGTCCCTCTACTTCGCTGCGTTGGCGAGCTCGGCAGCCTTGTCGGCGCCCTCGTCCATGGTGGCGGCCAGGGTAACCAGCGGGTGGTTGGCCTCGGCCAGGATGCGGCGGCCTTCCTCGACGTTGTTGCCGTCGAGGCGGACTACCAGCGGCTTGTTCGCGGAGTGGCCCAGCTCGGCCAGCGCACCGACGATGCCCTTGGCGACGGCGTCACAGGCGGTGATGCCGCCGAAGACGTTGACGAAGACGGACTTGACCTGCGGGTCGCCGAGGATGACGTCGAGGCCTGCTGCCATGACCTCGGCGGAAGCTCCACCGCCAATGTCCAGGAAGTTGGCGGGCTTGACGTTGCCGTGGTTCTCGCCGGCGTAGGCAACGACGTCGAGGGTGGACATGACCAGGCCGGCACCGTTACCGATGATGCCCACCTCGCCGTCCAGCTTGACGTAGTTGAGGTCCTGCGCCTTGGCCTTGGCCTCGAGCGGGTCAGCAGCGTCCTTGTCTTCGAGGTGCGCGTGCTTGGGGTGGCGGAAGTCTGCGTTCTCGTCGAGGGAGACCTTGCCGTCGAGGGCAACGATGTCACCGGCGCCGGTCAGGACCAGCGGGTTGACCTCCACGAGGGTGGCGTCTTCCTTCTTGAAGACGTCCCAGAGCTTCAGGATGACGCCGGCGACTTTGCCGCGCAGTTCCTCGGCGAAGCCTGCGGCGGCGACGATTTCGTCGGCCTTGGCCTGGTCGATGCCGACGGCCGGGTCGATCGCGATCTTGGCCAGTGCTTCGGGGCGCTCGACGGCGAGCTGCTCGATTTCCATGCCGCCTTCAACCGAGCACATGGCCAGGTAGTTGCGGTTGGCCCGGTCCAGAAGGACGGAGAAGTAGTATTCCTCGGCGATGTCCGCACCCTGGGCGATCATCACGCGGTGGACGGTGTGGCCCTTGATGTCCATGCCGAGGATGTTGGTGGAGTGTTCAAACGCCTCGTCAGCGGTCTTGGCGACCTTGACGCCGCCGGCCTTGCCGCGGCCTCCGGCCTTGACCTGTGCCTTTACGACAGTTACGCCGCCGATTTTCTCGGCAGCTGCCTTTGCTTCTTCAGGGGTGTGCGCCACGATGCCAGCAAGCACGGGTACACCGTGCGCCTCGAACATATCGCGCGCCTGGTATTCAAACAGGTCCACGGTTTAGTGTCCTTCTACGTCGAAGTAGTTTCTGTACAGCCGGACCCCACGTTATCGCGGTTACCGGGCTGCGGAATAAACGCACCCTGCGACTAGCTTGGAAACGAGCCACACGGCGCAATGCTCCTTTCGGAACTCTAGTCCTTTCTGCGGACCAGCCCGTTCCAGAGTACCCGTTATGTGAGTAAGGACACTATTCTATGGAGCGTAGAAAAACCGCTAGATTACGGGGTTTTTGGGGCTGTTGCAGGGCCCTGCGAGGCTTGTTTCCCGGTATTGGGAATCAGTTCGTAACGGTCGCGCGTAACGAAGAAGGCGACGCCGGCGGAGACGTTTCCGCACGCGACACCGCCGTTGTAGGCGGAGCAGCGCAGCCCGTTCCGCTCCAGGCTCTGGCCCTCGTCGAGGACCGGCAGCTGGGAGATCGGGCCTGCGCGGCTTCCCTTGGGCCCGAATTCCGCTTCCTGTTGTGTGACGCCTGAGCGGCATTCGCCGTAACCGGCCTTCTCCGGTGTGAGCAGCACAGCGCCGCCGAGGTAGCCGAGGCCCGTCCCGCCGCAGTCATCCGCGATGTCCTGGGCCTCCGGCGTGGGATACACCGCCAGTTCGCAGTGCGCCACGGGGACGGTGGCCAGCTTGTTGTTGGCGGAGTCCGAGAAGCCGTTCTGCTCATACGGCAGATTCACGTGCCCGCCCCTGGCCGACGTCAGGGAGCAGACCACGTTCCGGTCCGCGGTGGCGAAGCTGAGGATGTCCTGGCCTGCCGCGTACTTCGCTGCGTCCGCCAGGGGTGCTTGCTTGAGCTGCTCCAGCGCGGGCAGGGGCGCGGGCGGAACGTAGTCCGGGTCCTTCTGCGTGATGGTGCACGCCGAGGACGCCAGCAGGGTGAGGGCGGCCAGGATCCCCAGAAGTGTCCGTCGCATGGGCTCCATTATGCCTGTCCGATGCGGCCGGCCGGGCGCCGCGGGCGGCCACCGGCATGTGCGGGCTTGCCCGCGTGCGGCGCCTGTCAGGCGTCGATCTTCGTCAGCGGGGCGTAGCGGAGCAAGAGCCGCTTCTCGCCGACGCTGAACTTCACCTTGGCGACGGTCTTGTCTCCCGCACCCTCGACGGCCAGCACCGTGCCGTTGCCAAAGCTCGTGTGGTTGACCTTGTCGCCCACACTGACGGCGACGACCTCCTTTTGCGGCTGTACCCGGTTCTTGGCGATGGCCGCCGGAACATCGGCGTTGAAGCCGGCGGAGGGGCTGGCCTCGGTGCCGCGTGCCGTCCCGGCCCCCCAGAACGATCCGCTGTACCGGCTCGAGCCGATGGAGCCGCCGCTCCCCCAGCCGCCGGCCTGGCGGGTGGAGCCCTCACGCTTCCACTCCACCAGTTCGGAGGGGATTTCCTCGATGAACTGGCTGGCCGGGTTGTACTGGCTTTGGCCCCACATGCTGCGCACCTCGGACCGGGTCAGGTACAGGCGCTTCCGGGCCCGGGTCAGGCCGACGTACGCGAGCCGGCGCTCCTCGGCCAGTTCCTTGGGGTCGGTCGCGGACCGCTGGTGCGGGAACAGCCCGTGCTCCATGCCGGTCAGGAACACCACCGGAAATTCCAGCCCCTTGGCCGTGTGCAGCGTCAACAGCGTCACGGCGCCCGCCTTCTCGTCAATCTGGTCGGCGTCGCTCACCAGCGCCACATTCTCCAGGAATGCGGCCAGCATGCTCTGGCCTGGCTCCAGGCTGGGCGCGCCGGCCACATACTGCGCCGCCACGCCGCGCAACTCCTGCAGGTTGGCAAAGCGCTCCTCGCCCTCGTCGCTGCCGTCGCGCAGCGCCTCCACATAGCCGGTGTCCGAGAGGGTGCGGTCCATCACCTCGGCCACGCTGCGAAAGCGGCCCAGTTCCAGGTCCTCCACCCAGTGCTCGACCATGCGCGTGAACTCGTTGAGCTTGCCCATCGCGCGCCGCTCC
>CALMVY010000285.1 GCA_937873245.1 uncultured Arthrobacter sp. | reverse complement strand
ACAGCTCGCGGATCTGGTCCGAAGTCACCGCTTCACTATGGCGCACGCCGCGCGAAAGCCCGTGGCTCAGTTGGACCCGGCGCGCTGGACGAGCGCCTCGACCTGACCCACCAGGTCGGTCACGTGCCGGCAGACCGTGACGCCGGGCAGGAGCTCGAACCGCCGGTCGACCGCCGCGCCGCCCACGAGCATCCCGACGTCGGGCGCCGCCGCGTCGATGGTCTCGACCGCCTCGACCAGCCGCGCCGCCGATCCCGGCATCGTCGCGGAGAGCCCGACGACGCGCGGCTCGTGGCGCCCGATGGCGGCCAGCAGCGCGGGCAGCGGCAGATCGGGGCCGAGCATCCGCACGTCGAAGCCGGCGTGCAGGGCGAGGCTCGCCGCCATGCGCAGGCCGACCACGTGGTGCTCGCCCTCGACCGCCGCGAAGAGCACCCGGTAGCCCGGCTTGAGCGCGGGATGGAGCGGCGGATTACGGATGAACGCCACCGTCTCGGCGACTCTTTCGTCGGAACGCAGCTCGCCGGCGTCGTACCAGTGGTCCAACTGCCGGCGCATTGCCTCCTCGCTGAGCGGCGGGGACTCCACTCCCATCAGTTCGCCGGCGTGCGCCCACTCGCGCACGTAGGCATCGGGACCGCCCGGGATCGTCCGGCCCCAGATCTTATGCGCCGAGAGGAAAGCATCGGTGAATGCGATATGCACCCAGCGGAGCAGCTCCGGATCGTTCGCCGCATAGCTCCGGGAAACTCCGTGCCCGTCCACGTAGTCACCGCGTACCGGTCCGTGCACCCGGAGCACCCAGTCGGAGGCTGCCCGGGCCGCGCCGGTTGATCCATAGGACACTGTGAAGATCCAGCGGATGGTTCCCGCAAGCCGCCCCAGGGGATCCTCCCGGAATCGGGAGTGGTCGTGGACGCCGGCCAGTGCGCCGGGATGCAGCGCCTGCATCAGCAGGGCCCGGATGCCCGCCACGATCGTCGGCATGTCCCCATGGACGGCCCAGACCGCGGAACCTGGCCGGTGGTAGCCAGGATCATCGCCCTCGGCAAGCCGCGGCACCCACGCCGGCACGGCGTCCCGGGTCCCGGTAAACGTCTGCTTGAGTTCGGCCTGCCATTCCCTCACGAGGTTGCGCATACTCCATTCTCGCCCACCCCTGCGTGTCCGGTACTTGCCCCGTTTCCCAGTACTACGGGGCCACCACTTGAGTGTGAAAGGGGTACCTTTTACGGTTCCCAGCGCCACCTGATTGTGGTCCCATAAGAACGTGAGTCCGCGAATTGGGGACTGGCGGACGGAAATGCAGGAGTCACATCGTGGGAAAACACTATGGAAACTCATCGAGTGAGCATGCAGTCAGAGTGCGCATCATTGCCATGCGCTGTTTATCCTGGGGCTTCTGCTTTTCCTTGGCGGTGCTGACCTTCGGGGTTCAGGGCTTGTCCGGCACCGGACCCGCTGTTACGCCTTCCCCTTCCCTTGCCTCCGGTGTTGTGGGACCCGGCGTCCTGGACCCGGGAACCGCCGACCCTCCCGCCGGCACTCCCACCGGCTCGGTCGCAGAGGCCCTGGCCCCGTCAGCTTTCACCGCGGACGCCTTGGCGCTCATCGCGTACACCCGGTCAACGGTCGAGACGACGTCGAAGGACGGCGTTCCAGGCGAACTCAACGTGGCGTCTGCCGGGCTGCAGCGGCCGGCGGAGGGCTTCCTCATGGCGCCCCTCGAATCGCTTTCCGAGTCGTCGCCGTTCGGGCTGCGGACCAGCCCCATCACAGGGTCCTCGGGTGAATTCCACTGGGGGCAGGACTTCGCTGCGGCCTGCGGCACCCGTGTCTATTCGGCCGATTCCGGTGTTGTTCGGGCCGTCGGCTGGCACCCGTGGGGCGGCGGGAACCGCGTGGAAATCGACCACGGCAACGGGCTCATCACCACTTACAACCACCTGGAAGCGATCGCCGTCAAGAAGGGTGAGTCGGTGCGGGTGGGCGAGGTCATTGCCCGGGTGGGAACCACCGGATCGTCCACCGGCTGCCACCTGCATTTTGAAACCATCCTGAACGGCTCCCACAAGAACCCGCAGGACTGGACGCTTCTGCCGACCACGCAGACGGACCAGCTGGGCACCATCGACATGACCAGCTACGCACCCGACGCCGACAAGCCGTCCAACAGGTCCCTCGGTTGGGCCATCCCGGTGTCCGAGGACGGGACGCACGTAGTCGCCGGCGGAGCCCAGGAATCGCCCGCCTCGGCGTGGCCCAGCACGCCGGACTCCGCCTCGGCCACGCCCACTCCGCCGGCCGGGGACGCCCTGTCACCCACGCCGACACGGTGGGACACACCAACGCCTGAACCGAGCCAGCCACCGGGCGGAACCACGGCACCTGGCGGAACCACGGCACCGGGCGGCTCCCAGCCGCCGAGTGATACTCCGACCCCGGACGACCCGCCGCCCTGGGGGCCCGGCACCACAACGCCGCCACCTCCAGAATCGCCGACGCCGACGCCGACGCCGACGCCCACCACGCCGACACCGGTGCCGCCGCCCCCGCCGGTCGTGGAACCTGCTCTGCCGCCAGTCGTCGTGGAACCTGCCCCGCCGCCGCCACCGCCGCCACCTGTCGTGGAACCTGCGCCGCCGCCACCGCCGCCACCGCCGCCACCGCCGCCACCGCCGCCACCGCCGCCACCGCCGCCACCTGTCGTGGAACCTGCGCCGCCGCCCCCGCCGCCGCCTGTCGTGGAACCTTCGCCGGCGCCGGCACCCACGTCGGCACCTGCGCCACCCGCGCCCACACAGTCCACTGAACCGTCGGCGACCACTGAACCGTCGGCGACCACGGACCCGTCGTTGACGCCCGGACCGTAGCAGGCATAAACCCATACCCGCGCGCGTTGGTATCGAATGACTATCGTGACCAGTCCGGACACCGCTCCGGACACGATTTTCACTCCGACCTCGCGAGGAACCCGCCCATGACCTCTCTCCACAGCATTCCGCTCACCCTGATCGACGGAACGCACACCGACTTTGGCCGCTTCAAAGGCGAGGTGGTGCTCGTGGTGAACGTGGCATCCCAGTGTGGGTTCACTTCGCAGTACGCAGGGCTCGAGGCACTCCACAACAAGTTCCGCGACCAGGGCTTCCAGGTACTCGGCGTGCCCTGCAACCAGTTCGCGGGCCAGGAGCCCGCCGCAGACTCCGAGATCGCCGAATTCTGCGAACGGAACTTCGGTGTCACCTTCCCGCTGACCACCAAGGCCAACGTCCGCGGCAAGAAGCAGCACCCGCTCTATACCGAGCTCACCAAATTCAGGAGCGGACTCCTGCCGGGACTGGTGAAGTGGAACTTCGAGAAGTTCCTGGTGAACCGCGACGGCGACGTGGTGGCCCGATTCGCCCCCACCGTGGAGCCGGACTCGCCCGAGGTTGTCGAGGCTGTCCAATCTGCCCTCAGTTGAGAGACGGCTCCCAGACCGCAAGGGCACAACGGCCCCTATCCCTAAGCATGCTTACCGCTTAGACTGGCCGGACCTTCCAAGAAAGCCGGGCGCGCCCATGCCGCCGACGCGCGTCTGTGCGCCGGCCGGACTGCCGTCGAAAGCCCGGGGAAGGTGCATCAGCACGCTTCGGAAATCACAACTGGACACTCCTATTGGGGGTCCGTGTAACCAGGAGGAAAGTGATGACAGGGAACAAAGCCGTTGCCTACAAGGGGCCGGGCAAGGTCGAACTGATCGACATTGACTACCCCACCTTCGAACTTAAAGACGGCCCGGGGGTCAACCCCGCGAACGTAGGGCGCCCGGTGCGCCATGGAGTGATCCTCAAGACCGTCGCCACAAACATCTGCGGTTCGGACCAGCACATGGTCCGTGGCCGCACCACCGCGCCCTCCGACTTGGTACTCGGCCACGAAATCACCGGCGAAGTAGTGGAGGTCGGGCCGGACGTCGAGTTCATCAAGGTAGGGGACATCTGTTCCGTCCCCTTCAATATCGCCTGCGGACGCTGCCGGAACTGCAAGGAGCGCAAGACCGGCATTTGCCTGAACGTCAACCCGGCGCGCCCCGGGGCGGCCTACGGCTATGTGGACATGGGTGGCTGGGTCGGCGGCCAGGCCAACTACGTCCTGGTGCCGTACGCGGACTGGAACCTGCTGAAGTTCCCGGACAAGGACCAGGCCCTCGAGAAGATGATGGACCTGACGATGCTGTCGGATATCTTCCCGACCGGCTTCCATGGCGCCGTCAGCGCCGGCGTCGGCGTCGGATCCACGGTTTACATCGCGGGAGCAGGCCCGGTCGGGCTGGCCGCGGCGACCAGCGCGCAGCTGCTTGGCGCCGCCGTCGTGATTGTCGGTGACCTGAACGCGGACCGGCTGAAGCAGGCGCGCAGCTTCGGCTGCGAGACCATCGACCTGTCCCAGGGCGGGCCTGCCGATCAGATCGAGCAGATTCTGGGCGTTCCGGAAGTCGACTGCGGTGTGGACGCCGTCGGTTTCGAAGCCAGGGGGCATGGCCACGACGCCAAGGAGGCTCCGGCAACGGTGCTCAACTCGCTGATGGAGATCACGGCCGCCGGCGGGGCGCTCGGCATCCCCGGGCTCTACGTCACCGGCGATCCGGGCGGCATCGACGAGGCGGCCAAGAAGGGTGCCCTCTCCCTCAGCCTGGGCACCGGCTGGGCGAAGTCGCTGAGCTTCACCACCGGGCAGTGTCCGGTGATGAAGTACAACCGCGGGCTCATGATGGCGATCCTGCATGACAAGGTCCACATCGCCAAGAACGTCAACGCGAAGGCGATCACGCTGGAGGATGCGCCCAAGGGTTACGCGGAATTCGACGCCGGTGCGGCCACGAAGTACGTGTTGAACCCGAACGGCTACCTGAGCTAGCCGCCAGGTACCTGAGTAAGCACGATCCGGCGGGCACATGCCGCGGCAGGTATGTGTCCGCCGGTTACTCGTTGTTGCGGTATTTTCAAACATGCCTACTGGCGTTTGCACATTGTTGGCCGAATGTCTGATTGGATAGACATTACTGAGAGGGAAGTCGGAGGCTACAGTCTCCACCCAACCAGGAAGGTAGCAATGGAGCTCATCGAGGCCGAGCACCCCCGGCCACGTCATTTTCTACTCCATCTGAGTGACCCCCACTTGCTGGGAGGTACGGCACCGTTGCATGGTGTGGTCGACAGCGACGCCCTGCTCCAACAACTCTTTGACGAAGTGCGGGCCTCCGGCGCGCGCCCCGAAGCCGTGATTTTCACCGGCGACCTCGCCGACCGGGGCGAACCCGAGGCCTACGCGAAGCTGCGGGCGATCGTCGAGCCCGCCTGCCAGGCGCTGGGTGCGAAAGTCATCTGGGCGATGGGAAACCACGACAACCGGGAAAACTTCCGCACCGGCCTGCTGGACCAGCCGGCCGACGATGCCCCCGTGGACCACACGTACTTCATCAACGGGCTGCGGGTCATCACCCTCGACACCTCGGTTCCGGGCTTCCACCACGGCGAGCTGAGCCCTGATCAGCTGGAGTGGCTCGAGGCCGAACTTTCCACCCCCGCCCCGGACGGAACGATCCTTGCCCTGCACCACCCGCCGGTGCCCTCGGTCCTGGACCTCGCCGTGCTGGTGGAGTTGCGGGGCCAGGCGGCACTGGCCGGGGTCCTGCGGAACTCCGACGTCCGGGCCATTTTGGGCGGCCACCTGCACTACTCGACGACGGCGACCTTCGCCGGGATCCCGGTCTCCGTCGCGTCAGCCACCTGCTACACGCAGGACCTCAACGTCCCGGTGGGCGGAACCCGCGGGCGCGACGGCGGCCAGGCGTTCAACCTCGTCCACGTCTACGAACACACGATTGTGCACTCCGTGGTTCTGCTTGGCGACACTCCGGCGGTCGGTGAGCTGGTCACGGCCGCGGAAGCCCAGCGGCGGATCTCGGCGGCAGGAATCAGGATCCCGCGCAAGGCGAAGCTCGAGGACCCGTCAAGGACCCCCGGCCACCGCCGGCTGACCGCCAGCAACTGACGGCCGGCCGCCGGTCGAACGGTCTACTTCTCCCAGGGAGCCTTGATCGGGTAGTACTTCTCCAGGAAGTCCGTCACGAGTTCGGCCCGTTCCTCGGCCGCGACCTCGGGGAAGCTGCCGTCATTGAGGCAGAAGAAGTCCATGTTCCGCTTGGCGAGCAGCTTGGGCAGGTAGTTGAGGCCTGCCCTGGCGGTGGTGTCCACGTACCGCACCTTAGCTGCCGTCTGGGTGACGGCCCGCCCGGTCAGCAGCGCGTAGTAGTGGTAGAACGAGTTGGTCACCGAGATGTTGTCGGCCGCGCGGAAGGTGCTGGCCGCCGTCTTGGCGAACTCCGCCGGGAACTCCTGCTCCATTTTGGCCACGACGCTGCGGCGCAGCGGGGCGGCCGTGTGTTCCAGGTGCCGTGTGGTGATCCGGCCGAAGCGGTCCCAGAGAAGCTTCCGGTTCACCCGGGCGGCGTTCTCAAAACCGCTGCGCTCGGCGTCGTTGTCCCCAAGCCCGATCCGGGTTTCCGCCTCGATGAACTTAGTGATGCCGCCGGGTGTGAAGAACATGTCCGGTCCGACGGCGCGGCCGAAGAACATGTCGTCGTTCGAGTACAGGAAGTGCTCGGACAGGCCCTCGATGTGGTGGAGCTGGCACTCCACGGCCTGCGAGTTGTGGGTGGGCAGCACGGAGGGGTCCGCGAAGAACTCCTCGCTGCGGACAATCGTGACGCCAGGGTGGTCGGCCAGCCACTTGGGGGCGGGGGAGTCCGTGGCGATGAAGATCCGGCGGATCCAGGGCGCGAACATATACACCGAGCGCAGCGCGTACTTGAGCTCGTCGATCTGGCGGAACCGGGCTTCGTGGTCGTCGCCTTCACCCACGACGACGCCGGCCATCCGCGCGCGCCGGGCCGCAATGTACTCCGGGGAGCTGCCGTCGACCCAGGAGAACACAAGATCGACGTCGAAGCTGATGTCACTGGCGTGGTCCGCGAACATGTTCTCGATGGTGGGCCAGGTGCTGCCGTATCGCTCCACGGTTCCCCGGACGGCGTCCTGGGCCAGGAGCGTCCGGCGGGTCAGTGAGTTCTCGATCGGCAGGATCAGTTGGTCGCCTTCGAAACTCCACAGTTCCAGCTGCACGCCGGCCGAGGCGCCGAACTCAAAGCCGCCCTCCGGTTCGACCCGGGGACGGTACAGCCGGAAGATCCGGGACTGCCGGTTGGGGGACAGCTCCCCGTCGGCCACCAGCACCGAGGACTTCTTCTTCGCGTCGACGCTCATCGAGTAGAAGGGCTCATCGTGGCAGGCAGCCACGAGTGCGTCGCGGAGTTCCTTGCGGTTCTTCCAGTCCACAGCGATGACGG
>CALMVY010000284.1 GCA_937873245.1 uncultured Arthrobacter sp. | reverse complement strand
CCCCCCGCAGCGTCGGACTGTACCACGGCACTGCTCGCGTCAATGACGCCCGGCGCGCTGCCGGGCCCGCCGAAGTCGGGGTCCGTCTGCCCAACGGGGACCTCCAGCAGGAATCGGTACCGGGCCACCGGGTTGGTGACCGTCATGGCCGCCTCCCACCACACCCAGCCGTCCGCCTCGCCCAGGCTGGTGCAGGGCGCATAGCGGGGCTCGCCGTCGTCGATCGAGCGGAGCCACACCCGGGTGGCGCGTCCCCAGCCGGCGGGGACCCGGACCCGCAGCCGGGCCTCGTCGCCGAGCGCCACGTGCTGGGGGGCATGCAGGCCGGAACCATCGTGGTGCGGCAGCGGCACCCACGTGCCCGGTCCGGCCGCACCGTACCCGCTGCCGCCCGGCCCGGTCATGACTAGCCCTTCACCGAGCCCTGCGTGAGGCCGCTGACGATATAGCGCTGCAGGAAGAGAAACAGGGCCATCACGGGCACCGCGGCGAGGACGGCGCCGGCGGCGAAGACGCCCCAGTTCTCGGACCGCTGCTGTGCCACGAAGGAATACAGGCCGACGGCGAGGGTCTGGCTGTCCGGATCGGTGAGCACCACGCTGGCGATCACGAACTCGCCGGAAATGCCGATGAAGGACAGCAGACCTACTACGGCCAGGATCGGCGTGACCAGGCGCATGATGATGCCAAAGAAGATCTGCGTGTGGCTGGCGCCGTCGATCTTGGCAGCCTCGTCGAGGGACTGCGGGACGGTGTTGAAGAAGCCGTACATCAGGTAGGTGTTCACGCCCAGCGCACCGCCCAGGTAGACCATGATGAGGCCCAGCTGGCTGCCGAGGCCCAGCGCCGGGATGACCTCCGAGATGCCGCTGAGCAGCAGGAAGATAGCGACGACGGCGAGCAACTGCGGGAACATCTGCAGCAGGAGCAGGCTCAGCAGCCCGATCCGGCGGCCCTTGAAGCGCATCCGGGAGAACGCGTACGCCGCCATGGCGCCGAGGAACACGGTGGCCGCAGACGTCACGACGCCCACCACCATGGTGTTCACGAACCAGCGGGCGTAGGGCCGCGAGGGGTTGTTGAAGAGTTCGGCGAAGTTCCCGAAGTCGATCCGGCTGAACAGCGCGTTGGAGCCCACCAGCGTGCCGGTGGAGTTGAACGCCGCGGAGAGGACGTAGAGCAGCGGGAAGATCGCGAAGAGGGTCACGGCGACGCCGACGACGTGCCGCCAGCCTTTGTCCTTGAACCAGACGCCGAAGGAACGCCGGCGCGCCAGGGCCTTCAGGTCCTGGACCGTGGTGCGGTCCGGTGCGGTGTGCGCTGTTGCGGTGTCGTTGACGTCCGCCGGCGCCGGCGTTGTACTGACGGTGCCTGGTGCTGACCCGTTCATGAGTTCACGTCCTCGAGTGCCTTGGTCTGCTTGAAGCTGATGGCCGAAACGGTGGCCACGATGATGAAGATGATGATGGCCAGGGCGCTGGCCAGGCCGTAGTCACGCCCCGTCCCCTGCCCGAACGCCACCTTGTACACGAGGGTGATCAGGATGTCCGTGGCTCCGATGTCCCGGTCTGTGTCCGCAAAGCGCGGGCCGCCGCCGGTGAGCATGAAGATCACGTTGAAGTTGTTGAAGTTGAAGGCGAAGGAGGAGATCAGCAGCGGCGCGATGGAGACCAGCAGCAGCGGCAGCTTGATGGAGCGGAACACGCGCCAGGGGCCCGCACCGTCCATCCGGGCGGCCTCGTCCAGCTCCGTGGGGAGCGACTGCAGGGCGCCGGTGCAGACGAGGAACATGTAGGGGAAGCCGAGCCAGAGGTTGACCACCAGCACGCTGATCTTGGCCAGGAACGGGTCCGTGAGCCAGCCGATCGTGGCGCCGCCCAGCAGCGTCTGGTTGAGCCAGCCGAACTGCGGGTTGAGGATGCCGGACCAGACCAGCCCGGAGAGGAACGCCGGGAAGGCGTAGGGCAGGATCATCAGAATCCGGTACACCTTCTTGCCGCGCAGGTCCTCGCGGTTGAACGTCATGGCCAGGAAGAGGCCCATCGCGAAGGTCAGCGCCACAGAGGCGACGGCGAAGGTGAAGGTCCAGAGGATGACGCCCAGCAGCGGCCCGCGCAGGCTGGGATCGGTGAAGGCGCGGGCGAAGTTCTCCATGCCGACGTCGATCTTCCAGCCGGTGGTGAGTGTCTCGCCGTTGCCGGCAGCGAAGGCGCCCTTGCCGTTGTCCCGGTAGACAGTTCCGGATTCGGTGTCAGTGAAGGTGTCCGCGGCGGCGTCGTAGGTCAGGGCCGGCTTGAACTGGTAGGCGTTGCTGCCGTCTGCCGTGCGCAGCGTCCCGTCGGCGGGGTCCTCGGAGACCGGGACGGTGATGCCCAGGATGCTCTGCTGGTTCGCGACGATCTCCTGGAAGTTCAGGGTCCGGTAACCGTCCACGGCGTTGGCCTTGCCGGTGGAGTCCGTACCGGCGTCGGACACTTCCTCAAGGGGGGTCTCCGTGTTGCCGAGCGAGACCTTGCCCTCCGGATCGGTGAACAGCAGGTAGAAGGAGTTGTCCTTGGCGAGGACAGCGGCCTTGTAGGCCGGGGAATCGGGGACGCGTTTTTGCGCGGTGAGCTGGATGGCGGCGATCGCGTCATCCTTGGTGCTGTTGTGCCCGTCGCCGTAGTTGGTGAAGGCGATGTAGCCGCTGAACATGACCACGAACACCTGGAAGACCAGCAGGAACAGGACCCCGGGGGCGAGGTACTTCGCCGGGAGTCCGCCCGTGCGCAGGTAGATCCAGTTGATCGCCAGGACGACGGCGGACGATACTGCCAGCGCGCCCCACGACTCGCTGAGGAAAAGCATCATCAGAACGTAGACGGCCAGTGCGTCCACGAGGCCCAGCAGGACGATCTTGGCGACGGTGCCCTTGGTCGTGTCAGGGCCGAAGCGGCGGCCCCTCTTGCCCGGGCGGCCGGGCCGGCCGACAGCGCCGTCGGGGGCTGTTGCCGTGCCCTTTGCGGCGGCCGGGGTGCCGGCCTGGCGGAGTTCGGTATCTGTCATGGCTGTCTACAGTCCTTGGGGGCAGCTGGTGGTGGTGCAGGAACGGGCCGGGCGGCATTGCTGCCGCCCGGCCCGGTGCTTGCCGGTCCGTATTGGTGTGAAACGTCAGGAACCGGCGCGGGGACTAACCCGCGATTTTGGCCTTGATGCTGGCTGCCATCTTGGCCCAGTCGGCGGCGGGGTCGCCCTGGCCCTTGATGAGGGCGAGCTCGGTGGCTCCCCAGTCAGCCCAGACGGCGCTCATTTCCGGGATGGCCGGCATCGGGACGCCCGTGGCGCCGATTTTGCCGAACGCTGCCACGACAGGGTCGCTGGCGGCCTTCTCGAACGAGGACTTCAGTGCCGGCGGACGGCCTCCGGCCTTGTACATGGAGTCCTGGGCTGCCTCGGAGGTGAGGTAGTTGGTCACGAACTCGTTGGTGGCCAGGGCGTTGGCGCTCTTGGCGCTAATGAAGAAGCCGTTGACGCCGATGAACGGCTGGGCCGGCTTGTCACCGGCGGTCGGCAGCTCATCCACGGCGAACTTGATGCCCTTCTTCTGCACGTCCGGGACATTCCACGGGCCGGTCAGGAAGTACGGGGACTCGCCGGCAAGGAACTTCTCCTTGGCGATGTCGCCGGTGATGTTGGAGTTGATGATCTTCTCGCCGGCGTCGCCCCAGGCGGCCAGCTTCTTGGCGAACTCGACACCGGCGGCGTCGCCGATCAGGAGCTGCTTGGGATCGTAGCCGCCGTCGGCAGCCTTGCCGAAGACCTGCGAGCCCATGGAGGCCTGCAGCGGGTACAGGTGGTACGGATCGCCCTGCTTGGGATCCATGCCCACCAGGAACGGGAACGTGGCCTTGCCGTCGGCGACGGCCTTCTTGCCGTTGGCGACAACCTCATCGAAGGTCTTGGCGGCGGCGGGCACGATGTCGGTGTTGCGCAGCAGCGCGATGTTCTCGATCGCGTACGGGACGCCGTAGACGGAACCGTTGAAGGTCATGGCCTTGATCGAGGAGTCCTGGAAGCCCGATGTTTTGTCGCCGAGCTCAACCGGGGCAATGACGCCGTTCTGGACGAACTTGCCCACCCAGTCGTGCGGGCCGACGATCAGGTCCGGGCCCTTGCCGGTGGGGACCTGGGTGATGAAGTCGTCGCGGACTGCTGCGAAGTCCTTGACCACGAGCTTTACTTCGATGCCCGTGTCCGCCTGGAATTTGGCGGTGATGTCCTTCAGCGCGGGTGAGCGCTCGGCATCGACCCACATGGTGATGGTGCTGGCCCCGGAGGCCTTGAGGTCCGGCTTGGCGGTGGCGGTGGCCGGAGCGGTGGCGGCTGCGCCGCCGCAGGCGCTCAGCGCCAGCGCGGCGACTACGGAGATTGCACCGGCCGTGAATACACGGCGGCTGGTCCCGGTGGTGAGGGTGTTCTGCACCTTCATTGGTGTCCCTTTCATGAATCCTGCATCCACGCTGAAGGCTGCGTCCGAAGGCTCTGGTGGAGACTCCGGAGGCCTGGTGGCATCGTCGGTGATGTGGCTCACAGCTGCAAGCGCTTCCAAAGTACATGCTCAACATGACTTTGGAAAGTCACACTACCGGCGGGTAACGGGCAAGGTCGAATCCGCGGCCGAGACCCGGCATTCTCGGATAAAGGCGCACTTCAGTGAGCTGGCAGGCGAGGCGCCGGAGAGTGCTCCTGCGTCGGCAGAAAACAGGCGTGCTGCACCCACCGCTGGAAGCGTTTTCATTTTGATCGGTTCGGCCTTACGATTACCGGCATGTCCGTTGATACAGCACTCATCGCCCCCGCCGAACCGGCCGGGCCCCTGCCCGGTCCGTTGACCCTGGTGCACGCCGCAGACCACCTCCCGGGGTGGTGGCGTTCCGCGGTCATCTACCAGGTGTACCCGCGCTCGTTCCGGGACCTGAACGGGGACGGCCTCGGCGACCTCGCCGGGATCACCGCGGAGCTTCCGCAGCTGGCCGAACTGGAGATCGACGCCGTCTGGCTCTCCCCGTTCTACCGCTCGCCCCAGCGCGACGCCGGCTACGACGTGAGCGATTACTGCGACGTCGACCCGCTGTTCGGCACGCTGGCGGACTTCGACGCCATGATGGCTGAAGCCACGCGGCTGGGCCTGCGCATGATCGTGGACCTCGTCCCCAACCACTGCTCGGACCAGCACGTCGCCTTCCAAGCCGCGCTGGCCGCGCCCGCCGGGAGCCCGGAACGGGACATGTTCATCTTCCGCGACGGCCGCGGGCAGTTCGGTGAAGAGCCCCCGAACAACTGGGAGTCCCACTTCGGCGGCCCGGCCTGGACCCGGATCACCGAACCGGACGGCACGCCCGGCCAGTGGTACCTGCACCTGTTCGACACCTCCCAGCCCGACTTCAACTGGGACCACGACGCCGTGCACGCGGAATTCGAACGCGTCCTGCGGTTCTGGCTGGACCGCGGCGTGTCCGGCTTCCGGGTGGATGTCGCCCACGCCCTCGTCAAGGCTCCCGGCCTGCCCGAGTGGGGCGGGCGCGCCGACGGAAACAGCTGCGACGGCTTCCCCGGCCATGACGCCCCGATGTTCGGCCAGCCCGCACTGCATGACATCTACCGCAAGTGGCGGCGGATCCTCGCCGAATACGGCCCGGACCGCATCCTCTGCGCCGAGGCGAACGTGGACCCGCTCCCCCGCCTGGCCGATTGGGTCCGGCCGGATGAAATGCACCAGGCCTTCAACTTCCCGTATCTGCATGCAGGCCTCGACGTCCACCGCATGCGCGGCGTCATCACCGAGTCCCTGACGGCGCTGGACGCCGTCGGTGCCCCCAGCACGTGGGTGCTGTCCAACCACGACGTCGTCCGGCACGCCACCCGCTTCGGCTACAACGGCAACGCACCGCGCGACGGCGACGGAATCGGCAGCTTTGATCCGCAGCCGGACGAGGCCCTTGGCCGCTCCCGCGCGGCGGCCGCCACCATGTTCATGCTCGGGCTCCCCGGCGGCGCCTACCTCTACCAAGGCGAGGAACTCGGCCTGCCCGACGGGATCGCCATCCCGGACGACCTGCGGCAGGACCCCACGTTCGCCCGCACCGGCGGGGAACGGCTGGGCCGCGACGGGTGCCGCGTTCCGCTGCCGTGGCGCGCAGCCGAGCAAAACGCCGGGTTCGGTTCCGGCGCCGCCCCCTGGCTTCCGCAGCCGGTGAGCTTCACCGGACTGGCGCGTGACGTGCAGGCCGCCGCGCCGTCGTCGCACCTCAACCTGTACCGGCGCATGCTGGCCGCCCGGCGCGAGCTGGGACTCGGCGAGGGCTCCCTCGCCTGGGCAGAGGAATGGTGCACGGATACCTGCCTGGCGTACCTGAACGGCACCACCCTGGTGCTGCTCAACGTGGGGCACGATTCCGTCGAACTGCCCGCCGGTCGGGTGCTGTTGCGGAGCTCGCCGGGTTCCGCGGCGGAGGGTGCCGAGTCATCTGGACTGGGCGGCTCCGGGCATCGGTTAGGCTCAGGGGAAACTGTTTGGCTGGAAATCTACATCGAGGACGCGGAGAGCTAAGAATGCCCGGCATCAAGGACGTTGCGGAGCGCGCCGGCCTCTCCATAGCCACCGTTTCGCGCGCCTTGAGCGGCAAGGGAAATGTCTCGGCCCGCAGCCGCGAACTCGCCCAAACTGCCGCTGCCGAGCTCGGCTTCGTCCTCTCCTACCACGCCTCGAGCCTGGCCTCCGGACGGAACCACAACGTTGGCGTCGTGGTTCCGTCCGTGCACCGCTGGTTCTTCTCCTCGGTCGTGGAGGGCGTCTCGGCCACCCTGCTGGATGCCGGGTACGACCTCACGCTCTACAACGTCAGCGAAGGGCAGGAACGCCGGCACAGCGTGCTGAATGACTTCCTGCTCCGCAAGCGTGTGGATGCTGTGATTGCGGTATCGCTGGAGCTCAGCGAGGCCGAGATCCAGCAGCTGCTCGCGATCCACCGGCCCATCGTCGGGATCGGCGGACCGCTGCCCGGGGCCTCGACCATCCGGATCGACGACTCCGGGATCGCGCAGTCCGCGGCCCGGCACCTGATCCAGCTCGGCCACAGCAAGATCGCCCATATGACCGGCGACGCCGCCTACGAGCAGGACTTCCGCCTTCCGGGCACACGCCAGGCCGGCTTCAAGAATGCCATGAAGGGCGCCGGGCTGGAGGTCCGTCCGGAGTGGCAGGTCTCCGCGGACTTCACCATCCAAGGCGCCTACGCCAGCGCCAGGCGCCTGCTGGGCGGTTCCGTGGAACGGCCGACGGCGGTCTTCGCCGCGTCCGACGAGATGGCGATCGGCACGATTCTGGCGGCCCGCGACTTCGGGCTCCGCGTGCCGCACGACCTGTCCGTGATCGGCATCGACGGCCACGAACTCGGCGAGGTCTTCGGGCTCACCACGATCGACCAGGATGCCCGCGGCCAGGGTGCGCTGGCAGTCCGGCGCCTGCTGGCAGGGCTCGACGGCGTCGGGGACCCAGGGGCGGCCGACACCGAGTACCCGACGCGCTTCGTCATCCGTTCGAGTACGGCTGTTCCGCCCGTGGACACGGCGCCGCTGCTCTGACCGTGGTCTCTGCGGCCGCGTTCCTGCCCAGTTACTCGCTCCTCCCGCCTGGTTGTCCGGAGAGAAACGCCCGGCAATCCAGGGAAGCGGTTGGGGGACGCACACCGACCGGCCCGGCAACTGGGCAGGAGCGCTGCACACCGCCGCCTGCCCGGGGCTCTCAGGCTCCGGAACCACCCATGAAGCGCACGAAACGATCCAGGACCCCGGGCCAGCCGGCGGCGTAGTCCGCCCGCGTTGCGGCAGGATCCTCGGCACCTTCCCACCCGCTGTGGACGAGGCGCAGCTCCGTACCGTCCTCGACGGCCCGGAAAGCGACGCGCAGTTCCGTGGACCATACGGCGGATGAGCCGGGGTGCCAGCTGGCATGGAAGGAGAGCGGGGGCTGCCAGTCGTCGATGGACCCCCAGACGGCCGTCCTGCCGTCGTCCGCGGTCTCCAGGATCAGGTTCTCCTCGAATTCCACATAGGAGCCGGCACCGAAGACGCCGTGCTCCTCCAGCGGCCACCACAGGTGGGTGTGCTCAGTGAAACCGACGAACGCACGGGCGACGGCGCCCGGCACGATGACGCTGTAGACGACGGGCTCCAGCCCGTCTGCAGCTTCCGGTTCCGGCGTCTCGTCGGCGTCAGGGGCTGCGTGGCTGAAGAGGTTATCCATGGGCACCAACTCTACCCGCGGTGCCTGGCCTGGTGGGCTTCTCAAAGCACGACGGCGGCGGCTGGCCCTACCCGGCGTCGGGTGCGACGAGTTTGCAGTTGGCGGCAGTGTTGGCGCGTGGGACTGCCGCGTACTGCTGTCTCGACGCGGTGCCGGCGTCGGGCGTCGCGGGATGTGCGGGAGGGTTGCGGGGTGGCCGGCCGGTTGTGCGGGAGGGTCCTGAAGGTGAAAGGGGGTTAAATGCGGGAGGACCCCCAACGTGGTTGGGGGTCCTCGACCTTAATGATGTTCCGGCGGTGACCTACTCT
>CALMVY010000283.1 GCA_937873245.1 uncultured Arthrobacter sp. | reverse complement strand
GTCCAGGCGTGCGTTCCGCCGGGGCCACGCTGGCCGTCCTGGCCGCTGTGGCTGCCTGGGGTGTCGCGGGGGTCGATTCCTTTGGTCCGGGTGCGGACTGTCCGTTGACGGACATGGGCTGTCTCCTTCGATCAAAGCGGGTTACCGATACCCAGCGTACCTGATACGCTGGGTATCGTGAACATCCCCCAGCCTGATCTTCCCGGCGGCAACGCGCCCGGCTCCGCCGGCAGTGTGGACGGCCGTGCCTCGCGCTGGCAGTCGCACCGCGAAGAGCGACGCCGGGAGCTGATCAAGTCAGCCCGCAAGGCCGTGCATGCGCTCGGCAGCGACGCGTCGATGGAAGACATCGCCGCCGCAGCGGGGACCTCGAAATCCGTGTTCTACCGGTATTTCGGGGACAAGGCCGGGCTGCAGCAGGCCGTGGGCGAAGTCGTCCTGAGCCAGATGCAGCGCCGCATCCAGGAAGCCGCCCAGAGCGCCCAGACTCCCCGCGAGGGACTCTTCGCGATGGTCTCCGCCTACCTGCAGATGGCCGAAACCAGCCCCAATGTGTACACCTTCGTCACGCGCTACACCCCCGGGGACGCGGGGGCCGCTAACGGCACCATAGCCACCGCCGGTGCCTTGGGGCATTTCTTCGCGGCGATCAGCGACATGATCGCCCGGCCCATGCGCAGCCACCTTGGCGACGGGCGCGAGGCCGTGATCGGCTACTGGCCGAACGCGGCAATCGGCCTGGTCCGGAACGCCGGCGAACAATGGCTCGCCAGCCCGGCATCCTCTTCCAAGCCCGACCAGGAGGCCATGGCACGGCAGATTACCGACTGGCTCTGCCTCGGCATCGCCCCCGAGCTCCGCACGGCAGCCGCGATCCAAACACCACCGACTTCAGCACCGACCTTGTCAGAACCAAAGAAGGAATCGACATGACCGAACTCGCCGACCGCCCCTGGGGCGCAGCCCCCAACAACACAGCAAGCGACACAACCACCCGCAACACCGCCACCCGCAACACGGCCGCCCCGGCGCCGGCGGCTGCAGCGACGACGTCCGGCGCGCCGGCTCCCGTCGTCGACGTTGCCGCGCTGGGTGAGCTGCTCCTGGGCAAGTGGGCCGATACCCGCCGCGCCTCCCGGGCCCTCGCGGGCCGCCCGGAGCTGCACAAGACGGAGGGCCTGACCCACACCGAGCACCGCAAGCGGGCTTTCGGCCAGCTCAAGATCCTGGTGGAGAACGGGGCGGTTCACCGCGCTTTCCCCGCATCCGTCGGAGGCGCCGACGAACACGGCGGCAACGTGGCAGGCTTCCAGGAGCTCGTCATCGCCGACCCCTCCCTGCAGATCAAGGCCGGCGTCCAGTGGGGCCTGTTCGGCTCCGCCGTAAACCACCTCGGCACCCGGGAACACCACGAGAAATGGCTGCCCGGCATCATGAGCCTGGACATCCCCGGCTGCTTTGCCATGACCGAGACCGGGCACGGCTCGGACGTCGCCAGCATCGCCACCACCGCCACGTACGACCCGGCCACCGAGGAATTCGTGGTGCACACACCGTTCCGGGCCGCCTGGAAGGACTACATCGGGAACGCCGCCGTGGACGGCCTCGCCGCGGTGGTCTTCGCCCAGCTCGTGACGCAGGGCGTGAACCACGGCGTCCACGCCTTCTACATGGACCTCCGCGATCCCGACACCAAGGACTTCCTGCCGGGCATCGGCGGCGAGGACGACGGCGTCAAGGGCGGCCTCAACGGCATCGACAACGGCCGGCTGCATTTCACCCATGTCCGGATCCCGCGCACCAACCTGCTGAACCGCTACGGCAGCGTCGACGCAGACGGCAGCTACAGCTCCCCCATCGCCAGCCCCGGCCGCCGCTTCTTCACCATGCTCGGCACCTTGGTCCAGGGCCGCGTGTCGCTCGACGGTGCCGCCGTCACCGCGTCGAAGCTGGCCTTGAAGACGGCGATCCAGTACGCCACGGAACGCCGCCAGTTCAACGCCTCCTCGCAGACCGACGAGGAAGTGCTGCTGGACTACCAGCGGCACCAGCGCCGGCTGTTCACCCGCCTCGCCACGACGTACGCCGCGGGCTTCGCCAGCGAACAGCTGCTGCAGAAGTTCGACGACGTCTTCTCCGGCCGCACCGACACGGACGAAGACCGCCAGGACCTGGAGACCCTCGCGGCGGCACTCAAGCCGCTCAGCACCTGGCACGCCCTCGACACCCTGCAGGAATGCCGCGAGGCCTGCGGCGGCGCCGGCTTCCTGATTGAGAACCGCTTTGCCTCGCTGCGCGCCGACCTGGACGTCTACGCCACCTTCGAAGGCGACAACACCGTCCTGCTGCAGCTGGTAGCGAAGCGGCTCCTGGCCGACTACGCCAAGGAATTCCGCACCGTGAACTTCGGTGTGCTGGCCCGCTACGTGGTGGGCCAGGCCACGGGCGCCGCCATCCACCGGACCGGCCTGCGCGGTGTCGCCCAGTTCATGGCGGATTCCGGCTCGGTGCAGAAGGCCGCAATCGCGATCAAGGACGAAGCGAGCCAGCGCGCGCTGCTGACCGACCGGGTGCAGACCATGGTCGCCGAAGTAGGCTCGGCCCTCAAAGGCGCGAACAAGCTGCCGCAGCAGCAGGGGGCGGCCCTGTTCAACAGCCACCAGAACGAACTTATCGAAGCTGCCCAGGCGCATGCCGAGCTGCTGCAATGGGAGGCCTTCACCGAGGCGCTGGGCAAGGTCACGGACCCCGGCACCAGGAAGGTCCTCACCTGGCTGCGCGACCTCTTCGGCCTGTCCCTGATCGAGGAGAACCTGTCCTGGTACCTGATGAACGGCCGGCTCTCCATGCAGCGCGCCCGGACCCTGGGCGGGTACATCAACCGGCTGCTCGTCAAGATCCGCCCGCACGCGCTGGACCTGGTGGATGCCTTCGGCTTCGGCCCCGAACATCTCCGTGCCGAGATCGCCACGGGCGCCGAGAGGATCCGCCAGGACGAGGCCCGCGAATACTTCAGGCAGCAGCGCGCCAGCGGCGACGCCCCGGTGGACGAGAAAATCCTGCTGGCCCGCAAGAGCCACGGGACCAGGACCCAGGGAATCAAGTAACGCGGCACCTCACCGGCCGTGATACGACGACGGCGCCGCCCCCTCAGCAGGGGCGGCGCCGTCGTCGGCTGTTCTGTCGTCTCTTTTAAAAAGGCGGCAGGTCAGGAACCCTTGGGGAGCACCGAGCGGTAGACCTCAAGCGTCGTTTCCGTGATGGACTCCCAGGAAAAGTGCTCCTCGGCCCGGCGGCGTCCGGCCTGGCCCATGGCGCGGGCCCGTGCGGGATCGGACACAACCTCGGTCAGGGCAGCGGCGAACTCGGTGACGAATTTCTCCGGGTCCAGCGGCGTGCCGGTCCCGTCCGTGACCTGCTCGATGTCCACCAGCAGGCCGGTCTCGCCATGCTGGACAACCTCGGGGATCCCGCCGGTGGCGCTGGCCACGACGGCGGCGCCGCAGGCCATGGCCTCCAGGTTGACGATTCCAAGCGGTTCGTAGATCGACGGGCAGGCGAACGCCGTCGCGTGGCTAAGGACCTGGATGAGTTCGTTCCGCGGCAGCATCCGCTCCACCAGGATCACGCCGCCGCGCTGGGTCTGCAGTTCCTCGATCAGGCGGGCGGTCTCGGCCGCGAGCTCGGGGGTGTCGGCGGCGCCGAGGCACAGCACCAGCTGGACGTCGGCGGGGAGCTTCGCGGCCGCGCGGAGCAGGTACGGCACACCCTTCTGGCGGGTGTTGCGGCCCACGAAGACCACGCTCGGCCGGGCCGGGTCGATCCCCAGGGCCCGGATGACGTCGTCACCCTCGTCCCGGTTCCAGAGGCCCACGTCGATTCCGTTGTGCACCACCTTGACCTTGGCCGGATCCACCTCGGGATAGCTGCGCAGGATGTCCTGGCGCATGCCCTCGGACACCGCAATGATCGCGGCCGCGGCTTCGTACGCGGTCTTTTCCACCCAGGAGGACAGCGCGTAGCCGCCGCCGAGCTGCTCTGCCTTCCACGGGCGCAGCGGTTCCAGGCTGTGGGCGCTGAGCACATGGGGAATGCCGTGCAGCAGCGACGCGATGTGCCCGGCCATGTTGGCGTACCAGGTGTGCGAATGCACCAGGTCCGCGCCGGCGATGTCGGGAACGATCCGCAGGTCCACCCCGAGGGTCTGCACCGCGGCGTTCGCCCCGGCGAGGTCCTCGGGCACGGCGTAGGACGTGACCGTCGCACCGTGATACCCCGGCTCACGGGGCGCGCCGAAGGCACGCACCTGCAGATCCACATGCTGGGCAAGCACCCGGCTGAGCTCGGCCACGTGGACCCCGGCGCCGCCATAGATTTCGGGCGGGAATTCTTTGGTCACAATGTCTATACGCACAAACCCCAAGGTAGTCGTTACGGTGGAACTGATCTAGTGTGAAGACGTTCGGGCGTGCCGGACTGTTTTGGGGAAGTACAAAGGCGTTCAGGAGCGATCAACATGCCGAATAAAAAAGTTCTGGCCATCGTCCTCGCAGGTGGCGAGGGAAACCGGCTCATGCCATTGACGGCAGACCGGGCCAAACCCGGCGTCCCGTTCGCCGGAAGCTACCGGCTCATTGACTTTGCATTGTCCAACCTGGTCAATTCCCGCTATCTGCAGATCGTCGTCCTGACGCAATACAAGTCGCACAGCCTGGACCGCCACATTTCCGAAACCTGGCGCATGTCCACCCAGCTGGGGAACTACATCGCCTCCGTCCCGGCACAGCAGCGCGTGGGCAAGAGCTGGTTCCTCGGCAGCGCCAACGCCATCTACCAGTCCCTGAACCTGATCCATGACGCCAACCCGGACATCGTCGTCGTTGTGGGCGCAGACCACGTCTACCGGATGGACTTCGCCCAGATGGTTGACCAGCACGCTGCGAGCGGCGCCAAGGCCACTGTTGCTGCGGTCCGCCAGCCGCTGCACATGGCCGACCAGTTCGGCGTCATCGAAGTGGACCAGGACAACCCCGGGAAGATCGCGGCCTTCGTCGAGAAGCCGTCCTCCACGCCGGGACTGGCCGCCGATCCCACGCAGTTCCTCGCCTCCATGGGCAACTATGTCTTCGACGCCGACGCCCTCGTTGAAGCCCTGCACGTCGACGCCGAGCGCCTGGACACCAAACACGACATGGGCGGGGACATCATCCCCTACTTCGTCGACAAGGGAGAGGCCGGTGTCTACGACTTCACCCTGAACGAGATCCCCGGCTCCACCGAACGCGACCGCACCTACTGGCGCGACGTCGGCACCATCGACTCGTTCTACGACGCGCACATGGACCTCATCTCGCCCGTGCCGGTCTTCAATCTCTACAACTCCGAATGGCCGATCTACACGCGCCAAAGCATTTCCCCGCCGGCCAAGTTCGTCCGCGGCCTGAAGAACACGGTGGGCACGGCCCTGGATTCGATCGTGGCCAGCGGCACCGTCATCTCCGGCGGCATCGTGGAAGGCTCCGTGCTGTCCAACGACGTCTACGTCGGCACATCCAGCCGTGTGCTGGACTCCGTGCTGATGGACAAGGTCAACATCGGCGAGGGCGCCGTCGTCAAGCGGGCCATCATCGACAAGAACGTCCGGGTCCCGGCGGGCGCCGCGATCGGCCTCGACCCCGAGCTGGACCGTACGCGCGGCTTCAAGGTCACCGAGTCAGGCATCACCGTCCTGTCGAAGGGACAGCTCGTCCCCGAACCGGGCGAGGCCGAGCGTGCCCTCTCGGCCGCCAACCTGATCCTGGTGCCGGATGCCGTCAAGGCTGCCACGGAGAACTGGCCGGCCCTGCGGGAGTCGGTGGACAAGGTGGCGGAAGTCCAGGCCGCCGCCGTCGGCGTGACAGTTCCCGGCGCAGGGTCGACAAAGGCCCGCTGAGGCGGCCGTCCGGCGAGGATTCAGAAAGGACGGGAGCCCGGCGCCGGCGTCGGGCCGGGCTCCCTGCAGGCTGTAAAATTAGGGAAATGAGCTCCCCCGATCTGCCGTCCGATCTGACCCCCGAGGAAATCCAGGCCTGCCTGAAGGTCCTCAACAGCATCCACGTCTACGACGAGGAGCACCCGGACTACGTATCGGTGCGCCGCGCCACCGGCAAGATGTTCAAAGCCGTCAAGCGCCACCGCCGGGTCAGCAAGCGGGATCTGATCGCCGAAGCAGACCGCGCCGTGATCTCCCGGACCGCGACGGCGGCCCCGGACCGGATCGACGACGAAACGCGCGGCCACAAGCTCACCACGTCCGCGACAGGGGAGATCGCCGGGCACCTGATCAAGTCCAGGCCCTGCTACATCTGCAAGCAGCATTACACCCAGGTGGACGCGTTCTACCACCAGCTGTGCCCGGACTGCGCCGGCTTCAGCCACAGCAAGCGGGACGCCCGGACCGATCTGACCGGGCGCCGTGCGCTGCTCACCGGCGGCAGGGCCAAGATCGGCATGTACATCGCGCTGCGGCTGCTCCGCGACGGCGCCCACACCACCATCACCACCCGCTTCCCCAAGGACGCCGCCCGGCGCTTCGCCGCCATGGAGGACAGCGGCGAGTGGCTGCACAGGCTCCGCATCGTCGGCATTGACCTGCGCGACCCCTCGCAGGTCATGGCGCTGACCGATTCCCTGGACGCCGCGGGACCGCTGGACATCATCATCAACAACGCGGCCCAGACCGTGCGCCGCTCCGGCAACGCCTACAAACCGCTGGTCGACGCCGAGGACGAACCGCTTCCGGCGGCCCTGCAGGCCGCCAACGGCGGCCCCGAACTGGTGACCTTCGGCCACGCCCACGACAAGCACCCGCTGGCCCTGGCGAGCACCGTCCTGGAGCACCCGGTGCTGGCCGGCGACGCCATCACCTCCCTGGCACTGTCCACCGGATCCGCGTCGCTGGAGCGGATCGTCTCCGGCACCGCCATCGACGCCGGTGGCCTGGTTCCGGACCTGGCCACGATCAACAGCTGGACGCAGGTAGTGGACGAGGTGGATCCCCTCGAAATGCTCGAAGTCCAGTTGTGCAACGTCACGGCGCCCTTCCTCCTGGTCAGCCGGCTGCGCGGGGCCATGAAGCGCTCCACCGCGAGGCGGAAGTACATCGTGAACGTCAGCGCCATGGAAGGCCAGTTCTCCCGCGCCTACAAGGGCCCCGGCCACCCGCACACCAACATGGCCAAGGCGGCCCTGAACATGATGACCCGGACCAGCGCGCAGGAGATGCTGGACTCCGACGGCATCCTGATGACCGCCGTCGACACCGGCTGGATCACCGACGAGCGGCCGCACTACACCAAGGTTCGCCTCATGGAAGAAGGCTTCCACGCCCCGCTGGACCTCGTCGACGGGGCGGCCCGGGTCTACGACCCGATCGTTATGGGCGAGTCGGGCGAGGACCAGTTCGGGGTCTTCCTGAAGGATTACAAGCCGAGCCCCTGGTAGGCGCGGGCCGTAGCAGAGACGGCTGGCGTGGGCTACGGGCCTTATGGCCCTAATGGGGGCACCGGGCACTACGTAACGTGGGTCCACATGAACACAGAGACGACGCCTGCGCCCGATTTTGGGCTGTCCCTTGACCAGTGCTGGGTGCTGCTGGATACGGAAGTCGTGGGGCGGATCGCCCTGATTGTGGACGGCCATCCGGAGATCTTTCCAGTGAACTACGCGCTGGAGCGCCGCTCGATTGTGTTCCGCACGGCCGGCGGATCCAAACTCTGGGCAGCCATGACGGCCAAACCGATCGCCTTTGAAATCGACGGCTACGACGCCCACGAGCAGCAGGCCTGGAGCGTTGTGGCCCGCGGCGAGGCGCAGTTGATCGAAAGCCAGCAGGAGAAGGACGCCGTCGACGCACAACTGCTCGAGCCGTGGCAGCCGGGCGCCAAGGACTACTACGTGCGCCTCTCCCCCAAGGCAATGACCGGGCGCCGGTTCAAGGTCAACAAACCGGACCTGTGGAGCACCCGGCTCTCCGATCCCCGCAGGGCCTCGTTCGAATAGAACCCGCTGCCGGGCAGTGGTTCCTCCTTGAGCAGAGTGACCTGCCGTATCCGGCGGGGCGGCCGCTACCTGGCCGCTTTCTTTTCTTTTGTCTCCGGCGAATGGACCACCAGCACGGGGCAGTGGGCGTGGGCCACCAGGGCGGAGCTCACGGATCCGATCAGCATTCCGCCGAAGCCTCCGTGGCCGCGGCGTCCCACCACCACCAGGTCGGCGTCCCGGCTGGCCTCGAGCAGGGTGTGCCGGGGGTGTCCCTGCACAAGACGCGTCTCAACGTTGGCAGGGGTCGGCGTCCCGAACGCCTTCTCCACCGTCTCCTGCAGGATCTCCCCTGCACGGACGTCAAAGTCGTCGATGCCCATGGCGACGTAGCCGTCATAGACCGGAGGGAAGTCCCAGCTGGCCATCGCTACCAGCGTGGCCGAGAGCGGTCCGGCGAGGCTCTGGGCCTGGCGCAACGCTTCCACTGACGCCTCGGAACCATCGACCCCCACTACGATGGTCCGGATGTCCCTGGCTTCGGTCATTGCAGATCCCTTCGTCGAGCAGCTGGCGCGTCCAGCCTACAATGACCCGGGGCCAAGGGAGCGGAAAGGGCCAAAAGTCATACGGCAGCTGCACGCCAGCGCGGCAGGACCAAGGACCCTTGCCCGGGTTCCGGCCGCAGAGAAGAATTGCAAGGGTCGACAACGGCGACAGCGACGCTTGAGTCGACGAGAATGGATTGAGCAACAAATGTAATGAGCAAGCACGACCCGCAGGCACGACCGGCAGGCACGGTCTGCGGAGCAGGCTGGGGAGCACCGCACCACACTTGGCAGCGCAAGCTGCCCGACAGGAGAATCATGATTGCCTGGTCAGACGCAGGTCTCACTGCACCCGACGGGGCTCCGGCTGTCATCCGTGTCTTCATCCTGGATGACCACGAACTCGTCAGGCGCGGGCTTCAGGAGCTCCTTGAGGGTGAGGGGTTCCTGGTAGTGGGAAGTTCGGGATCCGCCGTCGAGGCGACCCGCCGCATTCCCGCGCTTCATCCGGACGTCTGCGTCCTCGACGCCAGACTGCCGGACGGCACCGGGATTGAGGTCTGCCGCGACGTACGCTCGGTGGATCCCTCGCTGAACTGCATCATCCTGACCAGCTTCGACGACGAACAGGCACTGCGCGGAGCGGTCCTGGCGGGCGCGAGCGGCTATGTTCTGAAGGAAATCGGCGGGACCGACCTGATCGGGGCGCTCCGCCGGGCGGCGGCCGGCGAGTCGATCTTCGCGGAGGGCGTCGCTGCCGGCATCGTTGACAGCCTTGTGGAGGCCGAGGATGTTGACCCCAGGACGTCGTCCCTCACGCCCCAGGAGCGCCGGGTGCTGGAGCTGGTGGGCGGCGGACTCACGAACCGCCAGATTGCCGCGGAAATGTTCCTCGCGGAGAAGACGGTCAAGAACTACGTCTCCTCGCTGCTGGCCAAGCTGGGCTTCGAACGGCGTACCCAGGCCGCGGTCTTTATCGCCGGTCCCGCGTCTCCGGCGCCGGCCGTCAGCCATGCCGAAAGCAACCGGCCGCACAGTGTCCGCTAGCTGACCGTCCCCGCTGGCTGCGCCGGCTGAAACTGCCCGAAGCTAGACCGGCACCGACCACTCGAGGCTTGTCCCCGCGTCCGGGGCGCTGGTGATCGTGCATTCGCCGTCGAGCATGCGCGCCCGGTCCTCCAGGTTGGCGAGCCCCCTGCGCTTTTCGGGTTCAGCGAAGCCGGCGCCGTTGTCCGTGATGACAACCGTGACCCTGCCCTTGACGACGCCGACCGACACGGAGATGGCGTCCGCGCCGGAATGCCTGATGGCGTTGCTGAGGCCCTCCGACACCACTGCCACGACGTTGTCCGCCTTGTCTGGCGTGACAGCATCCACGGGTCCCGTGATGGTCAGGCGCGGCGTGAAGGGCATGGATTTCGCCGAGCTGCGCGTCACGCGCCGGATCCGACCGCTAAGCAGCTCCGTTTCCCCGACGCTGCTCTTAAGCGAGTAGATAGTGTCCCGCAGGCTTCGGATTGCCTCGTCGAGCTCGCCGGTGATAGTCCGGATCCGTTCGGTGGCGAGCTCATCCTTGGTGAAGCGGGTCAGGCTCTGGACGCTGAGCCCGGCGGCGAACAGCCGCTGGATGACGAGGTCGTGGAGGTCGCGGGCGATCCGGTCCCGGTCGGTGAAGACCAGCAGCTCTTCGCGGAGTCGGTGGACGCGCGCCAGCTCGAGGGCGAGGGCGACGTGGGACCCGAAGACGGCGCCCATCTCGATGTCAGTGCGGGCGAAGTGCATCTCGTCCGGATCCCGGACCAGCAGCAGCAGCCCGTGATGCGCCCCCTGGGTGCTGAGCGCCACCGCCAGCAGCGGTCCCGTGATCCCGTCGTCGATCTCCCCGAACAGGGCCGAAGCATCATCGAGCACAACGGGCTCCCCGCCGTCGAGGACGCCTTCCAGCCAGGGCGAGTCCAGCGTGAGCCGGCGCCCGGAGAATTGCGGGCTGCGTTTCCCGGCCACGCCGGCGACAATATGGCCCCGGCCGTCTGCGGCGGGGGCCACCAGCAGGGCGAGGTGGGAGCCCGACTCCTGCAGTGCCCGGCTTGCGATGGGGTCCAGTCCCCCGGAAGTGTAGTCGCGGTCGTTGCTGAGCATGAGCCCGGCAACGTCCATACAGGCTTCCAGCCAGCGGGCCCGGCGCCGGGCGTCGTCGTAGAGGCGGGCATTTTCAATGGCAACCCCTGCGGCGGCGGCCAGCGCCACGGCAAGTCCCTCGTCCTCGGCCGTGAAGTCGCTGCCGTCTTCCTTTTCCGTGAGGTAGAGGTTGCCGAAGACCACGTCGCGGACCCGCACCGGGACGCCGAGGAAGGACTTCATGGGTGGATGATTCGCCGGGAAGCCGTAGGACTCCGGATGTCGGCGCAGGTCGTGCAGCCGAAGGGGGCGGGGATCCGAAATCAGCAGGCCCAGGACGCCGTGTCCGGTTGGCAGCGGTCCGATCCGGCCGGCCAGCTCCTGGTCGATGCCGACGGTGATGAAGTGGCTGAGCGCGCGGTCGTCGCCGATGACGCCCAAGGCGCCATAGCGGGCATGAAGAAGCCTGCAGGCGGACTCCACCACACGCTCCAGCACGGCGTCCAGGCTGAGGTCCTCGGCGACGGCCACGACTGCTTCCAGCAGCCCGGCCATCCGCTCCTGGGACTGGAGCAGCTCCTCGGCCCTGGACACGAATCCCTTGAGCACGCCGTCGGTCAGGGGCTGTGGCTCCGTGGCTGCCTGGTCCGGATTTTCCCCGATTGAATGCATGCTCATGGCCCCAATTCCCTACAGACACAACGATCGTCGGCGCTGACGATGGTGATGCCAGAATACCCCGAAGCGGGTTCAAAGACCCTAGAAGTCGGACTATATTGCCTCGGATTGTGACCTTATCCCCTACCCCGCCGCGGCCGGGTAGGGGTAGTCTCGGCGGCATGAGTACTGATCCCAACCCGGGTAAACACCAGCAGGCACATGAAGTTGAGAACCTAGACCACCACGAGTGCTGGCGTTTGTTACGCGGCGTCAGCGTGGGACGGCTCGCGGTGTGGGTGGATGACCATCCCGACATCTTCCCGATCAATTACAAGGTGGACCACGGCACCCTGGTGTTCCGCACGGCGGACGGCACCAAGCTGCAGGCGGCCACTGCTGACACCCCGGTGGCGGTGGAGGCCGATGGCATTGACGCCGACTCCGGTATCGCCTGGAGTGTGGTGGTCAAGGGACAGGCAGCGCCGGTGCAGAACCAGCAGGAGGTCCTGGACACCGTGGGGCTTCTCCTGTTCCCGTGGCAGGCGGGCAAAAAGGAACACTTCGTCCGCATCACTCCGGACACCGTTACGGGGCGCCGCTTCAAGGTGGTACCCCCGCTGACCTGGTGGACGCCGCTGGATGACGCCACCCGTTCCGGCCTCGAATAGGCCCGGAAGCAGCCGGGACTCAGGCCAGGCGGGTGATCTCCACGCTCACGCTGAGGGTGGAGCCGCCGCCGCCGGACAGGATCCCCTTGAGCGGGGGCACGTCGCGGTAGTCCCGGCCCCTCGCCACGGTCACGTGGAAGTCGCCGGCCGGTTTGTGGTTGGTGGGGTCCCAGCTGCGCCATTCTCCGTCCCACCACTCCAGCCAGGCGTGCGACTGCCCCGCAACCGTCTCGCCAAGGGCCGCCGTCGAGCGCGGGTGCAGGTAGCCGGACACGTAACGGGCCGGGATGCCCCGGCTGCGCAGCGCACCGATCGCAAGGTGTGCCAGGTCCTGGCAGACGCCCTGACGCTGGTTCCACGCCTGCTCGGCGCTTGTGGTGACGCCGGTGGAGCCCTTCATGTAGGTCATTTCCCCGCGCATCCATTCAAAGACCGCCATGGCGGCCTCGTGCGGGTTGCGGCCCCCGACGACCCCGGGAATGATCCCGAGCACTTCGGCGCCCGGCCCGGTGAGCTGTGACTGCGGGATCCAGTCGCTGAACTTGTTGAGCGTTTCCGGGGCGTCCAGGACGTCCCAGCCGACAATGTCCGCCTCGGAGGGAATCCGCTCCACCCGGTGCACCTCAACGGTGGTGGTGGACAGGACTTCCAGGTGTTCGTGCGGCATCTGCATGTCGAACGCGGAGACCCGGGTGCCCCAGTAGTCGCGGTAACTGCTCAGCGCGGCCTGGGACGGCGAGACCTTCAGCGAGGACTCCAGCACCACCTGCTGGGGATCCGTCAGCGGTGTCATGCGGGCCTCGTTGTAGGAGAGCGTGACCCGCTTGTTGTACTTGTACGCAGTCTTGTGGATGATACTCAGCCGGGTCATGAAACTTCTCCCACCCAGGCCAGTTCGTCCGCCTGATTGAAGTACTTACGGGAAATGGCGTCCGAGGCCTGTGAGACGGCCTTCTGCACGCGTTCCATGTGCTCCGGCAGTTCCGACATCAGATCGTCGGTGCGGTGGAACTCGAGGAAGGTGCGGGCCTGGCCCACGATCCGGCGGGCGTCGTTGATGAAGCCGACGCGCTGGGCCGACGGGTCCAGCTTCGCGAGGCATTCGTCGGCATCCCGCAGCGCGTACACGATGGAGCGCGGGAACAGCCGGTCCAGGAGCAGGAACTCGGCGGCGTGCTGGTCGCCGAACGCCGCCCGGCGGGTCCGCAGGAACGATTCGTAGGCGCCGGCGCAACGGAGCATGTTCACCCATGACATCCCGGCGGAGAGCACATCACGGGTGGAGAGCATCCGTGCCGTCATGTCGGCCCGTTCAAGCGAGCGGCCCAGGACCAGGAACTGCCAGCTCTCGTCGTGGCTCACCGTGGTGTCCGCGAGGCCGCTGACCATGGCCGTGCGTTCCAGTACCCAGTTGCAGAAGCGGTACGTGCCGACGACGTCCTTGCGGTGCTGGTTGAGCCCGTAGTACGTGGTGTTCAGGCTCTCCCAGAGCCCTGACGACACGGTTTCCCGGGCACGGCGGGCGTTCTCCCGCGCCGCGCCGAGGGAACCGGCGATGGACGTGGCACTCTGCTTGTCGTAGGCGAGGGCGTTGAGCAGTTCGGGCAGGCCGAAGTCCTCGCTCTGCGCCCGGGCGCCCATCACGGCAAGAAGTTCCTGCGCCACGCTGCGCTGTTCCTCCATGGGCAGGTGGTTGAGCCGCTCGAGGTGGACGTCGAGGATCCGGGCGGTGCCATCGGCCCGTTCCACGTAGCGGCCGATCCAAAACAGTGACTCGGCGATACGGCTAAGCATTCGCGGTTACCTCCAGCGCATCGGAAATCTGAAAAGGGCAGGTCAGCGGAAAAATACTCGACACGGTGCCGCGGGTCATTGCTGCTGCTCCTTCTGGCTGTCGCGCCAGTTGCTCTCGACCGGCCACACCGATACCCGCTCGCGGACCGTGATGGCCTGGCGCGGCAGCGTCTCCACCGGCACCTCCGGCGAATCCGCCAGCACCCAGGTGTCCTTGGAGCCGCCGCCCTGGCTGGAGTTCACAATGAGCGAGCCCTCCTTGAGCGCCACCCGGGTCAGGCCGCCGGGCAGGACCCAGACGTCGTCGCCGTCGTTGACGGCGAAGGGGCGCAGGTCCACGTGCCGCGGGCCGAACTTGTCGCCGCTGAGCGTGGGCACGGTGGACAGCTGCAGGACGGGCTGCGCGATCCAGCCGCGGGGGTCCGCGATGACGCGCTTGCGCAGGGCATCGAGTTCCTCCTTGGAGGCATCCGGGCCGATCACCAGGCCCTTGCCGCCGGAGCCGTCCACGGGCTTGACGACGAGCTCGTCCAGCCGATCCAGGACCTCTTCCCGGGCTTCCTTCTCTTCCAGCCGGAAGGTGTCCACGTTGGCGATCACGGGCTCTTCGTTGAGGTAGTAGCGGATCAGGTCCGGGACGTAGCTGTAGACCAGCTTGTCATCGGCGACGCCGTTGCCCACGGCGTTGGCGATGGTGACGCCGCCGGCGCGGGCCGCGTTGACCAGCCCCGGGCAGCCAAGCATGGAGTCGGCCCGGAACTGCAGCGGATCCAGGAACTCGTCGTCGATGCGCTTGTAGATGACGTCCACGCGCTGTTCCCCGGCGGTGGTGCGCATGTAGACCCGGTTGCCGCGGCAAATAAGGTCACGCCCCTCGACGAGTTCCACGCCCATCAGGCCGGCGAGGAGGGTGTGCTCGAAGTAGGCGCTGTTGAAGACGCCGGGGGTCAGGACCACAACAGTGGGGTCGTCGACGCCGGAAGGGGCCGTTTTGCGCAGGGCGGAGAGGAGCCTGCGCGGGTATTCCTCGACCGGCCGGATGAGCTGCTGGCCGAACGCCTCGGGCAGGCCCTTGGCCATGGCGCGGCGGTTCTCCAGAACGTAGCTGACGCCGGAGGGGACGCGGACGTTGTCCTCGAGCACACGGAAGGTTCCGGCGGCGTCGCGGACGACGTCGATCCCGGAAATGTGGACGCGGACGCCGCCGGCCGGCTCGAAGCCGTGCACCTGGCGGTGGAAGTGGGCGCTGGTGGTGACGAGCTGGCGCGGGATGACGCCGTCGGTCACCACGGCCATCTTGTCGTAAACATCGTTGAGGAACGCCTCGAGTGCCCGCACGCGCTGCGCGACGCCCTGCTCAAGCACGGTCCACTCGTCGGCCGGGATGACGCGGGGCACGATGTCGAGCGGGAAGGGCCGCTCCTCCCCCGCGAAGTCGAAGGTCACGCCGCGGTCCAGGAAGGTCCGCGCCATGGAATCGGCGCGGGCGGTGACATCAGCGAGCGAGAGTTCACGCAGGGCCCCGGCAACCTGCCCGTAGGACTTCCGGGCCTGTTGCCCGGGGGTAAACATCTCGTCGTAGGCGCCGGTGCGTTCGGCGGCCACTGAGTAATCCTGGAATAGGTCAGACATGGTCACTAGACAATCACCTTTTTGTTGCGAAATCATTTCCGGGTCCGCGGCAGCGTGGCGCCGGGCCGGCTGCAGCCGTGGCGGTTAAGGCTTTTCCGCGGCGTTGGGGCAAAGTTGGTGCGTGCCACCGATAACTCCCACACCGCTGCTCAGTGCCAGGCCGCCCGCGGGCCTGCTCCCGGGCCTGCTGGCCGCGGCAGCCGCCGTCGTGCTGTCCCTGGCCGTCCACGCCCTGGTTCCCGTCCTCCCGGCCATGACCCTGGCGGTGGCGTTCGGACTCCTCGCCGCCAACGTCCCGGGGCTCTCCGGCTGGACTGCAGGAGCCGGCCGGCCGGGCCTGGATTTCGCGGGCAAGCACCTGATGCGCGCCGGCATCGTGGTCCTGGGCCTGAAGGTGAGCCTCATGGATGTGCTCGGTCTGGGCTGGAGCGCGCTGCTGCTGATCACGGGCGTGGTCCTGGCCGCCTTCGCCGGAACCTACGCCATCAGCAGGCTGTTCCGGCTGCCGCCGCAGGTATCGCTGCTGATCGCCACCGGCTTTTCCATCTGCGGGGCCTCGGCCATCGGGGCGATGGCGGCGGTGCGCCGGATCCGGCAGCACGACACAGTCCTCCCGGTGGCACTGGTGACCCTGTGCGGCACCCTGGCCATCGGGGTGATGCCGCTTCTGATCCGGCCGCTGGGACTCAGCCCGGAAGTCTTCGGGGCCTGGACCGGGGCGTCGGTGCACGACGTCGGGCAGGTGGTGGCCACCGCGCAGACCGCGGGTGCCTCGGCGCTGGCGGTCGCCGTCGTCGTGAAACTCACCCGGGTGATCCTGCTGGCTCCCATGGTCGCCGCCGCGGGCCTGCACCACCGCAGCACCGCCGACGACGCCGGCAACGGCCGGAAGCGGCAGCCCATCGTCCCGCTGTTCGTCCTCGGCTTCGTCGCCCTCGCCGCCCTGCGCACCACGGGCTGGCTCTCCCCCGCCGTCCTCGACGCCGCAGCGGTACTTCAGGACATCCTGCTGGGGATGGCCCTCTTCGGCCTCGGATCGGCGGTACGGGTGGGCCAGCTGATCCACACCGGGGCGCGGGCCCTGCTGGCCGCCCTGGCGTCCTGGCTGCTGATCGCCGCGCTGGGGCTGGGCGCCGCGTTCCTCATGATTAGATAGCTGGGTGTCGAACCAGAACCTGCGCCGCGATGAAGCCGCAACCCGCTCAGCCCTGATCACCACGCACAGCTACGACGTCTCCCTGGACGTCCGGCGGGCCGCGGATCCGGACGTCGCCGGGTACACGAGCCGCAGTGTCATCAACTTCTCTGCCGGTGTTCCCGGGTCCTCCACGTTCCTGGACTTCATCAGTAGCGAGGTGCACAGCGTCTTCCTCAACGGCAAGGGACTTGACGTCAAAGACGTCGTGGACGGCTCCCGGATCCGGCTGGACAACCTCCAGCCGGAGAACCAGGTCACCGTCACGGGCACCGCGCTCTACAGCACCTCCGGGGAAGGCATGCACCGCTTCGTCGACCCGGCCGACGGCCAGTGCTACCTGTACACCCAGTACGAGCCCGCCGATGCCCGCCGGGTCTTCGCGAACTTCGAACAGCCCGACCTGAAGGCGGAATTCACGTTCCACGTCATGGCCCCCTCGGCCTGGCAGGTGGCCTCCAACGGCGTCGAGACCTTGCGCACGCAGCTGACCAGCGATCCGGACACCAGCCGCTGGGACTTCGCCCCCACGAAGGCGATGTCCACTTACATCACCACGGTGCTGGCGGGCCCCTACTTCAAGGCCGAGGACTCCTGGCGCGGAACGCTCACTGACGGGTCCGTCCTGGACGTGCCGCTGGCCCTCTACTGCCGCGCCTCGATGGCGCCGTCCTTCGACCCCGAGGCGCTCTTCACCCTCACCAAAAACGGCCTGGACTTCTTCAACGAGCTCTTCGACTTCCCGTACCCGTGGGGCAAGTACGACCAGGCCTTCGTGCCCGAGTACAACCTCGGCGCCATGGAGAACCCGGGCCTGGTGACCTTCACGGAAAACTACGTCTTCACCTCCCGGGCCGCCGATTCGCAGTACCAGGCCCGCGCCAACACCCTGCTGCACGAGATGGCCCATATGTGGTTCGGCGACCTCGTCACAATGCAGTGGTGGGACGATCTGTGGCTCAAGGAGTCCTTCGCGGACTACATGGGCACCCTCGGCGTGGACCGCACCACGGACTGGGACACGGCCTGGGTGAACTTCGCCAACAACCGCAAGGCCTGGGCCTACGTGCAGGACCAGCTGCCCACGACGCACCCGATCGTCGCCGACATCCCCGATCTCGAGGCGGCGAAGCAGAACTTCGACGGCATCACGTACGCCAAGGGCGCCTCGGTGCTCAAGCAGCTGGTCGCCTACGTGGGTTTCGAGGCCTTCGTCGCCGGATCGCGCCGGTACTTCAAGGACCACGCCTACGGCAACACCACCCTCGCTGACCTGCTGGCCGCACTCAGCGCCGCGTCCGGCCGGGACCTCGCGGACTGGGCCCGCCAGTGGCTGCAGACCTCCGGCATCTCGACCCTCACTACCGGAATCGAGGAGCACGACGGCGTCCTCGGCACCGTGACCCTCCACCAGGACGCCGAGGACCCGACGACGGGCCGGCAGGAGCCGCGGCCGCACCGGCTGCGGATCGGCCTGTACGAGATGGACGACGCCGGCGCCCTGGTCCGCACGGACAGCGTCGAGACCGACATCAGCGGCGCCCGGACGGACGTGCCCGCCCTGTCCGGCAAGCCTAAGCCGGCCCTGCTGCTGGTCAACGACGATGACCTCAGCTACGCCAAGGTCCGGCTGGACCCGCACTCCGAAGCCACCGTCCGGGCCTCGCTCAGCGCGCTGACGGATCCGATGGCCCGGGCCCTGTGCTGGACCGCGCTCTGGGATTCGGCCCGGGACGCTGTGACGCCGTCGTCCCTCTACGTGGACGCCGTGCAGCGCTTCGGCCCCGCGGAGACCGGCATCGGCGTCCTGCTGAACGTCCTGGGCAACGCGTCCACGGCGATCGAGCGCTACGTGCCTGCATCCGGGCGGGACACGGTCCGCCACGGCTTCCTGTCCGTGGCGGCCGAAGAGCTGCGCCGGGCCGCGCCGGGCTCCGACCAGCAGCTGGCCTGGGCGCGCACGGTTGCCGCGACGAGCCGCTACGACGGCAGCGTGCTGGACCTGCTGCGCGGCATCCTGGACGGCAGCACCGTGGTTGACGGCCTGTCCGTGGACGCGGAGCTCAGGTGGAACCTCTGGCACGCCCTCGCCGCGAACGGGCAGGCCACCGCTGAGCAGCTCGGAGGGGAACTGGCCCGGGACAACACCGCCGCCGGCAGGTCGGGGCATGCCACCGCCCTCGCCGCCCGCCCCGAAACGGCCGTCAAGGAGGCTGCCTGGCAGGAGGCGGTGCATGGCACCTCGCTCTCCAACCAGCTGCTGAGCGCCACGATCGCAGGGTTCAACACGGCTCCGGCAGCGCTGCTGGGTGGATTCGTGGACCGCTATTTTGAGTGCCTGGAGGACGTGTGGGCCGGGCGCAGCATCGAGATCGCCAGCCGGATTGTCCGCGGGCTCTACCCGGCCGGCCAGGACCTCGACGGCGGCACCCCGGACTCGCACCCCGTGATCACCCGTACCGATGAGTGGCTTGCCGGCCACCCGGACGCCCCGCGGGCGCTGCGCCGCATCATCATCGAACAGCGCAGCCACCTGCACCGCTCCCTCACGGCGCAGTCCCGGGGCTAACCCACCACCGGCTGCTCCGTAACCGCTGCATGCGCGTCGCCCGGCCACCCATCTGACACGAATGGCCGCTAAACGGGTCGGTGTAGCGGCCACTTGTGGTGAATCGGTGAAGAGCGCCGCCCGCCCGGCCACCCATCTGACACGAATGGCCGCTACCCGAGGCACCCTGAGGGCGGCGGCGGATCAGTCGGGGGGCAGTGGGGGCCTAGGGGACGCGGTGCAGCCACTCGGGGGTGCCGAACTTCGCCTCGACCCGGTGACGGGCCGCGGCCAACTCGGCGTCAGTGAGCTCCGAGGGCGTCGCGGCGTAGCGTTCCGCGAAGACGTCCATCATGGCCGCGACGATGTCGGTCCGGGCCAGGCCGGTCTGCCGGCGGAGCGGATCCACCCGCTTCTTCGCGCTGCGGGTGCCCTTGTCGGAGAGCTTCTCCTTGCCGATCCGCAGGACCTCCACCATCTTGTCCGCATCGATGTCATAGCTCATGGTCACGTGGTGCAGCATGCCGCCGTTCGCGAGCCGTTTCTGCGCGGCGCCGCCGATCTTTCCCTGCTCGGTGGCGATGTCGTTGAGCGGCACATAGAAGGCGCTGATGCCCATCTTTTCGAGGGCCGCCATCACCCAGGCATCCAGGAAGCCGTAGGAGTCGGCGAAGCTGATGCCGTCCACCAGGGTCTGGGGCAGGTACAGCGAGTACGTGATGCAGTTGCCGGCCTCCATGAACATCGCTCCGCCGCCGCTGATCCGGCGGACCACGCTGATGCCGTGGCGTTCGACGCCGGCGGGATCCAGTTCGTTCCGGACGGACTGGAAGCTGCCGATCACCACTGAGGGTTCTTCCCAGTCCCAGAAGCGCAGGGTGGGGTTGCGGCGGCCCGCGCCCACCTCTTCGGTCAGGACCTCGTCAAGGGCGACGTTGATGTGGGTGGGCAGCACGGAGGGCGCGATGATGTTCCAGTGATGGTCCGCCCAGCCGGTGGCCTTCGAGAGGGCGCGGCGGACGGTGACCGCGACGGCGTCGGCGGAAAAACCGAACAGGACGGCGTCGGCGGGCAGGGCCGCTGCCACGGCGGCGGAAATGTCCGCCGCGCCGGAGTCCGCCGGGAGGCCGGTGAGTGCCCGGTTGATCGCCAGCAGCGCCTCGTCCGGCTCCAGGAAGAAGTCGCCGCTGAGCGAGACGTCCGTCAGGACGCCGTCGACGACGTCGAAATCGGCCACCACCAGTTTGCCGCCGGGGACCTTGTACTCCCCGTGGCGGCGTGTACCGCCGTCGTCGGCGCTGCTGGAACCGGGAACCGGGGGAAGGGTTGTCATGCCCTTAATCCTGCCACGCGGCGGCCGCCCAGCAGGCACAGCGGCCGCCGACGCAAAAAGCCCGCACCGTTGCCGGTGCGGGCTTTTCCAAAAGACCTTGGGGAGAAGAAGTTACTTCTTGCCGCCGAAGCCCTTGAAGCGAGCGTTGAAGCGCTCGACGCGGCCTGCGGAGTCCATGATGCGCTGCTTGCCCGTGTAGAACGGGTGGGACTCGGAGGAGATTTCGACGTCGATGACCGGGTAGGTGTTTCCGTCTTCCCACTCGATGGTCTTCTTGGAAGACACGGTGGACTTGGTCAGGAACTTGACGCCGGAAGCCAGGTCGTTGAAAACAACAGCTTCGTACTTCGGGTGGGTATTGGACTTCATAATTGGACCTTTGTTCGCACAACTGGATTTTGCCAGTTGCCAGGTATGAATGGGATGGCCGGCGGAATGCACCGGACGGCCAGCTATCAATCATAGCGGAAAGTCGGCGCGTCCGCCGCCTGACCAGCGGCGCCGTTCAACAGCTTGTCCAGCAGCCCGTTTCAGTCGCGCGGCCGCAGCTCCCAGAACGCGACGGCGGACGCCGCCGCGACGTTGAGCGAGTCGACGCCCGGGCGCATGGGGATCTTCACGGCCAGGTCGACGGCGGCAAGGGTGCCTGCGCTCATTCCGGCACCCTCGGTGCCGAGGACGAGGGCGAGCTTCTCCGGCCGGCGGGCCGCCAGCTCATCGAGATCCACGGCGTCGCCGGTGAGCTCCATCGCCGCCACGGTGAAGCCCTGCTCCCGGAGCACCTGCAGGTCCCCCGGCCAGTCCTCCAGCCTCGCCCACGGCACCTGGAACACCGTTCCCATGCTGACCCGGACGCTGCGCCGGTACAGGGGGTCCCCGCAGCGCGGGGAGACGAGGACGGCGTCGACGCCCAGGGCGGCAGCGGAGCGGAAGATCGCGCCGACGTTGGTGTGGTCCACAATGTCCTCCAGCACGGCGACCCTGCGCGCCCCGGCGAGGAGCTCGGGCAGCGGAACCGGTTCCGGGCGCTGCATGGCCGCCATCGCGCCGCGGTGGAGGTGGAAGCCGGTGATGTCCTCGAGGAGCGCGGCGGAGCCGATATACACCGGGACATCCGGGTACTGCGCGAAGACGTCTGCGAGATCCTCCAGCCATTTCTCGGCGAGGAAGAATGACCGCGGCCGGTGCCCCGCGGCGAGGGCGCGGCGGAGCACCCGGGAGGACTCGGCAATGTACATGCCCTCGGCGGGTTCGCGGAGCTTGCGCAGGTGCACATCGGTGAGCCGGGTGTAGTCGGAGACGCGCGGGTCGTCGGCGGACTCAAGGTGGTGGAAGGTCACTGGCGGGCCATTTCAGCGGAGGATTTTGGGGGAAGGTTCAGGAGTCACGGGACGGGGTCACTTGAACAGGTTGGCGATCATGAACCCGAGGGCGACGAGGCCCAGGACAAAAATGACCCCGCGCAGGACCACCGGCGACAGCCGGCGGCCGACCTTGGAGCCGATCACACCGCCGATCAGCGAGCTGACGGCGATCAGCCCGACGACGGTCCAGTCGATCCGGTCGAAGGCGAAGAGCAGGTACGAGGCCGCCGCCACCACGTTGACGGCGAGGACCAGGATGTTCTTCATGGCGTTGGCGTTCTGCATGGTTCCGGTCATGAAGATGCCCAGGATCCCGACCAGCAGGATGCCCTGCGCGGCGACGAAGTATCCGCCGTACACGCCGGCGAGGTACACGAGGACCAGGAGGATGACGCCGTGGCTGCGGTCCCGGATGGCGTGCTCGGGGTTCTGTTCACGGTTCCGGACCCACTGCTGCAGCCTGGGCTGGAAGGCCACCATCAGCAGCGCGAGCACGATCAGGACGGGGGCGGCGTAGTGGAAGACCTTCTCCGGCAGGTGCAGCAGCAGGTAGGCGCCGGTGATGCCGCCCAGCAGCGAGGCAGGCAGCAGCTTGAGCAGCTGCCGGCCGCGTCCGGTGAGCTCCTTGCGGTAGCCCCAGGCGCCTGAGGCGTTCCCCGCCACCAGGCCCATCGCGTTGCTGATGGACGCCGTAACCGGCGCGTAGCCGAGGGCGATCAGCACCGGGAAGGTCACCAGGGTGCCGGAACCCACCACGCTGTTGATGGTCCCGGCCCAGAGCCCGGCGAAGAAAATGAAGACGCTATTGAGGAACTCCACGCGCGGTCAGCGGCCCGTTCAGCGGCGTGCGGTGGCCGTGTACCGGCCGGCGGTGACGCTGACGTCCAGCGGCAGGCCGAAGGTCTGGCTCAGGTTTTCCGCGGTCAGGACGCCTTCGATCGGGCCCTGGGCCACCACGCCGCCGTCGCGCATCAGCATGGCGTGCGTGAAGCCCGGCGGGACCTCTTCGAGGTGGTGCGTGACCAGCACGATGGCGGGGGCGGCCTCGTCGCGGGCTAGTTCACTGAGCCGGTACACGAGGTCCTCGCGGCCGGCCAGGTCAAGCCCGGCGGCGGGCTCGTCGAGGAGCAGCAGTTCGGGGTCCGTCATCAGGGCCCGGGCGATCTGGACGCGCTTGCGTTCCCCCTCGGAGAGTGAGGCGAACGGCCGGTTGAGCAGCGGCCCCATGCCCCACTCGTTGAGCAGGGCGAATGCACGGCGTTCGTCGTCCTTCTCATAGCCCTCGCGCCACCGTCCGGTGACACCGTAGGCGGCCGTCACGACGACGTTGAGGACCTTCTCGTGCTCCGGGATCTGGTTGGCCAGTGCAGCCGAGGACAGGCCGATCCGGGGCCGGAGTTCGAAAACGTCGACGGCCCCGAGGATCTCCTCGAGAATGCCCGCCATCCCGCTCGTGGGGTGGATCCGCGCCGCGGCGATCTGCAGCAGTGTGGTCTTGCCGGCGCCGTTGGGGCCCAGGATGACCCAACGCTCGCCTTCCCGGACCTGCCAGTCGACCTTGTCCAGGAGGGTTTTTGCCCCACGCACAACGCTGACGGCGGCCATTTCAAGAACATCACTCATAGGAGTAGACACTAGGACATAAAAGCGGACGACTGATAACCGGAACACCGGGCCCGTGCCGGGTCCGCGCCGGGGGCCGGCCGCCGGGCTGCCGCGGCGTCACCGGGGCGCCACGAATTCGGGCCCCCACCCGCCTGATAGCTAGGATTGCAGCCATGAACCTGTTCGTGACCGCAGTGAGCTATGCCCCGAAACTTGCCCTCCCCGATGTGCAGCGGCTCCGCGCGCTGCTCGGCGCGGCGGGAGTGACGCTCGACGCCGAAACCCGCACCGGCGACTCCCGCTTCGAGGTGTATACGGCGGACGGCAGCGTTGAGCTGGCTTCCGGCCCGGACGGCGGAGAGGCCGCACTGGCCGGGCTGCGCCGGTCCGCAGCGGATCACGGACCGGCGGGGGTGGACACGGCAATTGTCCCCGCCTCGCTCCGGAAGGCGCAGCGGAAGTTCCTCATCATGGATGTGGATTCCACCCTGATCCAGCAGGAAGTGATCGAACTCCTGGCCGCCTACGCCGGTAAACGTGACGAGGTGACGGCCGTGACCGAGGCCGCAATGCGGGGCGAGCTCGACTTCGCCCAGAGCCTGCACGCGCGGGTGGCGGTCCTCGCCGGGCTGCCGGCCGACGTCGTCGATTCCGTACGCGCCGAAGTGAAGCTGAGCCTCGGCGCCGCGGAGCTCGTGGCCGCCTTCCGGGCCGCGGGGCACGTGGTGGCCGTGGTCTCCGGCGGCTTCAACCAGATCCTGCAGCCCATCGCGGAGGGCCTGGGACTGGACTACTGGGTCGCCAACGACCTCGAAATCACTGACGGCGCCCTGACCGGAAAGGTGGTCGGCGAGGTGATCGACCGGGCGGCGAAGGAGAAATACCTGCGTGAATGGGCCGCCCGGGAAGGCATTCCGCTGGCGCAAACGATTGCTGTGGGCGACGGCGCCAACGACCTGGACATGCTCGGCGCCGCGGGGATCGGCGTGGCGTTCAACGCCAAGCCGGCGGTCCGCGCGGTGGCGGACGCCGCGGTGAACCTGCCGTATCTCGACGCCGTGCGGCACATCGCCGGCGTGTGAGTCCGGACGGTCACCTGACAATGGAGTGCAAGGAAGGCCGGGGCTTCTGCCCCGGCCTTCCTTGCGTATCGCCGGCTCGCGTACGGCCGGACGGGTGCCTTAGTTGTTGCTCTTGTCGAAGTAGTCGGAGCCGCCGACATACTCGGTGTGGCCGCTCTTGACGTCGGCCGTGACCATCTTGGCGACCTCGCCGGCGAACTCGACCACCGAGTACAGCTTCCCGGCTTCGGCACGGCGGGCCTCGATGGCGCCGGGGTTGGAGCGGTCCAGCAGGGTGGCCGTGACGGTGCCCTCGATCATGTCACCGGAGACGACGACGAGGGAGATGCCCTTCTCAGCCAGGCTCGGGACGAGTTCGCGCAGGGCGTCCTCGCCGGCGCGCTTGCTGCGTGCCACGGGCTCGTAGTTCTCCATGGTGGGAACGGTGTTGATGAAGTGGGCCTGGTGGCTGGTTACGAAGACCACCCGGGAACCCTCCGGCATCAGCGGGACGGCGGCGTTGAGCATGTTCACCTGCGCGTCACGGTTGAGCTTGAGGGCGTAGCCCTCTTCCATGCCGGATTCCATCCCGCCGGAGGCGTTGAGGACCAGGACGTCGAGCGAGCCGAAATTTTCCATCGCGGCGCTGGCCAGGGCCTGGACGCCTTCCTGGGTGGTGAGGTCGGCGCCGACGGCAGCGGCGCGGCCGCCGGCAGCCTCGATCTCGGTAACAACCTTGTTGGCGCGCGGCGCCTTCTGTCGGTAGTTCACAACGACGGCGGCGCCCTCGGCGGCGAGGATCTTGGCGACTTCAGCGCCGATGCCCCTCGATGAACCGGTCACGATCGCGGTCTTGTTGTCCAGCAGTCCCATACGAGCTCCTTTGTTCCAAACGTCCAAAAACGGTGGGTCTGCAGTCCATCATGCCAGCGGCTCCGGCGTTTCCGGTTGTTCGGGTCCCACAAAGAAGCGGCAGCGGGCTAGTGACGGCCCGGATGGCGGGCGTAGGCTCGCGCGCATGGAACGGGCGATGATGAGGCACCGGGAGGCCCCGTGCCCCGGGGCGTAGGCGGGGAGTCGACGCCGGAAGAGGTGTTCAGCGGCTCACCGCGGGGCCTTGAGCTGTTCCACGCTGTGGAAGCGATGCTGGCCGCACCAACCCCGCCGGCGGTCCGGGCAACGAAAAGCCAGGTCGCGTTCCGGGCAAGACGCGGTTTCGCGTACCTTTGGTGGCCCGGCCGGTACCTTGATTCCGACGTCCCCGCCGTGCTGTCGATCGCACTCCCGCGGCGCATCGGGTCGGCCAGGTTCAAGGAGGTGGTCAACCCCTCTCCCGGGGTGTGGATGCATCACCTGGAGCTTCATGCCGTGGACGAGCTCGACGCCGAGGTTGCCGGCTGGCTGCGGGAAGCCCGCGCCGCGGCTACCTGAAGGCCCGGACCGCGGCGGGCGGACCGGCGACGCCGGCCCGGACGCGCCGCGTGCTACGGGTGGTCGATCCTGATCTTCCGGGCCGTTGTGTCGGGTGCGGTCACGGGGGCAGGTGCCCGCACCTCAAGGACGCCGTCCTTGTAGGTGGCGGTGATGTCCTCTGCCTTGGTGCCCGGCGGCAGCGCAACACTGCGCGAGAAGGAGCCGTAGCGGAACTCCGAACGGTAGCCGTCCTTGCTCTTGTGCTCGGTCTTCTCCTCACGCTCCGCCCTGATGTGCAGCATGCCCTCGCTCACGGAGACGTCCACGTCCCTGTCAGGATCGATGCCCGGCACCTCGGCGCGCACCACTTGGGTGGTCCCGTCCACAAACTGCTCGACCTTGATGGACGGCGTCATGGTCAGGTCGCCGTCGAGGAAGCGCTTGATCGGCTCCAGTACATCCGACGGGACCCACTTGTTCAGTTCAGCCACGGTTGTCCTCCTGAGTCCATGCCCCTGCCATGGTGTGGTCAGGGCTGTAGCCCCATTACACCCCCGGAGACGCACGGCGCAAAGGGCTGAAGGTCCTGCCGTGACGGGCCTGCGCCTTAGTGGCCCATGCCGAGGCCGCCGTCGACCGGGATCACCGCGCCGGAGATGTAGGCGGCCTCATCGCTGGCGATCCAGCGGACCACGTTGGCAACCTCGGAGGCTTCGGCGAAGCGGCCGGCGGGAACCTTGGACAGGTAGTCCTTCTGGGTTGCCTCGGCCAGTTCCGCCGTCATGTCTGTGTTGATGAACCCTGGCGCCACGACGTTCGCGGTGATGCCGCGGGCGCCCAGCTCGCGGGTCAGGGAGCGGGCGATGCCGACCAGGCCGGCCTTGGATGCCGAGTAGTTGATCTGGCCGGGCGCGCCGTAGAGGCCCGAGACGGAGGAAATCAGGACCACGCGGCCCTTGCGCGCCCGGATCATGCCCTTGGAGGCGCGCTTGATCACGCGGAAGGCGCCCGTGAGGTTGGTGTCGATGACGGAGGTGAAATCGTCTTCGCTCATCCGCATCAGGAGGGTGTCCTTGGTGATGCCGGCGTTCGCCACCAGCACCTCTACGGGGCCCTGGGCCGCTTCCACTTCTGCGAACGCGGCGTCCACGGAGGATTCGTCCGTGACGTCCGCCTTGACTCCAAGAATGCCCTCGGGGAGCGCTGATTCGCTGCGGTAGGTGACGGCCACCTTGTCCCCGTTGGCGAGGAAGGCTTCGGCGATGGCGAGGCCGATTCCGCGGTTTCCGCCGGTGATCAGGACACTGCGGGCGGTGGTTGCTGTTTCAGACATGGTGGGCTCCGGAGTTCTGCGGCGGGCGGCGCCGCGCTGGGGGCGGAATTTTCCTGCCTCCGATCTTAGCGCCCGGCAGGCACGCGTTTGGGCGCCCCTGCCGTTGGTGAGAGAATTGCGTTAAGCCTTGGGAGCGTGATCTGACAGCCGTGACACTCAAAAACCGACCCGGTATGCCTGTGCCCGGGAACCCGGACGTCCCGTCCGGTGATTCCGAGGTTCACAGCATCACGGACGCCGCCACAGCGCATTCTGAAGAGATGCGCCAGCGGATGATCAAGTACGCCGTAGCGATGGGCATCCGTATGGTGTGCCTGATCCTGATTTTTGTGGTGGACGGCTGGTTCAAGATCCTCCCGGTCATCGGAGCCGTGTTCCTGCCCTGGTTTGCCGTCATCATTGCCAACGGCAGCGACAAAGCGGAGGTCCATGCCGACTCTCTGCTCGACTATGCCCCGCTGGCCCAACTCGATGCGCCGGCCGCAGCCGGGACGGGCGGCCCGGAGCCGGAAGACCCATCGATGACGCTGCTGCAGGGCGAACTCGTCGACGACGATGACGCCCCGAAGGATCGGCGGGGCTTCCCCGCGGGAGAGGCCGGGGACGACGGCGGCCAGGGACGGGCGGCGTCATGAACCTTTTTGATCTCACCGGGAACGGCGGGGCGGCCGGCCCGGCGGAGGCCGTCTGCTCCCGCAAGGCATGCCGGAGCGGCGCCGAATGGCAGCTGCTCTGGAACAACCCCAAGATCCACACCCCGGAGCGGCGCAAGATCTGGCTGGCCTGCGGAGAGCACCGGGCCTGGCTCGAGGACTATCTGCAGTCCCGCGGGCTCTGGAAAGACACTGTGGCATTGGACCCGGCAGGCAAGGCAAGCTGAATGTACCGTTTTCTCTTTTCCAGCAAGTGGCTGGGATATCTGTTGCTGGCCGCGATTTTTGCCGCCGCCTGCGCCGGGCTGGGCCGCTGGCAGATGGACCGCCGCGCCGAGACCCTCGCCGAGATCAACCGCGTCACTACCAACTATTCCGCCACGCCTGTCCCCTTCGCCGAGGTCAAGGAGCAGTTCAGCTCGCTGGCGGCCGAGCGCGAGTGGACCCAGGTGGAGCTGAAGGGCACATACGACGTCGACGGTCAGCGCATCGTCCGCAACCGCCCGCTCAACGGCCAGCCCGGCTACGAAGTCGTGGTGCCCTTCAGGGTGGAAACCGGCGAAACGGTCGTCATTGACCGCGGGTGGCTGCCGATCGGCAACAACAATCCGGGCCGCCCGGACTCCGTTCCGGCACCCCCGCAGGGCACCGTGACCGTCGTCGCCCGTCTTAAGCCGGCCGAGCCCGAACTCCAGCGCGGCGCCCCGGAGGGGCAGTTGGCCTCGATCGATCTCGCCGCCTACTCGGCCGAACTGGGCTACCCCCTGCTGACGGGCGCCTACGGGCAGCTGGCGTCGGAGAGCCCGGCCGTGGCGGAGATGCCCTTCCCGTTCCCGAAGCCGTCCACCGACGAGGGCACCCACCTGTCCTACTCGCTGCAGTGGTTTGCCTTCGGCGTCCTGATGTTCATCGGCTTCGGGTACGCGGCCCGGCAGCAGGCCCGGAACGCGGCCATCGACGCCGAGGATGCCGAAGCCCAGGCCGGTGGGGAAGACTCTGTCGGCGGGTTCATGCACTCCAGCGGCCCGGTGGCCCGCCGTCGTCCTGTCCCCCGCAAGCGCAAGAACGCCACCGCGGAGGAAGAGGAAGACGCCATCCTGGACGCCCAGGGGTTCTAAGCAGTGGACGTCCGTGTTCCGGAGCCGGTGTCCCGGGTGAAGCATGCGCTGACCGTGCTGGGCGCAGAAGACACCGTTACGGTGTTCGATTCGAAAGTCCCGACGGCGGCCGCAGCGGCCGCCACCTTGGGCTGCGATGTCGCGGCGATCACCAACAGCCTCGTGTTCGACGTCGAGGGAGTTCCGCTGCTGATCCTGGCCAGCGGGGCCGCGAGGGTCGATGTCCTGAAGGTCGCCGCCCAGTTGGGCAGCGGCAGAATCCGACGCGCCTCCCCCGGCTTCGTCCTGGAACACACCGGCCAGGAAGTAGGCGGCGTAGCCCCGGTGGGCCACCCACAAAGGATCAAGACCCTGCTGGACGAGTCCCTGAGCATCCACCCCGTGCTCTGGGCCGGCGCGGGCGACCACCACTCAATGTTCTCGATCAGCTATAAAGACCTCCAGCGCATCACCGAGGCCAAGGAAATGCCGGTCCGCTAGATCCCGGACACGGCGAACTTCCGTCCGTTTGCCACGAATGGCCGCTAAACCGGCTCGGTTAGCGGCCATTTGTGTCGTATGGACAGGGATGGGACGCCGGAACGGGTCACATCAAACGCCTACACTGCGCCGTCCGCACAAGCGCAGCGGCGCGGCTGATTTGTGTAGCGTGCGTCTAAGCGAGGAACGAGCGAGCACGCGGCAAATCGGACGCGCCGAGGCGCGGAGGTGACCAGAAGCGACCGTCGAACGCAGCCTACGCCAGCGTAATCAGGTCCAGGTAGTCCGCGTTCCACAGGTCCTCGACGCCGTCGGGCAGCAGCACCACACGCTCCGGATTCAGCGCCTCAACGGCACCTTCATCGTGGCTCACCAGCACCACGGCGCCGGTGTAGTTGCTCAGGGCGCCGAGGATTTCGGCGCGGCTGGCCGGGTCGAGGTTGTTGGTGGGCTCGTCGAGGAGCAGCACGTTCGCACTCGAGGCCACGATGGTGGCCAGGGCCAGGCGGGTCTTCTCGCCGCCGGAAAGCACACCGGCGGGCTTGTCGACGTCGTCACCTGAGAACAGGAACGAGCCGAGGATGTTGCGCACTTCCGCGTCGTTCATGTCGGGGGCGGAGGAGCGCATGTTCTGCAGCACGGTCCGGTCGACGTCGAGCGTCTCGTGCTCCTGGGCGTAGTAGCCCACCTTCAGGCCGTGGCCCGCGATGACTTCGCCGGTGTCCGGCTTGTCGACGCCGGCGAGCATCCGCAGCAGGGTGGTCTTGCCGGCGCCGTTGAGGCCCAGGATGACCACCTTGGAGCCGCGGTCGATGGCGAGGTCCACGTCCGTGAAGATCTCCAGCGAGCCGAAGGACTTGCTGAGGCCGTCCGCGGTGAGCGGGGTCTTGCCGCAAGGCGACGGATCCGGGAAGCGCAGGGCTGCCACGCGGTCGGTCGCGCGCACGGCCTCGAGGCCACCCAGCAGACGTTCGGCACGCTTGGCCATGTTCTGCGCGGCGACGGCCTTGGTGGCCTTGGCGCGCATCTTGTTGGCCTGGTCCATCAGGACCTGGGCCTTCTTCTCCGCGTTGGCACGCTCCCGCTTGCGGGCACGCTCGTCCGTTTCGCGCTGCTGCAGGTAGCGCTTCCAATCCATGTTGTAGAAGTCGATCTGCGCACGGTTGGGGTCCAGCAGGAACACCTTGTTCACGGTGGCCTCGAGCAGTTCCGTGTCGTGGCTGATCACGATCAGGCCGCCCTGGTGGTTCTTCAGGAACTCGCGGAGCCAGGCGATGGAGTCGGCGTCGAGGTGGTTGGTGGGCTCATCGAGGAGCATCGTTTCGGCGTCCGAATACAGGATGCGGGCCAGCTCCACACGGCGGCGCTGGCCGCCGGAGAGGGTCTTGAGCGGCTGGTTCAGCAGCCGGTCCGGGAGCGCCAGGTTGGAGCAGATCGCGGCGGCCTCGGCCTCGGCCGCGTAGCCGCCGGCGGCCAGGAACTCGGACTCGAGCCGGTCGTAGCGGTTCATGGCCTTGCGCTGGACGTCGGCGTCGTCGCTGGCCATCTCTTCGTGGGCCACGCGGAGTTTTCCGACGGCGATGTCCAGGCCGCGGGCGGACAGGATCCGGTCACGGGCCAGCTGCTCCATGTCCGGCGTGCGCGGGTCCTGCGGCAGATAGCCGATTTCGCCGCTGCGGGTGACCTTGCCGCCGGCCGGCAGGCCTTCGCCCGCGAGTACCCGGGTCAGTGTGGTCTTGCCTGCACCGTTACGGCCCACGAGGCCGATCTTGTCTCCCTTGTCGATCCGGAAGCTCACCTGGTCCATGAGGAGGCGGGCGCCGGCGCGCAGTTCGAGATCCTGGACGGTAATCAATGCAGCTAAGGCCTTTCACAACAGGGAACGCCGCGGCACACGGTGGAATCTGGAAAGGGCCGGGGCAGTGTGGCCGAGAGGACGGCCTCTCCCAGTCTACCGGCCCGGCCTCCGCCCCATGACAAGGACCCCCAGCGGCAGCCTTTGGTGCTGGCCTCCAGCTACCGGGCCGCCGGTTAGTGGGTCCCCTACAAAAAATGCACCCCGCCATGCTCGTACAGTCGAAATCAGAGAAGCAGGCCCCCGATTCATTCGCGATAGGAATTCCCATGACGCAAACCGACGGCACCGCTGCCGCCACCCCCGCCCGGCGCCGGAACCGCTGGAACGCCACCGACCTGGGACTGATCGCCGTCTTCGCCGCGCTCGTGGCCGGCTCCGCCCTGATGGCCGCCATCCCGGTGGGCGGCCTCGGTGTTCCCATCACGTTGCAGACGCTCGCCGTGATGCTCACCGGCCTTGCCCTGGGCCCCGGCAGGGCTTTCGCCGCCGTCGGGCTCTACGTTCTCCTCGGTCTCGCCGGGCTGCCGATCTTCAGCGGCGGACGCAGCGGTCTCGGCGTCCTGGCCGGTCCCTCCGCGGGCTACATCATCGGCTTCGTGTTCGCGGCCGCGGCGGTGGGCTGGCTGACCGTCGTCGTGCTCCGCCGCACGGCAGGCCGTCCCGGCAAGTTCCGCGCCGTCCTCCTTTTCGCCGCCGCAATGGCGAGCAGCATCATCTTCATCCACGGTCTGGGCATTCTCGGGATGATGGTTAACGCCAAGCTGGACTTCTCGAAGGCGTTCCTCGCCGACCTTGTCTTCTACCCCGGCGATGTGATCAAAAACGCACTGGCCGTGACCGTTGCCCTGGCCCTGCACAAAGCGTTCCCGGACCTGCTGATCCGCCGGGTCCGGGCTGCCGGGACCCCCGCCACCGCGCCCGCCACGCCCACTCTCGACGCCGGGGCGGACAGCCGGCCGTGAGCACCATCGTGCTGGACCGGGCTGCGGTGCGGGTCGCCGTCGACGGCCGCCCCGCGCCCAAGACGCTGCTGGAGGAGCTGAGCCTGCGGCTCACTGAACAGCGGATTGGCGTGATCGGCGCCAACGGTTCCGGCAAGTCCACCCTGCTGCGGCTCCTCAACGGACTCGTGGCGCCGAGCAGCGGCACCGTCACGGTGGACGGCTCGGATACCGTGCGGGCGGTGCGGGAGGTGCGGCGGCGTGTCGGATTCGTGTTCACCGATCCGCTGTCCCAGCTGGTGATGCCGACCGGTCGGGAGGACGTTGAGTTGTCCCTCCGGCGTTCGGTCCGCAATGCCCGCGACCGCAGCCGTCAGGCGGAGGCAACCCTGGACCGCTTCGGCCTGCTGCCGCTGGCCGACCAGAGCATCTACGAGCTTTCGGGCGGGGAACGGCAGCTGCTGGCCCTGGCGGCGGTCCTCGCCGTGGATCCCCAAGTGCTGGTCCTGGACGAGCCGTCGACCCTGCTGGACCTTCGCAACAGGGAACTGCTGCGGAGGACCCTGGCCGGACTCAGCCAGCAGATCATCCTCTCCACGCACGACCTGGACCTCGCGCAGGACCTGGACCGGGTCCTCGTCGTCGACGCCGGCGCGGTGGTGTTCGACGGCGGCCCGGCAGCCGCCGTCGCCCACTACCGGGACCTCAGCGCGGCCGCTCCCCCGGCCTCCGGCGCGGGGCTGGAGAAGCCGCGCCTGGAGCAGCTGTGAGCGGCCACGGTTTCCTGCTGGCCAACTACGTGCCCGGGAACTCCCTGCTGCACCGCGCGCCCCTGTGGCTGAAGTTCCTGCTGGTCGTCGGCTGCGGCATGGCGTCATTCCTGATTGTGGACTGGGCCGTGGCGGCGGCCGCCCTGGTGCTGATGTGCGCCCTGTTCCTGCTGAGCGGGGCAGGCGTCCCGCGGCTGTTCCGGGCGGTCCGGCCGGTGCTGCCCGTCCTCGCGGCCATCGGCCTGTTCCAGTGGTGGCAGCTCGGGGCGCCCACGGCGGCACGGATCGTGCTCAATGTGCTGGTCTGTATCGTGGCGGCGTCCATCCTTACCGCCACGACTCCGGTGCAGCGGCTGCTGGACGGGGTGGCTTCCTTGGCCAGGCCCTTCCAGCGCTTCGGTGCCGATCCGGAGCGGTTCGCCCTCACGATCGCCATCATGCTGCGGAGCATCCCGTTTATCGCCGGCGCGTACAGCGATGTCCGTGATTCCGCCCGGGCCCGCGGGCTGGAGCGGAACCCCCGGGCGCTGATCCTCCCGGTCTTCATCACCACCGTGGCCTTCGCGCGGCAGACCGGCGATGCCCTCGCGGCCCGCGGCCTGGGCGAGCACGGGGACGAGGAGCATGCGCCACCAGCCTCCCCCGCCGCGGGACATGCCCATCCTTGACCCTGCGGCACCACTGGACATGCCCTCCCCTGACCTTGACCAGTGGACATAGGCCCAGTATGTCCGGTGCACGCGCTCAAGAATGGGCATGTCCCCCGGAAGCTAAGCCGCTACGAAATGCTCCGGTATTCCAGCAGCGCGGCGGTGCCCATGCCTCCGGCGATGCTGATCATTGCCA
>CALMVY010000282.1 GCA_937873245.1 uncultured Arthrobacter sp. | reverse complement strand
AACGCTCATGCGCCGCCCGCCGGCCGCCTGCAATTCGGTAATCGCGCGGGCCTGGGCGCCACAGGCGACGACGAGCGCGTCGCCGCTCGCAGCAATGATTTCTCCGGCCATGCCGCTGGCATCAACCGGGTGCGCTCGCCAGATCTTCACGTCGACGCCGCCGAGCCGGCTGCGCGCGCCGGGCATCGGATCGAACGCGCGTATCGCGCGCGCGATGTCCTCGGCATCCTGTCGGTCCCCGGACAGCCGATAGGCATGACGGAAAATCCTGTCGCGGTACCGGATGTACAAAACCCTGAAGGCCTCGCCATCGCCCTTGATGCTGCGAGACCATAGCCTCCCATCATCGAATTCAACGTTCCCCATGACCTGTATTGTCCGCGACCGTCCAAAAGGTTACACACCAACGCAAGAAATTTTGAGAAGCACTAAAACGGTGTACTCAAGATTCCTGCAAAACAGCGCGGGCAGCCGTTCCCATGCAAGACCAGACGGCAAACAGTGGTCGATACAGCGCGCATTGCGTCGGTCAACAGGGACGCAAGTTGTCCTGGATCAAGTTGACATACTCATAGCCGACCGCGGGGCGCCGAATTAACGGAGGTGTCCCACTGAAGGATCCCCTAACGGACACCGTAAGGGTCGCTACATCTGGATCCCCATGTGTCTCATAACCGAAGTGCCTCGAAACCCTAGGGTTTCGAGACACGTACGGCTGGGGACGGCACCCCGGGACTTTATGAACCTGGGCAAATAGAGCCGAAGGGTCCACTGGGCGGTATAACGGACACTGCTCTCCCGGGCGAGCTGGTGGCGGACCGGGAAGAACGAGGAATTTATCTTCTCTGGCGGCTACGCCGGAGGCAGGTCATCCACGGGAAAGGCCACTGCTTCGCCGACGACGCGGAGGCACAGTTCGGTGCCGGGGCGGGCGATCGAGGCGTTCCAGTGCCGGATCGTGATGATTTCGCCGCCGCCGGGGTAGCGGTGGTCCGCCACGGCGCCTTCCGCGAGGACGGGCGGGACGGCGAGCTTGAGCCGGACGGTGGTCTCCGGCCCGAAGTAGTCCGTGTCCACGACGACGCCGCGGATGGGGCCGTCCTCGGCGATCCGGATCTGCTCCGGGCGCAGCATGAGCTGGACCCGGCCCTGCGCCGGCGGCCGGCGCACGGGGATGCCGCCCAGGGAACAGGTGGCCAGGGAGCCTTCCATCCACGCATCGAGGATCACGGCGTCGCCCAGGAACTCGGCGGTGGCGCGGTCCGCGGGCCGGGTGTAGACGATGAAGGGGTTGCCGATCTGCGCCAGCCGCCCGCCGCGCATCACGGCCACCTGGTCCGCGAAGGACAGCGCCTCGCCCTGGTCGTGGGTGACCAGGATGGTGGTGACGCCGGCGTCGTGGAGCACCTTGCCCACGGCCCGGCGCGTGGCCACGCGCAGTCCGGCGTCCAGGGCGGAGAACGGTTCATCCAGCAGCATCAGTTCCGGCTCGCGGGCGAGGGCGCGGGCCAGGGCCACGCGCTGCTGCTGTCCGCCGGAGAGCTCGTGCGGGCGGCGCTTGGCCATGGCGGGGTCCAGCGACACCATTTCCAGCAGCTCACCCACCCGCGCCTTCACGCCGCGGTGACCGCCGGGCAGGCTGGCGGAGTCGAGGCCGAAGGAGATGTTCTGGCCGACGCTCAGGTGCGGGAAGAGCGCACCGTCCTGCGCCACGTAGCCCACGTGCCGTTTGTGCGCCGGGACCCAGACGCCCTCGCCGGCCACCTTGGCGCCGTTGAGCGAGATGCTGCCGGTGTCCGGGTGCTCAAAACCGGCGATCAGGCGCAGCAGCGTGGTCTTGCCCGAGCCGGACGGGCCCACGATCGCCGTCGTGCCGCCCTTGGCCACCGAGAGGTTGACGCCCTGGAGGACGGACTGGGAGCCGAAGTTCTTGGTGACGGAATCGATTTCCAGGTGGCTGTTGGTGCTGGTGGCCACGGACGCGGCGATCCGCGGTTCCGGGAGCCGGGAAGGGCTGTGGTCGGTCACTGTCCCGCTGCTTTCTTGGACTGCTGGAAGAGGAGGTAGGTCATCGGTGCCGAAATCAGGATCATCAGCAGGGCGTAGGGGGCGGCGCCTGCGTAGTCGATTTCGCTGCTCTTGCTCCAGAACTCGGTGGCGAGCGTCCGGGTGCCGTTGGGGGAGAGCAGCAGCGTCGCCGTGAGTTCATTCACGATCGCCAGGAAAACCAGGGCGGCACCGCCCGCGGCAGCCGGGGCAGTGAGCCGCAGCGTCACCCGGAGGAAGGCCGCCAGCGGGGTCTTGCCGAGCGCCTGGGCGGCCTCGTCGAGTTCTTTCGGCGCCTGGGCCAGGCCGGAACGGATGTTGACCAGCGCACGCGGCAGGAAAAGCAGCACGTAGGCGGCGACCAGCAGGGCCGAGGTCTGGTAGAGGTCCGGCGCCGCCTTGATGCTGACCGTCACGAAGGCCAGGCCGACGACGATCCCCGGCAGGGAGCTCGTGATGTAGTTGGACAGCTCCAGGGCCTTGCTGAACCAGCTGGGGTGCCGCACGGCCAGATACGCCATCGGGAACGCGACGACGGTGGTGGCCAGGGCGCCGGCGAGGCCGTACATCAGGGTCTGCAGCAGGGCGGGCAGGAACTCGTCCGCGGCCCAGATCTCCGGGCCGCCGGCGATGATCCAGCGCAGCACGAAGGTCAGCGGCAGCCCGAAGGCCAGTGCGGTGAGCGCGATCAGGAACAGCTGGGCCGGGAGCTGGTAGGCCCGCAGCGGAAGGCGCAGGGCGCCGGCCTGGGCGCCCGAGCCGATCCTGGCGTACCGGGCGCTGCCGCGGCTGCGGACTTCAACCAGCAGCAGGATCAGGCAGAGGAACACGAGGACGCTGGCCAGCATGTTTCCGGCGGTGCCGTTGAAGGTGGACTGGTACTGCACCATGATCGCGGTGGTGAAGGTGTCAAACCGGATCATCGCGAAGGCCCCGTACTCGGCCAGCAGGTGAAGGGACACGAGCAGTGCGCCGCCGGTCATCGCGATGCGCAGCTGCGGCAGCACCACCCGGAAGAATGCGCGCCACGCGCCGAGGCCCAGGGCGGCGGCGGACTGTTCGATGGCCGGGTCGAGTCTGCTGAGCGTGGCTGCCGCCGGGATGTAGACCAGCGGGAAGTAGGACAGTGTGGCGATCAGCACACCGGACCACAGGCCCTCGAGCGACGGCACGGCGGAGACCCAGGCATAGCTGTTGACGAATGCCGGGATGGCCAGCGGCGCGGCGAGCAGGACAGCCCACCACTTGCGCCCGCGGAGTGTGGTCCGTTCCACCAACCAGGCGCCGCCCACGCCCAGGGCCAGGCAGAGCGGCACGGTGATCGCCATCAGCAGCACCGTGTTGAGCAGGAGCTCACCAACCCGCTCGCGGAAGATCAGTTCAACGGCTGTTTCCCACCCCGTGGCCGCCGTCATCACGATCACGTACCCCAGCGGGATCAGTGAAAACAGGGCAATGAGGACGGCAATGATGGACACTGCGGAAACGCCGAAAGGCGGGCGGGGGCGTTTGCCCCGGCCCGCCGTCGTCGTGCTCCCGGAAGTCCCGGGAGCCGCCAGCTTGGTTGTCACGCGGTTACAGCAGTCCTGCCTTGGTCATCAGCTCGGTGACCTTTGCGGAATTGAGCTTGGCCGGGTCCACGGTGGGGGCCTGCAGTTCCGTCAGCGGCACCAGCTTCTCGTTGGCCGGGACGTCGGAGGCGATGGCGTATTCGAAGGACGTGCCCTTCTGCAGGACCTCCTGGCCCTTCTTGCCGGTGATGAACTTGACGAAGGCCTGGGCGGCCGCCGCGTTCTTCGAGGACTGCAGCACGCCGCCGCCGGAGACGGACACGAACGCGCCCGGGTCCTGGTTCTTGAAGTAGTACGGGGTGACGTTGTTGGAGTTCTCGCCGGTCTTGGCCTGGTCGCCGTAGTAGTAGTAGTGGTAGATCAGGGCGGCGTCGACCTCTCCGGCGTTGACTGCCTTCATGGCCGTGCTGTTGCCTTTGTAGGCCTTGGAGTTTTCCTTCATGCCCCGGAGCCATTCCTCAGTGGCGGCTTCACCCTTGAGCTCAAGCAGGGCGGAGACGATCGCCTGGAAGTCGGCGCCGGACGGCGATGCCGCCCACTTGCCCTTCCACTCCGGGTTGGCCAGGTCCAGCATGGACTTGGGCAGCTGGTCCTCGGCGAACTTGGCCTTGTCATAGACCAGCACGGTGGAGCGGGCGGCGATGCCGGTCCACTTGTTGGTGGAGGGCCGGAATTCGGCGGGGACCTGGTCGATGGTGGCCTGGTCGACGTCGGCGAAGAGTCCGGCGTTTTCCACCTGGGTCATGGCCGGGGAGTTTTCGGTGAGGAAGACGTCGGCCGGGGAGGCCTTGCCTTCCTGGATGATCTGGTTGGACATCTCGGTGTCGGAGCCCTGGCGGATGGTGACCTTTGTGCCGGTTTCCGCGGTGAACGCGTCCGACCATTCCTTTATCAGCGACTCGTGCTGGGCGTTGTAGACCGTGATCTCGCCGGCGGTCGAGCCGTCAGCGGCGGCGCTGCTGTTGGGGGAAGTCGAGGCGCCGGAGCTACAGGCGGCCAGGCCGAGCGCGGCGGTGGCGGCAAGCGCGATACCTGCCAGCGCGTTGGTGCGGATCTTCATTGGGGCTGCTTTCTGCAAGGAAGTTCTTAGGGACCCTAGCCCCCTGTGAGCGGGGGGAAGTTAGGGCAAGCTCACTAGGAAAAACTGTAGGTTAGCCAAACCTAAGCAACCAAGCCGAAAGCACCTTAAGTGATCAGGATCACATGAATTACGAAACTGTTGCGTGACTTAATTACCGGGGCGCGATTCTGTGCGTGATTCTTCCGGCGTCCCGGTTGTGGCATCCGGCGTGGCAACCGGCGCCGCATCCGGCGATGAACTTGGCAAGCGCGTTCACGGCTGTTTACCTCCTTGCCGCGAGACGACCGCCAGACCACTTGCCACCCCCGGCACCACCTGCTCGAACGAAAGGCGCCCACCGATAGATCTGGTTCCGGCGATGGACCTGAACGCAACGATACGCGACGGCGACGACAGGACCGCGGCCACCAGGACCAACGGCCCAGACAACCCCAGCGCAGACCCGCGGTTGGCCAGGAGGCCTACAGCGGCGTCCCGACGCCAAAGCACGATGCCAAGGGTTCCGGCGCATCAGCGCGGAACCGCTGCACGAACTGCACGAGGCGATCGTCCTCGGCCGAGTCGAACTGCAGCGGGCGAACCCCAGGACGAGGCGACGACGGGAGCCGATAGGTCATCGAACGGGCTAACAAGCACCTTGGGTTCGTTCTCCGCGAGCGTCCGCAGCCGGTCGACTTGCTCGGACGCGAGATCCGGTCGAGAGGTAATCCATATCGCCCCATGCTCGAGCGAATGCACGGCGTTTTCATTGCGAACCGGGGTCGCGTAGAAACCGCAGGTCTGGGGTATGGCGTCGTGCTCTCCGCCCACCGGCGGCGCCGGATCGTAGGCGAGCGTTTCGACGGTGTGCCCCGCGCCGACAGCAAACTCCCGCGTACCCTCCGGGACGCGGCCGCGCTGGATGGAGGTGAACGCCACAAAGCCGATGCCAGGGGCGAGCAGCGCGGCCACGACCCCGATCCCGATGCGCGTCAGCAGCCACTACCGCCGCTCTCGCTCGTACGTGTGGCGGCGTTCGTCGCGGCGCTGCCGGATCATCTCCGGGCGTCGCGCGGCGCGGGACGGCCGGACGTGCGGCGGCAGATCTGGCGGTTAGTCCGCTGGCCGGGGCGTTCGACTGCCTCGCGTCCGCTGTTCAGCCGCGAGTTTTGCGTCCCTCCTGTTTGCCATCGCGCGTTCCTCGTGAGATGAACCGCGCGCCTACAGAAGCCAGGAGACGACCGTGCCGTTGAGACCGACGACGATCAAGAGGATGCCGGCCAGCAGACTGACGAACGGTGCAAGCAGCGTGGGGCAGAACGCGATCACCTCCGAGAGCCCGAAGATGTTCGGGCAGCGAACGCCGAGCCCCGCGTCGACCTCCTCGCGCATGCGCTCCGTCCCCGGCTCCGCTCCGAGGACGGAGAAGCGGAGACTGACAGCGTCGGGCGCGATGCCGCGTTCGGCGACGGCGACGTCAAGGAGATCGGCGGCGCCTTCGTGTCGGTCAACGTCGCCTGCCTCGACGACGTCTCGCCCGAAGAGCTCGCCAAGCTGCCGATCCAGTACATGGACGGCCGCCACGACAACTGGTTTCAGCCGCCCAAGGTCACGAGCTATCTCTGAGACCTGAAGGCGAGCCGGTCCCACCAGACGGCGGGACCGCCCAGCAGGGAGACGCCCTGGCTTTCGAGGATGGTTTCGAGGCCGTGGCGCCGGGCAAGCGCGCGCGTTTCGGCCGCCGTGACATCGAACATGCGACGCCCGGCCGGCACCGGACCGTGGCGCAGCGACAGCGCAATGAGGCCGCCTGGCCGCACCAGGGGCGCCACCCGGGCCATGGCGCGCTCGCGCTGCGCCTGATCGAGATGCATCCAGACCGCCGTCAGCATGACGACGTCGTAGCGCTCATCCAGCGCATGAACGCGGTCGAGATC
>CALMVY010000281.1 GCA_937873245.1 uncultured Arthrobacter sp. | reverse complement strand
GATGCATTTGGTCAGTTCGGCCACCATGTCCTCGCTGAGGCATGCATCAGCGCAGGCTGTACAGGCTTGTGCGCAGTCAAAACAGGCCGCGATGCATTCGGCCAGCTTGTGCGTGTCGATGCCGCCAAGGTCCTTGGGGTAGGCATCGAGCAGTTTGTGAGTGGTTCCGTGCGTCATTGTGCACTCCCTCTTCCAAAGGTTTGAGTAGCTGATAATGTTCCGGGCCCCGCATGAATTTTGTTTGTGCGGTCCGGGCCTGGGTTCCTGTGCGCCTCCTTTCCACTCCTCCTTGTGCTGTTATGCGCCAGTATGGCTGTCCTCGTGCTGGTAAGTAACTCCCCTTCTAATCGGGGAGCCGGCTTTGCCGGTGAACCTTTCTGGCCCGTTCCCTGGCCCGGTAGGAGGTGACGGCGGCGCGGGGACGTCCGGCCGCTTTGAACAGGTCAGCAGCCCACTCGAACTCGGCGGCGGCAGCGAGGTAAAGACCCTCGTCAAAAAGCCGCCGCCCGATCTGATGGCGGACCTGGGCTTCCCTGAATGTCGTGCGTGCAGCGCGAAGGGCACGTTCCTGCACCCGGGCGGCGTCCCGCCAGCGATACAGCCGCTGATAGGCATAGGCGAGAACGAGCAGGGCACGGAACGGGTCCGTGGAGGCGGCCAGCAGTTGTTGGGCTTCGCTGACTGCCTTTTCACCCCGGCCCAGAAGGGACAGAACCCACACGCGTTCCAGGTCGGTGCAGCCTTCCAGCCGGGCTTCCATTGCCTCCCTGTCCACGACCACGTCCCGCAGCGTGGCGGGGTCCACGAACCAGATCCTCTCCTGATCCTCCATCAATGCGCCTACACTGCCATCATCAGCCCGCAGGCACCGCCTGTGGAGGAATCAGGCCCGGTGGTGTTCATTGGGCAGCGGCAGGGGCCTGGAACACCACGCCACCGTCGGTGGATACGACGAGCCCTTCGGTGGTGGCGGCCCAGATCGTTGGTTTCCCGTCGGTCTTTTTCACTGCGGTGATCGCCTGGACCTGTCCGTCGATCCGGCCTGTCTGGGTCCAGGTGCTGCCGGCGTCGGCTGAGTACTGGACTGAACCGTCGGGTTCGACGCCGATGACTTCGGTGCCGCCGGCGAACGCAACGAATTGGATGATGGGAGCTGCCGTGTTCAGTTGCCAGGTTTTCCCGCCGTCGGTGGAACGATGAAGCCCGTCGCGGGTGGTGGCGAGAACGGTGTCGGTTTCCGGGTTTCCGGCCAGGACGGCTGGGACGAACCCGGCCGTGGCAGGGGACCAGGTTTTTCCGTCCGGGCTGGTCAGCAGTGTTCCGTCATACGCGACGATTCCGGACTTGGCTGTGGCGAGGGCGTGGAAGTCCGATTCGCCTTGGCGGGAGAGCTGCTCCCACGTTTTTCCGCCGTCCGCGGATCGGACCAGGCCCATGGGGTTGGGCATGTCCGAGCCGGGGCCAGGGTGCCCGGAAGCATAAAACACGCCCTGGTCAGCTGCTGCCGTGAAGCCCATCAAGTCGTTGATGTCACCGATCCGGGCGGCGGGGGACTTGGTGAGGTCGAACAAGCCGTCATGGGTAGCAAGCAGGACCTGATCTGTTGCGGGATTCACGCTCAGGCCGTGGACGTGCGAGCTGGGCAGGCCGGCCGCGGCAGTAGTAGATGCGGTGCCGGTTGTTGTGCCGGAGGCACAGGCGGACAGGGTCAGCAGGAGGGCGGCGGCCGCGGTGAGTCCAGCGGCGGGACGGCCTCGGTTTATAAGGTGCAGGGGCATCGGGAACTCCAGGGGTGGTCCGGGAAAGGGGTTTGGGGGACCGCACCGGCCCCGGGGGGAGGGGCCGGTGCGGGTGGTGTGCTGGCTAGAGGGTGGCCAGCAGGTCTTTCATTTCCTGGATTTCGGCTTCCTGGTCACGGACGATGTCCTTGCTGAGCTGGACCGCGTCAGCGTTCTTCCCGTCGGTGGTTTCGGTCTTGGCCATCATTACCGCCCCTTCGTGGTGGGCGATCATCTGGGTGAGGAACAGCTTTGCTGCCTCGGTGCCCTGCGCGGCCTCGAGTTTGGCCATGTCGTCCTGGCCCATCATCCCGGACATGCTGTGGGTCGAAGGCATGTTCGTGGGCATCATTGTGGGCTGGCCCCAGCTTTCCAGCCAGCCGGTCATTTTCTCGATCTCGGGGCCTTGGGCCGCTTTGATCTTGGTGGCAAGGTCCGTCACCGCGGCGGGAATGCCTTCTTTCTTGAGCATGATGTCGCTCATGGCCACGGCCTGGGTGTGGTGCGGGATCATCATCTGCGCGAACATGGTGTCCGCGTCGTTGAACTCCGCCGACGCTGCTGCCGAAGCTGCCGGGGCTGAGCTTGAAGCCGTGCCGGAGTTGCCGTGGTTCATGCCGGACGTGGTGCTTGCCTCCGGACTGCCGGTCCCCGAACCGGCGGAGCATCCGGCGAGGGCGATTGCTGCGGCGATGGCGGCAGCGGAAATGGTCAGGGTTTTCTTCATGAAAATCAGGTCCTCAAAAGTATCAGCGGCGTGTAGCGCCTTTGGGATTGCACGCAATGACGGCCCCCTGAGCGGGGGCGGCCTGTTTTATGCGTGCCGATGTAGCTCGAAGCCGCGCCGGGAAGGACACGGCGCGTCGTGCTGGTTTACGTCCGGCTGATACAGAGGTCACCGGGAGAGGGGGCCTCCGGTGAGTAGGAATAGTGGGTACCGGCGGCAGCCGCCGCACCGAAGTCCGGTAAGGCATAGGGTGCTGTTCCCGGCGCAGGGGCAGTGAGCGATGTGCTTCCGGGGGACGGCACGCAGGCGTTGCCACCGGCAGACATCTCCGGGCAGGACCCGTCAGGGGCGCAGAACGAAGACGCCCCAGCTGCCGCTTGGGCAACCACCGCCCCGTCCGTGGACGCCCCCGGCGGTGGTTGGGAATGGCCGGCGGGAAGGCTTTCCAGGTGCACAGTTGACTGTGCGGCTGATGCCGGCATGCTGTCCGCGGTGCTCATATGGTGTGCGCCGGTGATGATGTGCATGCCGAAGATGCCGGCAATGATGGCTATGGCCGCCATCAGGAAGCCTGCACGAAGGAAGAACGCGCTGAAGGGTCCACGAGATGGCGAGCTCACAACATTTTCCTCCCTTCCGTGCGGACGGTTCAGGTCCTTAAGCCTACCGGCAGGGGTATCCCTGCCGGTCACAGCCTCTTGTTCAACGTGCCTGGGAGGGGCTGAGTTTCACCCTCCGCAGCAGCTGGGCGTTCAGTGCCACCACAATCGTGGACACGGACATCAGCACGGCCCCGGCTGCCGGGGACAGCACGACCCCGGCGAAGGCCAGGACACCGGCCGCCAAAGGAACAGCGAGGACGTTGTAGCCGGTGGCCCAGATGAGGTTCTGCCACATTTTCCGGTAGCTGGCCCGGGACAAGTCCACCATGGACAGCACCGCCCGGGGGTCGTTCCCGGCCAGGACCATGGCCACCTTGATTCCGCGGTGCTGCAGGGCCGCGACCGCCTGGCGCGATTCCAGGCGCACCGCGTCCTCAAGGCTCACGGCGCCCAGCACGGTCTTGCCGACGGCCGGGCTGGTGTGCCGGTGTTCCATGATGCGCGCTCCTAAGGGAGGTTCCTCGCGAATTCGGATTCAGCTTCGATATACCACCAGGGGGTATGCCTGGCAAGAGGTTTTCCGGTTCAGCGGACCTCAATCACGCCCATCATGCCCAGATCCTCGTGGTCCAGGATGTGGCAGTGGTACACCGAGCGGCCGCTGAAGTCGCGGAACGCGATCCTGACCGTGGTGCGCCCGTTCGCCCGCACGTTCACCACGTCCCG
>CALMVY010000280.1 GCA_937873245.1 uncultured Arthrobacter sp. | reverse complement strand
CGGGCTGCCTGCAGCCAGCAGCCTGACCTCGATTCCTGTAGGAGGAGTAATTTCCATGAGTAAGAAGTACATGACCATGTCAGCCGCAGTGATCGCCGCAGCAATCGCCCTGGCGGGCTGCTCGGCTGGCTCTGGCGGCAGCATGCCCGGCATGGACATGGGCGGCTCCGGCATGTCATCCAGTTCCGAACCTGCTGGCGCCCCGACTGCCGGACCCATCTCGGAGACGGCACCGGCGGACGCCGCCCCCGAACAGGTCAGGGCACCGAACAATGACAACGCGCCTCTGACTATGGGGATCGCGGCCGCCGTGGTGGCGCTGGCCGGGGCTATCTTCTTCCTGGCACAGCGCCGGCGGGCGAGAAATTCCGGCGCCTAAGGACTGCCGTTTGGGGTCCTGACGATCCCGCGCCCTCCTAGCCCTGCCGTGCGGGTCCTGGCGAATCGGCGGATGAGGCCGCACGGTGTGGACAGATCCACAGAAACGCCAGCTCATTTTCCGATCAGGACGCGGTGGTACCGCCGCGGCCTGCGGCAGTAGCCGCGGCAACCAATCGATCAAAACTTTCGGTCCCGCTTTCCGGAGGGACCACGGTAAAGACCGCCAGCCATTTCTCGGGGGCGTTGCCGTCCAGCGATCCCATCCGTTCCACATGCAGATTCAACCCGGGCACCCCGCTGACAAGGAGCGGCCGCCGCTCGCCGCTCTTGACCAGGCGGTGGAATTCCTTGACCGACAATTGGTCGCCCGGGGTGTTGGTCACCTCCGCAATGGCATCATTTACGCGTTTGGTCAGACCGCGCATAAATGCCCTCCGGCCCTTGACGGCCGGAACGGTGAGCAATGCGGCGAAGAAGAGTGTGAACAACGCGACGGCGCCGAAACTCCTGAGGCTGGGTAGGAACATCATGAGGACAATGCTCAGGATGAGGCCGAGGACACTGAACATCACGAATTTGATCAAGGGACTTTCGCCCGGCCTCTTTGACCACCGCACAAGAGCGACGGTGTTTTTGCGGGGCGCATCGTCGAGTGAGTTTTCCATGATTAATACCCCTTCAATTCCATCAGTGCTTCGGCCAGGACGACTGCCTCGCGTGCCTCCCTGAGATCGGTCAGCAGCCCCATGTCGGGGAGGGCTGAGACGGCAACGGTGGAGCCGGCAAGGGCCGAAAAGACGCTGCTCAGCTTTTCGCGGTCCTGCGACAGCATTCGGGACGAGGTTAGTTTCAGCCGGCTCAACTCAAGCTCCAGCAGCGATTTGTCGATGGCCTCGCGACGGCCGTTCATCACGGACAACTTTTCCTCGATGCGCTGGATGCGGCTGCGGAGCATCGACTCCATCTTCACTGCCACATCGTGGAGTTCACTCAGTGCGCTGTGCGACTGGGGCGACCCGGAGTGCCCGGCGAGCTGCCCGCCAACGTGGCGTCGCCGTCGTTCCCATTTCCGGACGGCGGATTCGTACGGTCCCAAGAGCAATGAGACGGCGGCCAGCGCCTTGTCCAACGCCCCGGCCCGCGTGCTGAGGCTCGTCGTGGCGGCGTCCAGCCTCGACAGGAATGCATCGTAATTGTCCGGAGGCATGGCATGAGAATAGAGGCTGCGGGCCCCGCAGCATAGGGTGCGGGCGCGAATCACGCCACTGAGCAACTGGCTGATCACGGTTTCCTTCGCGCAGACTCCGACGACTTCTTGGACTCCGACTGCTTCTTTGTCATGGACTCCGGCGGCGCGGGGAAGGGATCCGCAGGGTAGAGTCCCGCGACCTCGAGCATGTAATTCGCCCACTGCGGACCGGCGAGCATGTACCCGTCAATGCCCTTGTAGAACTTGCCATTGATGGTGACGTTTTGGCCGGGACGCTTTTGGCCTTCCAGGGCATCTCCGAAGAAGGATGCGGTGGCAATGCCGGAGGTGTAGCCGACCACCCACGTTGCACCGTTGTTGTTGGAGGTGCCGGTTTTTGCCGCCACCGGGAACTCGCTGTGCACCTTGGGTTTGATGTAGACGCCGGACCCGCGCTTCAGCACGTCCTGGAGGACGGAGTTCACGCCACGGGCAACCTCGGGATTGACGGCTTTGCGGCAGTCGCTGGTCTCCGCCGGATACTTCCGTCCCGCCGGGTCGGTCACTCGCACAATGGCGATCGGGGCGCAGTACTCCCCGTCGTTGGCGAACGTGGCGAACGCGTTGGCGAGGTGGAGCGGCGCCACCCCGATGGCGCCCAACAGGTTGCCCAGCTGGTGCATGTTGATCTGGGCGTTGTCCAAACCGCTGTGGAGCCCGACCGTGTCGACCATCTTCTGGATGTTGCAGAAATCCAGCTGGGCGGCCGCCGCGAAAGTTGCCGTGTTGATGGAGTTGTAGAGCCCGTAGTCAATGGGCATGCGGCGGTAGTAGCCTTCATCGTTGTTCTGCAGGTCGTCCGTGGCGTCAAGGCCGGTCTTCTTCTCCTTGGTGCTGTAGGCGCCGCGCACCTTGCCGCAGCTGGATTTCCACGGAAAATCGAGCGGATACGTCCGCTTGGAGGCGTCCACCATCGCGGTCAGGGTCTTCCCCGAATTGAGCCACTCCGCGAACGTGAAGGGTTTCATCGTGGAGCCGGGCTGGAACCCGCCGGCGCCGTTCAGGTCATTGCCGTCGGCGTCCTTGGAGTCGACGTTGAAATTGAGCTGGGTATCGAATTTGCCGGTTTCGGGGAGGAACACGGTGTTTTGCGCCATCGCAAGGATCTTGCCCGTGCCCGGCACAACGGAGACCAGCGACGCACCCCACTTGTCCGGGTTGGCTCCGGCCGTGGCGTCTACCTGCGCCTGCGCGGACAGCTGCAGCCTGCTGTCAAGGGTGGTGCTGATGGTCAGGCCGCCGCGGTACAGCTTCCGCTGGCGGCTGGCGAGGTCGACGCCGTAGGCCGGGTTGTTGAGGATGAGGTGCGAAACGTAGTCGCAGAAGTAGGGCGCAAGTTCCGCCCCGGCGCAGCCCTGCCGGCCCGGCGTGATCCTAAGGTCGACACCGGTGGCGATGGCGGCGTCGTATTCTGCTTGAAGGATCATCCCCTGGCTGAGCATTCTTTCCAACACCTGGTCGCGTCGCCGGAGGGCGTTGTCCGGGTAGACGGACGGGTCATAGAAACTGGGGCTGTTCACCAGGCCGGCGAGCAGGGCGGCCTGCGGCAGCGTCAGGTCCTTGGCCGTGGTGCTGTAGAAGTAGCGCGCCGCGGCTTCAATGCCGTAGGCGTCCCGGTTGAAGAAGACGATGTTGAGGTAACCCTCGAGGATCTGGTCCTTGGTGTACTTTTTCTCCAGTTCGATGGCCAGCTTGATCTCGCGTATCTTGTCCCCGACGGTCTTCTGCCCGCCGCGGATAACCTCGTCGCTCCGGTCCGCCGACACGAGGGACTCGGTGAGGACGTTGGCGACGTACTGCTGGGTCAGCGTGGACGCGCCCTGCCGGCCGCCACCGGTCAGGTTGGAGGACAGCGCACGCAGGATCCCCTGGGGGTCCACGCCGGCGTGTTCGTAGAAACGCCGGTCCTCGACGGCGATTATCGCGTTCTTGATGTACGGGGACATCTCAGCCAGGCTGACCCTCACACGGTTCTCGGCGTAGAAGGTGGCGATCAGTTTCCCGTCCGCGCTCAGCACTTTGGTTGACTGCGACGGCGGATCAACTGTCAGCCCCGAGGGGAGCTGGTTGAAGAACATGATCGAGTTGCTGCCGGCAACACCGGCGGCAGCAATGCCGGGAACCACCAGGCCGGCGACCAGGACGCCGCAGAGCGCGCTCACAGTGAAGTATCCGAGGACTCCCCAGAACGCCGCGGCGAGACGGGATCGGGTTCGTCTTCTCAGCTCCATTTTCCCCCACCTGTCACGCTCAAAAAATGTGATCAAGAATTCCCCGGATCACCCCGCAGTAATCCCATGTCCATAACATAGGACCGCCTGCCCGGCTTGCGCCACACCTTAACCGGATGAGCCAGATTGAAGGCCCGGCAGCCACGGCTTCGGAACTGGTGCCTTGACACCGACTTTGGCCCGCGCAGAGACTGAAAGGTCCAGGCTGCTTAGTGAAGCTAGGGAATGGAAAGACAAATGGCCGGTACAGATTCGTTCGTAATTGTGGTTGGTTTTGACGGTTCCGAGAATTCTCAGAATGCGCTGATGTGGGCTGTGGAGGAGGCCCGGCAGCGCAACGGCCAGATCCGTGTGGTCACGGCGTGGAGCAAGCCTCCGCTTGCCTGGTATGCGGCGGTACTGGAAACGGCCGCCGGCGAAATCGTGACAGAGGATTCCCCGCAAAAAATCGCGGAAACGCTGCAGGCTGACGCCCTAAAGACGGCCGGAGATGCGGGGGTGGCAGCCACCGGGCAGGTCGTTCACAGTGATTCACCGGCAGCAGCAGTTCTCGACGCCGCCAAGGATGCGGATCTGGTGGTGGTCGGCTTCCGCGGGCACGGCGGATTTACCGGCCTGCACCTTGGCTCCGTCGCTACACAGGTCGTCAGCCACGCACCGTGTCCCGTCCTCATCGTCCGGCCCAAAACCGCCTGACGCGTGGACCGCCGTCGTTCCCGGCTGCTACTGGCGACCGGGAGCCCCAGCGCACAATCGCCCGCTGGTTAAGGGACTCTCCCGCAACCGTTGTAAGGGCGCGGGGGAGCGCCTACGATGTGGCCACAACCCCATTCTGGGGACCACCTCCGGGACCTGCCGTCAAAGTGTTTTTTTGACGCACTTTGCGTTGCCCGTGTCCTGGATATGACAGGACGGTAAGGGTCATGACCAAATATCTTTTCGAAGCGAACTACGTGGGCGAGGGCATCAAGGGCCTCATGCGCGAAGGCGGCACAAAGCGCCGTGATGCGCTGGTCGAAGCCCTCAAATCGGTGGGAGGAACGCTGGAATGCTTTTACTACGCCTTCGGGGAGAGGGACGTGCTGGGGGTCTTCGAGGTCCCGTCACCGTCCGATGCCGCCGCGCTATCGCTCCTGATCAACTCATCGGGCTCCGTGAACGTGCGCCTTAAGCCGCTTCTGACGCCGGAGGATCTCGACGACGCGGCAAAGAAGACCCCGTCGTACCGGGCACCCGGGCAGTAGGGCACCAGGTCCGGCCAAGATGGTCAAATCGGGGTGGGCGGCGCCGCCAGGTGCTCGACCTGAGCAGGTGTCCCAGATTGCGGCGGGGGCAGGCGCCGGCCATCCTCCATGCGCTGACGGGCCGGTGAAGACCCCGCCCCGATGGTCCTGCCGGTTTTAGGCTGCGAGTTTTCTGCCCAGGCGCGCACCTTTGACGATCTCCAAGTGATGCCGGAGCTTGCGGCGCTCGCGGGAGCAGACCTGGGCGGTTCGGAACGTACGTCCACCGGGGTACTCCGCGCTCCGGCGCCGTCGAACGTTCCGGTGTCGGGGGCGAGTTCGGCGTCGACGGCGGCCCGGTCTTCGGCTGAGAGGCCCGCGGTTGCCAGCGGTGTGTGAGCCACGTCGGACTCCTGCTTCCCGTCCACGAAGAGAGTCCTTCGGGGGAGCCACTGACAGCCACTGGCCCGCGGCCAATTGGGGCCTCCGGCCTCCATAGCATCCAGCCGCGCCGCAGCATGCGAAAGAATGGCCCCATGAGTGATGCCGGCGATTTCATCGACCTTGCGCTCCAGCGCGAGTCGTCGTGGAGGCGCGCCGAGGAAGCCGAGGCGCGGCACGGAAGTGACCACCGGTACTACGGCGCGTCCGTGGGAGCCGTGCGCGGAACCGTCCGCGATGCCCTGCGCCGCCATCCGGAACTGACGCACGACGACGTCACCGCCCTTAGCTCCGAGTTGTGGGAGGTGCCGGTCTTCGAACGCCGCCTCGCCGCCGTCGTCCTCCTGCAATCCAGCGTCCG
>CALMVY010000279.1 GCA_937873245.1 uncultured Arthrobacter sp. | reverse complement strand
GCTCCTTCCTGCTCGGCGCGCAGCAGCAGGACTTCGCGGGAGTGGGCGTACGGTGAGCGCTGCTCGATGTGCAGATCGTCGCCGTCGTCCCAGCAGACCACGAGGCCAAGGTTCCGGACCGGGGCGTAGGCGGCCGAGCGGGTGCCGACCGCCACCCCGGCAGCACCGCTGAGGATCCGCAGGAAGCTCCGGTAGCGCGGGGTCTGGCCGTCGTCCGCGGTGAGCCGGGCAACATCCCCGGCCGGCAGCAGCTGCAGGAGGGCGGCTTCCACGCGGTCCAGATCGCGGTAGTCGGGAACAACGACGATGGCGCCGCGGCCGGACAGGCGCACAGCGGCCGCGGCCTCGGCAATCAGGCGGGGCCAGCCGCCAGGGCCGTAGCTTTGAAGTGCGCTGAGCACGGCCCGCGGCGACTCCCCGGCGTTGAGGTGTTGCAGGAACGCCGGGCCGTTCCGGTAGGCGGACCAGCTGGAGGTTTCCAGCCCGGCTGGCATCTCGGCTCCCGCCCCGGCTTCGGGACCGCCGTCAGCGAAGAGGGACGGATCGAGGACGCCGTCAGGGGCGAGGTCCTTCTCGAGTTTCGCCATCCGCGGCGGCACGGCCACGCGCAGCACGTCGCTGACGCTGCCGGCGTAACGCGCAGCGACGCGCCCGGCGAGTTCGGCGACGGCAGCAGTCAGCACCGGAACGGGAGAGACCACTTTGTGCAGCGGGATGAGGGGGTGGCCGGCGTCGGATTCCGCCACCCGGGCCATCAGGTATCCGGCCAGTTCCTGGCCGTTGAACTTCACCTTCACGCGGCCACCGGGCTGCGCCTCAGTGTCGAGCCCGGCCGGCACGCTGTAGTCGAAGGGCCGGTCGAGGTGCGGGAGGGAGGATTCCAACCGAATCTGTGCCACCGGGAGCCGGGCGGCCAGGGCGGGGCCCGCGGCTGGGACCGCGGAGGCTGGAAAGCCGTGGAGCAGCGACAGCTGCCGGGGCTCATCCGACGCTGCGGCACCATGGATCGGGCTCATCGCTCAGGTCCTCCCTTCAACAGCAGTTTGTGCCGGCTCACGATCGGGCCTGCTCAGTCGGCGCCAGACAAATCGGTTCCAGACAAATCGGTTCCAGACAAATGCACAGCAGCCAGGCCGCCGGTATCGGCGGCCTGGCTACAGCACATCACAGGGCAGTGACATTATTGGCAGTGACGTGAGCGGCTGTGACTCTACTCAGCGCTGGCAGGGACTTCTCAGGCGTTGAAGAAGGCCTTCAGCTCGTCCACCCGGTCCAGCCGCTCCCACGTGAAATCGGGATCCTCGCGGCCGAAGTGGCCGTGGGCCGCGGTTTTGGCGTAGATCGGGCGCTTCAGGTCAAGGGCATCAATGATGGCCCGCGGACGCAGGTCGAAGATCTCGGCGATCGCGGCGCTGATCCGGGCCGGATCCACGGTCTCGGTGCCGAAGGTCTCGACGTAGGTTCCCACCGGGCGGGCCTGGCCGATCGCGTAGGCGATCTGGATCTCGGCGCGCTTCGCGAGGCCTGCCGCCACCACGTTCTTGGCCACCCAGCGCATCGCGTACGCCGCCGAGCGGTCCACCTTGGACGGGTCTTTGCCGGAGAACGCGCCGCCGCCGTGGCGGGCCATGCCGCCGTAGGTGTCGACGATGATCTTGCGGCCGGTGAGGCCGGCGTCGCCCACCGGGCCGCCGATGACGAAGGCGCCGGCCGGGTTCAGGATGTTCCTGGTCCGCGAGATGTCCAGGTTGGACAGCGCCATGACCGGGTCCACCACGTGGGCGGCCAAATCGGCACGGAGCTGGTCCAGGCTGGCACCCTCGGCGTGCTGGCTGGAGATCACGACCGTCTCGACCGAGACGGGACGGTCGCCGTCGTAGCCGACGGTGACCTGGGTTTTGCCGTCGGGGCGCAGGTACGCGAGCTCGCCGTTCTTGCGGACCTCGGTAAGCCGCTCGGAGAGACGGTGCGCGAGCCAGATCGGGACCGGCATGTAGGACGGGGTCTCGTCGCTGGCGTAGCCGAACATCAGGCCCTGGTCGCCGGCGCCCTGGAGATCGTAGTCATCCTCCTGGCGGCCCTCGCGGGCCTCCAGCGAGTTGAACACGCCGCCGGCGATGTCGTTGGACTGCTGGCCGATGGAGACGGACACGCCGCAACGGGCGCCATCGAATCCGTTGGCCGAGGAGTCGTAGCCGATGCCCAGGATGGTCTCGCGGACGATCTGCGGGATTTCGACGTAGGCGTCGGTGGTGACCTCGCCGGCGACGTGGACCAGCCCGGTGGTGGCCAGCGTTTCCACGGCGACCCGGGACTCAGGGTCCTTGGTCAGCAGGGCATCGAGGATCGCATCGCTGATCTGGTCGCAGATCTTGTCGGGGTGTCCTTCGGTCACCGACTCGGACGTGAAGAGCCGGAGCGAGGCGGGCGTGGACCCGTGGAAATCAGGGATGTGCAGCGGTAAAGTCACTCAACTACCTTACTGGTTGGAAAACGGACGTCCGGCGGCGTGTGTCCCTCTGCTAAGGAGACGTTGCTTACGCCCGGCTCAGGCCGGCGGAACAACCCGGCTCAGCTCGGCGCTGATGCGGTCAATCACGGCAGCCGCGACGTCGGATTTGGAACCCGACGCCTGTTGGGGTTCGGAGCCGGCGCGGGAAAGGATGACTACGGAGTTCGTGTCCTCGCCGAAGACCTTGTCCTGGCCCACATGGTTGACCACCAGCAGGTCGCATGCCTTGCGGCGCAGCTTGGCTGCGGCATATTCCAGGACGTCGCCGTCGGCGTCGCCGGTCTCGGCCGCGAAGCCGACGATCAGCTGGTCACGGGAGGCCGCGTCGCGGACCTCGACGAGTTCCCGCAGGATGTCCGGGTTCCGGACCAGCGAGATGACAGGATCGCCGACGTCGTCGCGCTTCTTGATCTTCGTGCCGGAGACATCCGCCGGGCGGAAGTCGGCGACGGCGGCGGCCATGATGATGACGTCGGAATCGGCGGCAGCGTGGAGGGCGGCCTCGCGAAGTTCCAGGGCGGTCTCCACCTTGACGACGTCGACGCCGGCCGGCGGCGGGACGTCCATGTGCGCGGCCAGGAGCCGGACCCTGGCACCGGCGTCACGGGCGGCGGCAGCCAGCGCAACACCCTGCTTGCCGGAGGAGCGGTTTCCGAGGAACCGTACGGGGTCCAGCGGTTCGCGTGTGCCGCCGGCGCTGATTGTG
>CALMVY010000278.1 GCA_937873245.1 uncultured Arthrobacter sp. | reverse complement strand
CCCGTGGTTGTAGCTGCGGTTGTCACCGTGGCCATCGCGGTTCTGTTCGCCGTTGGCCTCGTTGTGCTTGCGGTCGTAGGACACGAGGTCGGCCAGGGTGAAGCCGTCATGCGCTGTGATGAGGTTGACCGAGGCGAGCCGGGACCGGCCGGACGGCTCGAACAGCCGCGTGGAGCCGGAGAGCGCATCGGCGAGGCGGGCCACGGAGCCGCCCTGCCCACCGCCGTCGATCGCGGCCCGGTCGGCGAGCCAGAAGCTGCGGACGGCGTCACGGAAGTGATCGTTCCAGTCCACCCAGCCGGCCGGAAAACGGCCGGTCTGCCAGCCGCCGTAGCCGATGTCCCAAGGCTCCGCGATAAGTTTCGTGGCGGACAGCACCGGGTCGGCGCCGACCGCGACCAGGAACGGGTGCCGGGGATCGAATTCATTGGCCGCATTGCGGGCCAGCGTCACCGCGAGGTCGAAGCGGAAGCCGTCGATGTGGAACTCTGTCACCCAGTAGCGCAACGAATCCAGGACCAGCTGCACCACGCGGGGCTCGCCGAAGTTCAGGCTGTTGCCGCAGCCGGTGGTGTCCACGTACTTGCCGTGGCCGTCATTGCGGTAGTACGTCATCTCGCCCAGTCCGCGGAAGCTCAGCGTCCGGCCGTCCCGGCCACCCTCGGCAGTGTGGTTATAGACGACGTCGAGAATCACCTCGAGGCCCGCGGCGTGCAGCAGCTTGACCATGCCCTTGAACTCGTCCTGGACGGCCTGCGCGCCCGCCGCCTGTGCCGCCGCCGTGGCGTAGCCGGGGTGCGGGGCGAAGAACGCGGCGGTGTTGTAGCCCCAGTAGTTGGTCATGCCGAGATTCTGCAGGTGCGGCTCGTCCACGTGGAAATGCACCGGGAGGAGCTGGACGGCGGTGACCCCCAGTGAGATCAGGTGCTCGATCATGGCAGGGTGCGCCAGCCCGGCGTAGGTGCCCTGGAGATCTTCGGGGATGTCCGGGTGGAGCTTGGTCTGGCCGCGGACGTGCGCCTCGTAGATGATGGTGTTGCGCCACGGAACCCTGGGACCGCGGTCATTGCCCCAATCGAAGCCGCTCTCCATCCGGACGCTTGTGATGAAATCGTCGCGCTCATCCACAGCCCGGCCATAGGGGTCCAGCAGCAGCGGCTGCCCGCCGATGGCATCGAAGTCCGTGGCGGGCATGGACAGCGGGAGCGCCTCGTGGTCCGGGGAGGCCCGGAACCCGTAGCGCGAACCTGCCGGGATACCTTCGACGATGCCGTGGTGCACGCCGTCGGTCACGTTCGGCAGGGTTTTTAGCTGCCAGGTGCCGCCGGGCGCCTGGTAGGCAATCTCGAGGGTGGTCACGCCGGGCGCGTAGACAGCGACGTTTGCGAAGGCACCCCGAGGGTCGTCCGTTGCCGGCGAACCGGTGACCGGAACGCTGATTCCCAGCGGAAACGCGCGAGAGGCGTCTACGGTGGAAGCTGTGTCTACGTAGGGCATGACCATTGCTTAAAGTTTAGCGGGACCGAACAAATAACCCCGGTTCCTGGTTTCCTGACGATGTGCAGTGTACGGAATAGCGGCGTTGCATACTGGAACAAGCGCCGAAATTGGAGGTAATAGTGCGGATTGCACTCGCTCAAATCATTACCGGACGCGATCTTGCCGGGAATATTGCCCTCGTGGCGGACTACGCGGCCCGGGCCAAAGCCGGCGGCGCAGAACTCGTGGTGTTCCCCGAGGCCACCATGCGCGCCTTCGGCAACTCGCTCCTGGACATCGCGCAGCCGCTGGACGGCCCGTGGGCATCACAGGTGCGGGCCCTCGCGGCGGACCAGGACATCGTGATCGTCGCGGGCATGTTCACCCCGGGGACCGCGGGCGACGGCGGCAAGGTGCGCAACACGCTGCTGGTCACCGGCCGCGGCATCGAGGCCAGCTACGACAAGATCCACCTCTTCGACGCCTTTGGCTTCGCCGAATCGGACACCGTGGACGCCGGGACCTCGCCCGTCACCTTCGAGTTCGACGGCGTGACGTTCGGCCTGGCCACCTGCTACGACATCCGTTTCCCGGGCCTGTTCACCGAAAACGCGGACCGCGGCGCCGACGTCAACATCGTATGCGCGTCCTGGGGCTCAGGCCCCGGCAAGGCCGAGCAATGGAAGCTCCTGGCCCGGGCCCGGGCCGCGGATTCCACCACCATTGTCCTCGCCTGCGGCCAAGGCGATCCGGCCAGCCAGGGAATCGAGCCCAAGGGCGCGGCGCCCACCGGCGTCGGGCACTCCGTCGTCGTGTCCCCCTTCGGAGAAGTCCTCGAAGAGCTCGACGGCGCCCCCGGCCTCCTGTTCGCCGACCTGGACCCCGCCGTCGTCAAAGAAGCCCGCACCAAACTCCCGGTCCTCGCCAACCGCCACAAGTTCTAGGCAGGGTTCGCCGGTTAGCCGTGGTCACCTCCGCCGTGGTTACCTTCCGCGGCCACCGGCGCCGCTGACGTGGTCACCTCCGCGGACACCGGCGCCTTGCCGTCGCTTAGCGTTCAGCCCCTTCCCAAACTTCGCAAGCTCAGTTCGGGTCCCTCGGGGCTTCTCTTCCTCCCGACGCCTACTTCGGCCGCTGGGCGGCCTCATCCGGCTCTGGTCGGCGATGCGCTCCCGGCAAGCAAGACCCCGGCGCCCGCTCGTATTCAGCCCACCCTGCGTCGAGGTACTTCGGAGAAACATCCGAACCAAGGAGCACCCCGGTTCTGAGAATTAAAGGCAAACGCTTCCTCACGAGACGTGAGGGAGCGTTGCCTTATTTCACCGTAGGTGAGAGAGCGTTTGCCAATTACGCGCCAAAGGTGCGGGAGCGTCGGGAGCCGGTACCGGAGTTTTGCAAGGAGCGCATCGCCGACCAGAGACGCTGCAGGCCGCCAGCGGCCGGAAGCGTCGTCGGGAGGTGTCTAAGCGACGGCAAAGCTCCGGTGTCGGCGGACCCAACCACAAAACAGGCGACGGCGGACCCAACCGCAGAAACCGGCGAAAGACTACTTGGCTGCGCGCTGGCGCGAGATCTCGTAGAGGGAGATGCCGACGGCCATGGAGGCGTTGAGCGATTCCATGGCGGAGTCGATCGGGATGGAGACGATCTGGTCGCAGTTTTCGCGGACCAGGCGGCTGAGGCCCTTGCCCTCGGAACCGACGACGATGCAGACCGGCTCGGTGGCCAGGGCGAGGTCGGGCAGCGAGACGTCGCCGTCGCCGTCGAGCCCCAGAACATAGATGCCCATGTTCTTGAACGCCTTCAGCGTGTTGTTCAGGTTCGCTGCGCGAGCCACGGGGACGCGGACGGCCGCGCCGGCGCTGGTCTTCCAGGCCGAGGCGGTGACGCCGACGGAACGGCGCTCCGGGACAATGACGCCGTGGCCGCTGAACGCGGAGACGGAGCGGATGATCGCGCCAAGGTTGCGCGGATCGGTGATGCCGTCCAGCGCGACGAAGAGCGGCGCGTTGGCGACGTGGCCCTTCTTCCAGCTTTCGAGCGTCTGCTCGGCAAGTTCGTAGGCGTCCTGGTACTCGTACGGAGGGATCTGCAGCACGAGGCCCTGGTGGATGGCGTCGTCCGTCATGCGGTCCAGCTCGGGCTTGCCGGTTTCGAGCAGCGGGATGCCGCGCTCGGCCGCCAGCTTGAGGGACTCCTTGACGCGGTCATCCATCTCGATGCGGATGGCAACGTGCAGGGCCTTGGCCGGGATGCCGGCGCGCAGTGCTTCGACGACGGAGTTGCGTCCGGTGACGACTTCCTCCGTGGCGCGGCCCTTGGGGCCGGAGCGGGCACCGGGGTTGCGCGGGGCACCCGGCCGCTTGGCGGCGGAGCGTTCCGCGAGCTGCTTGTTCTTGTGGGCCTTGTGGTAGGGACGGTCCTCCGCCTTGGGAGTGGGTCCCTTGCCCTCAAGGGCCTTGCGGCCGTGGCCGCCGGTTCCGACGGTGGGGCCCTTCTTCAGTTTGACCGAGCGGCGACCGTTGTTGGCCATGAGTTTCACCCTTTTAACTACGCGATTCGTTGATAAGTCTGAACTCCAGTCTACTGACTCGAGTTAAATCCTCGACCGCAGGGTATGGCCTGGCCCTGGTTCAGCGCCCCGAAAGGCATCGGTTCAGCCGCGTTTGAGGCTCCAGTTTGCGCCGTCCGGGCCGTCCTCGACGACGACGCCGGCGGCGGCGAGGGTATCGCGGATGGCGTCCGAGGCGGCCCAGTCCTTGTTGGCGCGGGCCTGCGCCCTGGCGGCGAGCTGCGCTTCAACGAGGACGCCGAGCGCGGTGTTGCTTTGTTCATCCGCTGCCGGCGCCGCGGTGTCATTGAGACCAAGGACACGCAGCATGTCAGTGACGCTGGCGACTGCCGCCCGGACGACGTCGAGCTCTCCGGCGGTGAGGGCGGTATTGCCCGCGCGGACGGTTTCGTGAAGCACCGCGAGGGCCTGCGGGACGTTGAGGTCGTCGTCCATCGCGGCCGCGAAGGCGTCCGGGACGGTGCCGTAGCTAAAGAGGCCATAGCGTGCGGGGGTGCCGCCGTCGACGCCGGCAAGGGTCCGGACGGCGCGGCTGATGAAGCCGTCGATGCGTTCCATGGCTGCTGCAGCTTCCTGCAGGGACGTCGGCTGGTAGTCCAGCACCGAGCGGTACTGCGCCTGGCCGAGGTAATACCGGACCACGCGCGGTGGCGCGAGTTCCAGCATTTCGGCCGGGCTGACGGTGTTGCCGATCGACTTGGACATCTTCTCGCCGGCGTAGGTGACCATGCCGTTGTGCATCCAGAAATTGGCGAAGCCGTGGCCCGCGGCCTGGGACTGGGCCATCTCGTTTTCGTGGTGCGGGAACCGAAGGTCCAGCCCGCCGCCGTGGATGTCGAACTCGGTGCCGAGGTACTTGGTGACCATGGCGGAGCATTCGAGATGCCAGCCCGGACGGCCGGCGCCCCACGGCGATGCCCAGCTCGCCGTCGTCGGCTCCCCGTCCTTGTGGCCCTTCCAGAGCGCGAAATCGCGCGGATCCTTCTTCCCCCGGGGATCAGCGTCCGGGGCCCCCTGCATGTCATCGACCTTTTGCCGGGTCAGCGAGCCGTACTTGTCCCAGGAGCGCACGTCGAAGTAGACGTCGCCGGAATCATCAAGGGCGGGGTAGGCGTGTCCGCGGTCGATCAGTTGCTGGATCAGGACGTGCATCTCCGGGATGTGGCCGGTGGCGCGCGGCTCGTACGTGGGGCGGGAGACGCCGAGAGCGTCGTAGGCCTTGAGGAATTCCTGCTCGTAGCGGTAGGCCAGCGCCCACCATTCCTCGTTCCGGACGGCGCCGGGTTCGTCCTCGAAGTCCGGCCCGAAGGAGGCGGCAGACTTGGCGAGGATCTTGTCGTCGATGTCCGTGACGTTGCGGACGGCGGTGACGCGGAATCCGCGGTACTGCAGCCAGCGGGTGAGCTGGTCAAAGGCGATGGCGGAGCGGATGTGCCCGACGTGCGGCATGCCCTGCACCGTGGCACCGCAGTAGTAGAGGCTCACATTGCCGGGAACCAGGGGGACGAAGTCGCGGACTTCGGCGGATGCAGTGTCATAGAAGCGCAGGGTCACCGCTCCAGATTAGCCGATGGCGTTCCCGCCCCCGCGTTCGGACCGCGCCGGAAGCCTACTTGCAGTACTCGCCGATCTTGTTCATCTGTTCGGCGAGCTGTTTGGTCTGTTCGTCGTTCGTGGCGCCGAGGGAGGAGCCGGAGACGTCCTTCATGACGTCGGCCATCTTCTGGATCGGGGCCGCCACCTCGGGGGCCACCTTGTCCGCGACCTCCTGGTAATGCTTGGCGGTCTGCTGCGCCTGCTGCTGCTGGTTGCCGGTGGGGACGAAGGTGTCCTTCTTGAGGAACGCACAGCTGTCCGGGATGCTCATCTTCGGCGTCGCGGCGCAGCCGGCCAGCAGCAGCCCGGCCAGAACGACGGCGGGCAGCAGCTTTTTCACGGGGAGTCTCCTGGGGTATCGCGGAAAGGATCTGGGTTAAGCCTAGGCGACAGGCTCCGGAACCGCAGAAGGGGCTGGATAGACGAGGGCCGTCGCCGTAGCCGAAATGCCCTCGCCACGGCCGGTAAACCCGAGCCCGTCGCTGGTGGTGGCCGAGACGCTGACGGGAGCCCCAGCGGCTTCGCTGAGGACCCGCTGGGATTCCTCCCGGCGGGGGCCGAACTTGGGCCGGTTGGCCACGAACTGCACCGCGATGTTCCCGATCTCGAAGCCCGCCGCGCGGACGATCCGCGCGGCCTCGGCCAGCAGCGTCACTCCGGAGGCCCCGGCATACTCCGGCCGGTCGGTGCCGAAATGGGTGCCGAGGTCCCCGACGCCGCAGGCAGAGAAGAGGGCGTCGGCGGCAGCATGGGCGACGGGGTCGCCGTCGGAGTGGCCGGACAGTCCGCGCTCGCCGTCCCAAAACAGCCCGCCGAGCCAGAGCGGCTGGGGAGCGCCCTCGGGGGCGTAGGCGTGGACGTCGATGCCGATGCCGGTCCGCGGGATGACCGGCAGCGGAGCGTTCTGGGGTCCGGACATGCTCAGCCTTCCACCCAGCGGGCGCCCAGGGGGCCTTCGAGGAGCCCCTCGGCGATGATCAGGTCCAGCGGCGTGGTGATCTTCAGCGATTGGCTGGCGCCGCGCACCGCGTGGACGGGCACACCGAGGAGTTCCACCAGCATGGCGTCGTCCGTGACGGCGGCCGCCTGGCCGGCGTCGAACGACGCCGCCGCCTCATGGGCGCGCCGGAGGGTGGCAAGGTCGAAGCCCTGCGGGGTCTGCACGGCCCGAAGGGTCTCCCGGGCTGCGGTGCCGGTGACGAGCTCGGGGGCGATCGCGGCGCCGTCGCCGGCTGTCGGTTCCACCGTCTTGACCGTATCGACGACGGGGATGACCGGGATGACGGCCAGGGCGCCGGCCCCGAGGGCGTGGGACACCCGGTGGAAAACGGCTTCCGGCGTCAGAGCGCGTGCAGCGTCGTGGACCAGCACGGCTTCCGTGGCCGGCAGGAGCGCCGCCAACGCAGCGCGGACCGACTCGGCCCGGCTGGCGCCGCCGTCGACAATGGTCACCTCCGGGAGCTGCCCGGCGTCCCCCGGCTCAGCCGCGTGCAGGCGTTCGGCCTTGAGGTCCTGCGCGAAGGCGTCACAGAGCGCGTGGAACTCCCGGTCGCCGGGCGGGATGGCGACGATGATCTGGTGCGCGATGCCGGCCGCCGCGACGCCCCGCAGTGCGTGGGTGAGGATGCTGTCCCCACCCAGCGGAACCTTGGCTTTCGGCATCCCGTAGCCCAGGCGCTGGCCGGAGCCGGCGGCCACGACGATGACCGCGGTGACGGGGTTTCTCGGTGCAGAGTCCATGCGCACAAGACTACGTCCCCGCGCCCGGCGCATCCCACTGAACCGCATCCCGATGGACTGTCAGTTCTGGTGCTTCCGGGGCTCCGGACACCCCTATTCGCCGTCCGGGGCGGCTTTGGCCACGGTTCCGGCCCCTGGGTCCGGTGTCGTCGGCGTGTCCGTGTCAAAGTGCCCCCCGACGACAGCCACCGGTCGAGGCCAGGGGCCGGGCCCGGCAGCTCAAGGCCCTGGCGGACTCCGCGGGCAGATCAGGGCGCATGCGCGACGCCGATCCGCCCTGATCTGCCCGCGCGTCGGCACATGCCCGCGAAACCCTGCACGCGCAACCCAGGCCGGCGGTGAGAATGCGGCGCGACAGGATAACGCGCAAGTGTGGACGGGCAGCCCGACCGGGGCGGCTGGTTGAGGGCAAGAAGAAACCCCGGCAGCCGTTACGCCACCGGGGTTCGATTCTTGTCTGTTCGACTGGTGCTTAGGAAGCCAGGACCTCGTCGAGAACGCTTGCAGCCTTCTCTTCATCAGTCTTTTCAGCCAGTGCCAGTTCTGAAATCAGAATCTGGCGGGCCTTGGCCAGCATGCGCTTCTCACCTGCGGAGAGACCCCGATCGTGATCGCGGCGCCACAGGTCGCGGACGACCTCTGCCACTTTGATGACGTCACCGGAAGCAAGCTTCTCCAGGTTTGCCTTGTATCGACGCGACCAGTTGGTGGGTTCTTCAGTGAACTCGGCCCGCAGCACTTCAAACACGTGCTCCAGACCTTCTTTGCCCACTACGTCCCGGACGCCAACCAGGTCAACGTTTTCTGCTGGAACTTCAATGGTCAGATCACCCTGAGCCACCTTGAGCTTGAGATACATCTTCTCTTCGCCCTTAACAGTGCGCATCTTGATTTCTTCAATTTTCGCTGCACCGTGGTGAGGGTAAACTACTGTCTCGCCGACCTCAAAAACCATGTGGACATTCCCCTTTCCCGCAGACCAGTTTATCACGTTTAAGGCATACGACTGCCATGGAACGCCCCCAAGAACCGCATGAATACAGGGAAAATGGCCTTAAACGGCCCTCCAGACCCCTTGACGAACGCGGATATTAGTGCATGGCACTCCCTTTGCCAAGGGCGCGCTGCTTGCCCGCCGGCGGTCTCCCGGCCCCGGATCCGGCGGCTGCGCGCCCGGCTGTATGTACCGCAATGGGTACGGCATTGCGGGCCGCAATGCGTACGGCCTGAGTCATCATTTGGCGCGGATTGCCGATAGGCTCGCGGATTGCCGATAGGCTATGGCTGAAGAATGTTCCAAGACTCTCAAGGAGTGCGTGACGTGGGTTTCACTGCGATGAACCGGGGCCAGCGCGGCAAGCTGGCAATGGCAACGGCTGCTCTGGGCATCGGCCTGCTGTCCGTTACGGGCTGTGGCTACACCAACCCCCAAGCGACCGCCGTGCAGTACGTGGCTTCTGACGGAACGCAGGCCAACGTTGGCCCGCTGCAGCTCCGCAACATGATGATCATCTCCGCCGGCGAAGACAAGCCCGGCCGCGTGATCGGCGCTGTCTACAACTCGTCGTCCGAGGACGTGACGCTGACCATCGCCGGTGCCGACGGCTCCCAGACCCGGGTACCGGTCAAACAGAACTCCTACACGCTGCTCAACGATTCCACGGACGAGGCCATCCTGAGCACCACCGGCGGAGCCCCGGGATCCCTCGTCGAGGTCAGCATCACCGAAGACGGCACCAACCAGAACGACAAGTTCAAGGTTCCGGTACTGGACGGGACGATCTCCGACTACAAGCAGTACCTGCCGGCAGGCAGCGAGCCCACAGGTTCGGCCACGTCGACGTCGACCCCGCCGTCGACGAGCAGCGCAACCCACTAGGTCTTATACAAAAGGAGGGGCACCCCCGCGGGGTGCCCCTCCTTTTGTCAGTGCCCTCCTGGGCCGGCGGTGTGCCGCCGGGCGGACTGCTGGTTTCCCCCGGTTTAGGGATCGAACTTGTAGCCCAGGCCGCGGACCGTGATCAGGTGCCGGGGCGCGGAGGGATCCGGCTCGACCTTGCTGCGCAGCCGTTTTACGTGGACATCCAGGGTCTTGGTGTCCCCCACGTAGTCCGATCCCCACACGCGGTCGATCAACTGCCCCCGGGTCAGGACGCGGCCGGAGTTCCGTAGGAGCATTTCCAGCAGCTCGAATTCCTTCAGCGGGAGCGAGACCTGTTCGCCGCTGACGGTGACCACATGCCGCTCGATGTCCATCCGGACCGGGCCAGCCTGCACGGTGCTGGACACCAGTTCCTCGGGTTCGCCCTGGCGGCGCAGCACGGCCCGTACGCGGGCGACCAGTTCCCGGGACGAGTAGGGCTTGGTGACGTAGTCGTCGGCGCCGAGCTCCAACCCCACGACCTTGTCGATCTCCGCGTCCTTCGCCGTCAACATGATGACCGGGACTGACGAGCGCTGCCGCAGTTGCCGGCAGACCTCAGTGCCCGACTGCCCGGGCAGCTGCAGATCCAGCAGCACCAGGTCGGCGCCGTTGCGGTCGAATTCGGTGATGGCATCAATTCCGTTGTCCACCACCTCCACCTCGAACCCTTCCTTGCCCAGCAGATAGGACAAAGGGTCGCTGAAGGACTCTTCGTCCTCGACAACTAGAATCCTGCTCAAGCGGTAGCTCCTTGTTCATGGGCGCCTGCGGCGTCACGTCGTATGGGTCTTGGGTTCTGGGACGGGCTGTGCTCCGCAGCAGGAATGGCCGCACGGGCCGCCGGGCCGCGCACCTCGGCAACGCCGTCGTCCTGGCCTTCCAGCTCGGGAAGCCGGATGGTGAACGTGGAGCCCTGCCCGGGCTTCGACCAAAGGGTTACCTCGCCGCCGTGGTTCGCGACCACGTGCTTGACGATGCTCAGGCCGAGGCCGGTGCCCCCCGTGTGGCGCGACCGTGCGGCGTCCACGCGGTAGAAGCGTTCAAAGACGCGTTCCTGGTCCTCCGGACTGAGCCCCTCGCCCTGGTCCGTCACGGACACGGCCACGAGGCCGTCCTTGGACCGGATGCCGATCCCGACCCGGGTCTTTTCCGGAGAGTAGCGGATGGCGTTGTCGATCAGATTGCGCATGAGTATCCGCAGCAGGTCCGGATCACCTTCGATGGCGATTTCCTCGCCCTCGAGCAACTGCACCTCCACGCCTTTTCCCAGCGCGCCCGGCGCCATTTC
>CALMVY010000277.1 GCA_937873245.1 uncultured Arthrobacter sp. | reverse complement strand
CGACTCCTTCGTTGAGCAGGTCAGACACGGCGGAGGGGAGTCCGGCGAAGATCAGGCCGATGGGCAGCCCTTGACGGATGAAGTGCTGCACGTCCGAGGCCAGCTGGGAGATTTCCGCCCGGTCGACGGCGTGGATCTCGTCAATGGTGATGACCAGGCCGGTACCTTGTGCTTGCAGCAGCCCCAGCAGCTCCTCTCCGGTCCGCCGCCAGTCAGGAACGCGCTCCAAGGGGAGCTGGGTGGTCAGCCCGAACCCTGCGGCGGAGAAGGCGGTGATCTTCCTCGTGGGCGGGCCGTCACCGAGCTCGTCGAGCAGGCGGAGCATGTCGTCGCCGATCCTGGCAAGGAACCCGGGGTTGGCCGTCCGGGAGATTACTGCCCAGCCATGATTCCTGGCGATTTCTTCCGCGGCGCTCAGCATGACGGTCTTGCCGATGCCTCTGGCTCCGGTGATGATGGTCAGAAGTCCCGGTGCGCCCGAGCCCTGGCGGAGGCCGTACTCGAATTCGTCCAACAACCCGGCGCGCCCGATCAGGTCCGGCGGCGTCGCACCGGCCGTAGGTTTGAAGGGGTTTTGCACGGGGCCTCCTGGGTGAATCCGGGTGAAACTGGTGAAACTGGTGAAACTCCAGTCAGCCTATCTCAATGGGCCGGGTCGGTGCGTGCGCGGACAACTCCGCAATGGAATCGCTTTTCTCGCTGCTGCAGAAGAACGTCCTTGACCGTCAGCGGTGGCTTACACGCCAGGATCTCAGGTTGGCAATCACGAACTGGCTCGAAAAGACCTACCATCGCCGGAGACGGCAAAGACGGCTGGGGAAACTCACGCCAATCGAATATGAAACAATCGACCGGACCGCGCTCGTAGCGGCGTGGTCCTGGTCTGGTTTGATGGATGGTATAAGGCCGTATTCTTTCTGAATGTATCTAATTCCATTGGTCGAGAAACGCTTGGGTGGGCTACGGCCACGGTACGGTTGGAGGCTAAGGCGACATGGACCCCGCCCCTGAACAGAAGAGCACCCGCTGATGACACAACTTCCGGCCGACGTCACCCCCGTCGACCCTGTACGGAAGAGACGCAGGATCATTTGGATTGTCCTGGCAGCCGTCGTGGCAATCGGGCTGATCTGGTACGCGGTCTTTACCGCGACCAAGCCGGCGCCGGCGCCGGAGCCGGCCACAGCAAAGAATGTTATCTACCTGCTTGGTGACGGCATGGGCCCCACCCAAGTCACTGCCGGCAGGGAACGGTTCTACGGTGCCGGCGGCAAACTGGTGATGGAAACCCTCCCGGCCCACGGCACTGTCAGTACCTACGCTGTGCAGAAAAACTCCGGCCAGCCCGGGCAGGCTGACTTCAAGCAGCGCCCCGTCACCGATTCCGCCGCAGCGGCCACCGCCTGGGCCTCCGGTGTGAAGACATATAACGCTGCCCTCGGGGTGGATGCCAAGGGCGCCGTGGTGCCAACTTTGATGGAGTTGGCCAGGCAGGCCGGCTACGGCACCGGCAGTGTCTCGACGTCTGAAGTTACCGACGCATCCCCGGCCGGGCAAATGAGCCACGTCCTGTCCCGCGACTGCCAGGGACCCGACTACTCCGCCGAGGCCTGCCAGGACACAGAGATCACCGGCAAACCGTTGCCTACCAGTGACGTGCGGGTAACGCCGATCGCAGACCAGATCGCCCGCAAGGGCACCGCGGACATCATTTTGGGCGGGGGCTTGCGGCGCTTTGACGCCTCGGATGAAACCGAGCTGAAGGAGCAGGGCTATTCGATCCTGGGCTCGGTATCCAACCAGGTTCCCGCCACCCGCGCCGACCTGAACGCAGCCGCGGGGGAGAAGGTTTTTGGCTTGTTCAACAAGGGGAACCTGACTGTTGAGAAAGTTAAGCAGGACAACCCCGAAGATCCCGGGGCGAAGGAGCCCTCCCTGTCGGAGATGACGAAGAAGGCCATCGAGCTTCTGGACCAGAAAACCAGCGGCAAGGGTTTTTACCTGCAGGTTGAAGGCGCCTTGATCGACAAACGCTCCCACGAGAACGACGCGGCCCAGACATTGGGGGAAGTCAAGGCATTCGACGACGCCGTCGCCGCAGCCCTGGACTTCGCCAAGGAGGACGGCAATACCCTGGTTATAGTTACCGCAGACCACGAAACCAGGGGTTTCAACATCATCGAAAAGGGCACCTTCACCAATGCCGAAGCAGCCGGCCCTCCCGCCAACGCCGACTCCGGCAACACCGCCAATAACTCCACCCCGACCCGGTCCGACGGAAACTCCAGGGACCCGGACCGCTCAGCCGGTGCCAGCAACGGTGCAGGCGCAACGGACCCGAAAAACTTTGGTCCCACCACCTTCCGGACTCCGAGCGATCCGGCCGGGGTTCAGGACGGTTCCAAGGAAGCCAGCCTGTGGCTGACCCACGCCTCCGGCAACCACTCCGGCGCCGACGTGCCCGTTTACGCCTACGGCCCAGGTTCGGAACAACTGCAGGGCAGCGTGGACAACACCGACCTGTTCGACATCGTAGGTAACGCCCTGCGCGTCCTGCGCTGACCCTTGCGGCTAATCAGTGCGGGCGAACTCCGACTACTTGACATAATGTTGATTATCGGCGTTATGTAAGAGAGCCTGAGAGGGCTTGAGCGTGCGTGGTTCAGGCAATGCTGGCTGTGGCGGGTATTTAGCGCGTTCTGCATCCGGGTCCATTGTCTTCTGCGCCGGCCTCGCTGAGAATGAACCATGACGGTCTACCTGAGGTCCCTGGAAACTGCTGTCCCGCCAACTGTCCTGGTCCAAACCGAAGCCCGGGACGTTTTTGCGGCCCAGCCGGGCCTCACCAGGCTTGGCACCCGATTGGTCGGCACCTGCTTCGACTCGGCCGCCATTGATACCCGCTACACGGCCGTGGCGGAACTGACGAAGGATCACCGGGCGGAGAATCCACGCTTTTTCGACGCCGGCACGGGCTTGCTGCTCAGCCCCAGCACCAAGGTGCGCAACGACATCTTCGCCACCGAGGCCACCAAACTCTTCATTGAGGCGGCCCAGAAAGCCCTGGATGCCTGCCCCGGAATCGGTTTACTTGACATAACTCACCTCGTCACGGTCTCCTGTACCGGGTTTTTCAACCCCGGACCGGACTACAAAATCGTCCGCGCCCTCGGCCTGAATCCCGCCGTGCAGCGCTATCACCTTGGCTTTATGGGCTGTTACGCAGCGTTTCCCGCGCTGCGCGCCGCGAAATCGTTCTGCGAGGCGGATCCGGAAGCCGTCGTGCTGGTGGTCTGCGCCGAACTCTGCTCCCTGCACGTGCGGACCTCAAACGATCCGGACACCATCATGGGGTCGGCGCTCTTTGCCGACGGCGCTGCAGCGGCCATCGTGACCGCCCGCGAGGACGCGGACCAGCCTGCACTGCTGCAGCTGGACCACTTCGAGACGGTCCTGACGCCGGTCGGCGAGGAATCCATGGCCTGGAACATCGGCGACGAAGGCTTCGAGATGGTCCTGGGCAACTACGTTCCGCATATCATCGACGACCACATTATCGGGGCCCTGGAACCGCTCCTCTCCCGGGAGAGCAGCCTGCTGGGACTCCCCTACCGCGACATCCGCCACTGGGCCATCCACCCCGGCGGCCGCAGCATCCTGGACAAGGTCCAGTCCAGGCTGGACCTCAGCGACGAACAACTGGTCCCGGCCCGGGAAACCCTGCGCAACTACGGGAACATGAGCAGCGCCACCGTGCTGTTCGTGCTCCGTCACATCCTCGACCAGCCGCCGGCTGGCACTGCCGACGGCGGCGGGGAACGGATCTGCTCCATGGCCTTCGGGCCCGGGCTGACCGTGGAAACGGCGCTGTTCACCAAACTCACCAGCCCGGCCCGTGACGAGCCCACACGATCGGCCCGGGACGCGGCCGTCCCGGGCCCCTCCACGCAGCCGGAATCGGCCCTGGCCTGAGAACCGGTGGACCTGCTGCGGGAACGTGCCGCCCACGCCGTCGAGGAAATGGACCTGCCCGGCTGCGACCCGGACAAGCTGGACCGCACCTACGCCCAGTTTGCCCTGGTCAACCGGGCGGTCTCCGGCTGGCGCGGCATCTACCTCAGCCAGCTCAGGCCCCGCCTCCGCCGGGGCAACCCGGCTACCCTGCTGGATATCGGCTGCGGGGGCGGCGACGTGCCCGTGATGCTCTCGCGCTGGGCTGCCCGGGACGGGTTCCGCCTGGAGATCACAGCCATTGACCCCGATCCGCGGGCCAGCCGTTTCGCCGCGGAACGGCACCAGGACGTTGGCGTGACGTTCCGGCAGGCCACGGCGGCCGACCTCCTCGCCGAGGGGTCGAGCTTCGACGTGGTGGTGTCGAACCATGTGCTGCACCACCTGGCGGAGAACGAACTGCCGGTGTTCCTGGCCGAGTCGGCGCGGCTCTGCCATGGAACGGTCATCCACAACGACCTCCGCCGCAGCCCGGCCGCCTACGCTCTCTTCTTCGCCGGCGCCCTGCCCTTCACCGGTTCATACATCAGGCAGGACGGACTCACGTCCATCCGCCGCAGCTACACTGCGGCCGAACTCCAGGCCGCCGCTCCCCCGGGCTGGAACGTGCGCCGCCGCACCCCCTTCCGCAACCTGCTGATCCTCGACAGGACCGCCCATGGTTGATGTCCTGGTGATCGGCGGCGGACCGGTCGGACTGTTCATGGCCGCCCTGCTGCTCCAACGGGGCGTGAGCGTCCGGATCCTGGAGCAGCGCACCGGCGTCGAGCCGCATTCCAGGGCAATCGGCATCCATCCCCCGTCCCTGGACGCGCTCCAGGGAATCGGCGTGGCACAGGACCTCGTGGCGGAGGGCGTCCCGATCCGGCGCGGCCTCGCCCTCGGCGGCGGCCGGGCACTCGCCGAGATGTCCTTCGCCGGCGTCTCGGACAGCTACCCCTTTGTCCTGTCCCTGCCGCAGGCCCGGACCACGGCCATCCTGGAACAGCGCGTCCGGCAACTCGACCCTGCCGCCCTCCACCGCGGGGTCCGGGTCACAGGGCTGAACGACGACGGCGGCCGGGTCACCGCGGAAGCCACGGCGGGAGGCTCAGCAGTCCGGTACACGGCGGCCATCGCCATTGCCGCGGACGGCGTCCGGTCAACCGTCCGGGCGCAGCTCGGCACCCCGGTCCGGGCGAAGGAGTACCCGGACAGCTACCAGATGGGCGACTTCACCGACACCACGGGCTTCGGCGCGGACGCGGCACTCTTCCTGGAGTCCGCGGGGATCGTGGAGTCCTTCCCGCTGCCGGGGCGTCTGCGCCGCTGGGTGGTCCGCCTCCCGGAATCCGGGACCGGCGGGGACGTCCGCTGGCTGGTAGACAAGATCCGCCAACGAACCGGGATCGAGGTCGATCCGGCGAGCAACAGCATGCTCAGCCGTTTCGGAGTGCGCTCACGCCTGGTCAGCCGCATGGTGACCGGGCGCACCGTCCTGATCGGCGACGCCGCCCACGAGATCAGCCCCATCGGAGGCCAGGGCATGAACCTGGGCTGGCTCGACGCCGTCGCCCTGGCCCCGATGGTGCTCGCGTCGCTGCACGGCAAGCACGTGGGGCTGGAGCTCCGGGACTTCGAGGCCGGCCGCAGGGCCGCCGCCGCCCGGGCGGCCCGCCAGTCCGAAATCAACATGGCGCTGGGGCGGCCCCTGCCGGCAGGGCCATGGTCACTGCTGAACCGTGCCATAGCGGCGGCCGGCGCCGTGCCCGCGGTCAACGGATTCGTGGCCCGTTGCTTCACTATGCAATCACAGGCCATGCATTCACAGGCCATGCAATAACAGGCCGTGCAGTGAAGGGCAGTCGCTCAGGCGGGCGTGAAGTAGCAGTCGTAGCTGTCCTGGCTGGCGATCCGGCCGTCCCGGACCTCGAAGACGGCGGCGATCCTGGCGCGAATTACCTCGCCGGCGTCCCAGTGCGGCAGGTCCATCAGCAGGGTGGCGGTCCACTCGGCCTCCACCACCACCCGGTTGCCCTCACACGTCGTGCGCCGCACCTCGAAGCGCTGTCCGGAGACGACGTCGTGGGCCATGGCCGCCCCCGCCAGGGCCTCGTCGCGGTCCCGGACAGCCCCGGCGGGCGCCAGCAGATGGGGCGCCTCGGTCAGCGTGTAGTCCTCGGCCAGGAACGGTGCGATGTCCGCGGCCCCGCCGCCGGCTTCAAGGGCGCGCAGCAGGCCAAGGACGCAGTCCAAAGGGGTCGGTGACGTCATCGAACGACACTAACCGAAAACGCCCGCCCGGTGCCGGACACACGGGCCCGCGCCGGGAATACACTGACCCCATGGGCTGCTTCCCGCCGCTGCGCCAATGCCCGCCGCTGCGCCTGCGTCCGGCCGGCGGGCCCCGGAACATTCCGGCCATGAGGGGCGCGGCCGCCCTGGCGGCCCTCGCCATGACGGTCTCCTGCGGCGCGGTCGTGTCCCCTGGCGGCAGTCCTTCCGCCCCGCCGGCAGCGGCGGCATCGGCTGCGTCCGCTGCCGCTGCCGTCCCGGTCACGGCCGGGATCAACCAGCTCCGCGACGACTACAGCCGCCAGATCATTGCCATCCAGCTGACGAACACCACTGCCGGCGCGGTGACCGTGCTGGCCGCGGGGCTCACCAGCCCGCTCTTTGCCGGCACCATCGAGTGGCCGGCAACTCCCGGCGGGATCGAACTGCCGCCGGGCCAGACGAAGATCCTGCGGGCGCAACTGCGCGCTCCCGAGTGCGGAATCCAGACCGCCGGACCGGGCGAGGGAGCCGTGGTGGAACTTCAGCTTTCCGGCACCAGGGGAACCGGACCCGCCGCGACGGTACCCGCATCCGACCCCTACGGTGTGCTTGCCCGGAACAATGCGGAAATGTGCCTCGCCCAAGCGGCCGCCGCAGTCGCCGGAATCAGGCTGGAACCGGAACTCGAAGTCTCTGCCGACGCGCAAAGCGCCGTGCTGGGGCTTACCATCACGCCGCGGAGCACCCCGGGGGCCGTGAACCCCGGTTCAACGGGAACCCTGACCATCAACTGGATCGAAGGGACCACCCTGCTCGACGAAGACCGGGCCGCGCCCTGGCCGCGCTCCGTCTCGGTCCTCCCCGGCGGCGCCAGCCAGCACTACCGGCTGGGGATCCGGCCCGCACGCTGCGATCCGCACGCCGTCGCGGATGACAAAGTGGGCACGTTGCTGCCGCTCAGGGTGTCCGCGGGCGGACGGGACGGCATCCTGAAGATCGACGCCGGCGCGGAGCTTCGCGGGCGCATCTACGAATTTGTTACAGCGGCTTGCGGACGCCAGTAGTCTGTTGGCATGTCTCCTGACGCCAAGCCGACTGACTTCAGCACCGCACGCATCCAAGAAACCGTCCAGCAAGTACTGACCGCCGGCGTGCTCCCCGGCATTGTCCAAGCCGGACATCCGGTGCTCCGGCAGCTCGCAGCGCCCTTTACCGGCCAGCTGAGCGGCGCCGAACTTGGCCAGCTGATCGATCTCATGCGCAGCGTCATGCACAAGGCACCCGGCGTCGGCCTGGCGGCACCCCAGCTTGGCATTCCGCTGCAGCTCGCGGTGCTCGAGGACCAGTTCGTCGTCGACGCCGAGGTCGCCGCCACGCGCGGACGGGAGCCGCTGCCCTTCTTTGCCATGCTCAACCCGTCCTACCAGCCGCTGGGCGGCTCCACCGTGGCGTTCTACGAAGGATGCCTGTCACTGAACGGACTTCAGGCAGCGGTATCCCGGCCCGAAGCGGTGCGGCTCGACTTCACTGCCCCGGACGGGAGCACGCAGCAGCGGGATTTCAGCGGCTGGCAGGCGCGGATCGTCCAGCACGAAACCGACCATGTGCACGGCATCCTGTACCTGGACCGCGCCGAGCTGCGGTCCATCAGCAGCACCGCCGAGTACTCCGCGCGCTGGGCGCAACCGGACATCAGCCTCGCCCGGAAGGAACTGGGGTTCCTGCCCGGCGAGTGATCCGCCTAACGGGCCGTAACGTGTCGCGGACGCTCCGTCCACTGCGTTGTACGCCCTATTGACGGGCCGCCGGGGCCGGGTTTTCCGGCGTCGGAAGGTAGCGGGACCACCACCGCAGGATCTCATCGAAGCGCTGCTTGCGGTGGTGCGGGGTCCCGGAGCGTGAGAGTTCGTGGTTCTCCCCCGGGAAGACCAGGAACGCGGCCTCCACGCCCAGCTGCTTGAGCGCGGTGAAATACCGCTGGCCCTGCTCCACCGGGCAGCGGAGGTCCTCCTCGCTGTGGATGACCAGGGCCGGTGTGCGCACCTGTTCCACCCGGGCCATCGGGCTTTGCGCGGCCATCTGTTCGGCGGAGCGGCCGGTGTACTCCCCACCGAAGAACCAGCCAATGTCGGACGAGCCGATAAAACTCACGGGATCCAGGAAGCCCCGTTCCACGATGGCAGCCTTGAAACGGTGGTCGTGGCTGATGGTCCAGGCGGTGAGATAGCCGCCGTAGGAGCCTCCCATGATGCCGAGCGCCCCGGCGTCGAGCTCCTCGAACTTCCCGAGCGCCCCATCGAGGAACGCCAGGACGTCCTGCATGTCCAGGGTGCCCATCTTCTCCTTGATGGCCCGTCCATGCGACTGGCCGTAGCCGGCGGACCCGCGGGGGTTGCACATCAGGACGGCGTAGCCCGCTGCGGCGTAGACCTGGGCCTCATCGAAGAGTGCCCCCGTGAACTGGGCAAACGGGCCGCCGTGGATGTTCAGCAGGACCGGGTGCGGACCCGGGCCCGGCGGCCTGACCAGCCAGCCATGGACGGGGTAGCCGTCGGCGGAGGGGAACGTGAGCTCGAGGGGCTCGATGATGCCGGCGTCGGAGCGCAGCCGTGCGGAGAAGTCCGTCAGGGCGCGCAGCTGCCCGCCGTCGAGCAGCGCCACGTCCCCGGCAGTCGCCGCGTCGGCGAAACTGACCACAATCGATGCTCCGCCGGCGGCGGCGCCGGTGACGGCACGCCCGCCGTGGACCAGCAGCTCGTGCCTTCCGGCGGCCTGGAACTCGTGCAGCTCGACCGTTCCGCGGGCGTTGTTCAGCAGCAGCGCGGAGGCGGGACCGCGCAGTTCGATCCTGCCGTTGCAGCCAAGGTCCATGGTCTCCGGGTCGCTGAGGCGTGTGGCGTCGCCGCCGGCTGCCGGCACCGCGTAGAGCGCGGTGTTGCGGGCCACGAAGTCCTGGCCCGAATCGCCAAGGTCCTGGGCGAGGAAGAACAGCCACTGCCCGTCCTGCGACTGGCGTACGGCGTGGACGGTTTGCCGGCCGGTGTTGGCCGGGGCGACGGGCTCCGGCTCCGCTCCCCCGGAGTCTTCGCCAAGGGTGATGCGGTAGATGCCGCTGGCGAGGTCGGCGTCGCTGCCCTCGTGCAGGGCGGCCGTGAAGTAGATGGTGCGCCCGTCGGTGCTGAAGACCGCGCCGTTGTGGTCGGTGGCCGCGGTGGTCAGCTGCTGCGCGGCCGGCAGCAGGCCGGCGGACGCGTCGGCATTGCTGCGGTTGGAGGTTTCCCCGCCCGCAGCCGCGGCGCTGGCCTTCAAGGCCCGGCCCCTGGGCGCCACCTTGGGTTCGGCCCCGAGTTCGGGAACCTCAACGAGGAAGAGCTGCACCGGCTTGTCCGCGGTGTATCCGACGCCGTTCATCCGGTACTGGTAGTCAGTGATCAGCCGGGCGTCCTCGCTGCCGGCGGGAACCCCGTCCGTGCTGCCGTACCGGCCGTCCTCCGGAGTCCGGGCGCTGTAGAGAATGCGCCGGGAATCGGGTGACCACGCGAATGCGGAGACTCCCAGCGGCGCATCGGTGACGGGCTGCGGCTCCCCGCCGGCAGCCTCGACGATGTGGAGCTGGGGTTTGCCGCCGGCCGCCGCGCGCAGGAACGCCAGCACGCGGCCGTCAGGCGAAAAGTCTGGCGCCGTGTCCCGGAATCCGCGGGTCAGGCGGCGCGGGGCCTGGCCGGGCTCCAGCGGCACCGCCCACAGCTGGCCGACGTACGCATCGGCGTCGAAGTCGGGCCTCAGCACGGACACTACGGCGCGCGCGCCGTCCGGATGCACGGCAGGGGCGGAGACGGAATTCAGCAGCGGCAGATGTTCGGATTTCACGAGTGCGAGCCTAGCCCCAGTTTCCCCGGCAGTGAAATAGCTCACGCCGGCGGGTCTGAACCCGCGCCGGCGCATCCGCGGGTTGCCGGGGGCACGTCCGTCAGTACGGCCCGGCCCGGACGGCACCGCCCCTAGGATGGACAGTATGCCTGCCGCCTCTGCCTCCTCCCTGCTGTGCCCGGTCTGCCGGAAACGCCTGGGATTCAGCGGCACCCCCTCAAGCGACGGGGCTGGCCGTTCCCTGGTGTGCCCGGCCGGGCACAGCTTCGACGCGGCGAAACAGGGCTACTTCAACTTCCTCGTCGGCAAAGGCACCGTTTTCGAAGCGGACACGGCCGACATGGTGGCGGCACGCGTGGACTTCCTCTCCGCAGGCCATTACCGGCCCCTTGCCGACGCCGGCGGCAAGGGGCTGTGGACCAAGGAGCTGGATTTGGCGCTTCTCGCCGGCGAG
>CALMVY010000276.1 GCA_937873245.1 uncultured Arthrobacter sp. | reverse complement strand
CGAGGCGCCCGAGACGGAGACGAGCGCGGTCAAGGAGCTCGTCCGCGAGGAGATGGTCGGCGCGTACCCGCTCGATCCGGCGCTGGCCGTGGACGTCGGCGCCATGTACGCAGAGAAAGCGCAGCTACAGAACGGTGCAGACTCTGCCGCGCTAGCCATCGCCGGCGACTGCGCCGGCGGTGCCTGCGGCGACACGGACGCAACTGCGGCTCTACTTGCCGATTCGAACAGCAACGACGCCGCCAGCGGCGTCACGTCCGTGACTTTCCCGGCCGCAACCACCGTTCGCGTGGAAACCTTCGCCCGCGCAGCGGGCTCGGATGCGGACAGTTTCTCACTCTATTTCGCGAGGCTGATGGGGTTCGACACGACGGAGATTCACGCCGTTGCCGAAGCTTCGTGGGGTCCTCCAGACTCCGGATCGACGCTTCCCTGGACGGTGAGCGAGTGCGTCTTCCGAGATTTCCTCACAGCCAGCCAGCGGGCCGAGCTGGATTCAAAGGGTAACTTCACCGGCGACCCGATATCAGCCCGCCTATTGCTCCGCTATGACGAAAACACCCCGGATTACGAAGGATGCGTAGCGCAGAACGGTTACGAGCCTGGCGGCTTCGGGTGGTTGGAAGCAAACGCAGATTGTTCCGCCGACATCACTGCCGATGGCGTTGTCAACGGCCAACCCGGCAATTCGTTTCCCAAAGTGGGAGGGGCGGAAAAGGTCTGCCAGGACGTTCTCAAGGGACTGCTCAACGAACCGGTTCTCATCCCACTCTTCAGCTCAGCCATCAACGGCGGCGGCTCCAAAACGCAGTACACGCTTATCGGATTCGCAGCATTTCAGGTCACCGGGTACAAGTTCGGGGGCGGTCCGGAGCTGACCCACAACGACACGAGCGCTCCATCCTGCACCGGAATGTGCCGTGGTCTTCAAGGGTTCTTTACCCGCTTCGTCACCCTCGACGAGGGCCGGATCGCCACCGGGGGAACCCCGAACTTTGGGGCATCCAAGGTTGAGCTCACCGGATAGCCGACGCACCGCTCCATCATCTTGTTCTACTGACTAAGGAGAAACACAGTGAAGTCACGCCTACTGGGAGGCATTGCGGCTTTGGTATTGGCCGTTGTCGGAGCCATCTTACTGTTTGTCTACGTGCAAGGCGCGGCCAACCGCGCACAGGCCGGGCTTGAACCGGTCAATGTCCTGGTAGCCCAGGAGTTAATTCCTGCCGGCACCAAGACATCAGACCTGGGTACAAGGGTCCGCGCTCAATCGATTCCCAAGGCAGCAGTTCCCGAGGGGGCACTGGAGACCCTCAGCCAACAGGAAGGGACAGTCACCGCCGTCGATCTGCAACCGGGCGAACAACTCCTCGGCTCTCGGCTTATTGATCCTCGCGAGCTTGTTCCAGGCACGGTGCCGGTGCCCGACGGGCTGGAAGAGGTCACGCTTCTCCTGGCGCCGGAACGTCTCCTCGGCGGCAGGATCGAGGCGGGAGACATCGTTACTGTCTACTCCTCCTTCAAGTCTGAAGAGGGCATGCCGGCGGATGCCACCGTCCCGCCTGAAGTGAAAGGCTGGAAGCAGTCCACGGGCCTGCTGTTCCAGGACGTCCTGGTCACTGCCGTTCAGAAAGCGGCCGCAGAGACTAAGAACTCGGCGGGGTCCGAATCCGGGGTGGAAATGCCCAACGGATCGGCGTTCGTTACGCTCGCGAGGACTGACGCTGACGCCGCCAAGCTGGTCTTCGGCGCCGAGTTCGGCACCCTGTGGCTTTCCAAGCAAACCCCGACGTCCACCAACAACGATCCTCCGGTCACCACCTTTGGAGGGCTGTACTGATGAGCCGCTTCGTCGCAATCACAGCGGTCAGGGATTTCGAAGGCCGGGTCCGTCAAGCTCTCTCGGGTGCTCTCCATGGGGAATTGCAAACACTCTCTCCCGAAGTTCTCAAGGGCGGACCTGATGACGTCTTCAAACAGTTGAACGGCGCTCCGCCCGAAGTGCTCATCCTGGGACCCGGCGTTGCTCCCGATGACGCTCTCAAACTCGCGACGGTCTTCGACCTCCAATTCCCGGAGGTCAGTCTCTTGTTGATCGCCGAACCGAGCCCGGAACTCGTGCTGCGGGCCATGCACGCGGGCATACGGGACGTAGTGACACCTGAAACCGGCGTGAACGACCTCCGCGTCCTGTTGGAGCGGTCATGCCTCGCATCCGCAAGCCGGCGCCGGGGGATGGCGGCAGCGCCCGAATCCGGGCAGGAGCGGGGGCGGGTCATCGCCGTGATGTCTCCCAAAGGAGGGGTCGGGAAAACCACCGTCGCCACCAACCTGGCCATTGGGTTGGGCAAGGTTGCCCCCATGAGCGTAGTTATCGTCGACTTGGATTTGCAGTTTGGTGACGTCGCCTCGGGGTTGCTGCTGGAGCCAGAGCATTCTATTTCCGATGCGGTCCACGGAGCGGCCGCCCAAGACTCCATGGTGCTTAAGGCTTATCTGGCTGTCCACCCTGCCGGAATTTACGCCTTGTGCGCACCGCGCACCCCCGCGGAATCGGACTACATCACGGCCGACCACGTGGGTCGTCTCATCAATCAGTTGGCCAGCGAGTTCAAGTACGTCGTCGTGGATACGGCACCGGGGCTGGGCGAGCACGTCCTGGCGACCCT
>CALMVY010000275.1 GCA_937873245.1 uncultured Arthrobacter sp. | reverse complement strand
GGGCCGCCGCAGCCGTTGGTCAGGACCAGGGTCTTGCAGCCGGCCGCCGCGGCGGTGCGCACGCCGTGGACGACGGCGCGGACTCCCTTGCCCTCGTAGTAGTGGGTGCGTGCGCCCAGGACCAGGGCGCGTTTGCCCTCCCTGGTCAGCACCGAGCGGATGGTGCCGACGTGGCCCACCACCGAGGGGGAGGAGAAGCCGGGAATTTCGTCGGCGGTGAGGGTGGCGGTGGTCTCGCCGATCAGCCCGGCGGCGTCGCCCCAGCCCGATCCGAGCACCAGGGCGACGTCGTGCGCGTCGATACCAGTCTCTTCGGCGATATAGGCGGCGGCGTCGCGGGCGGCGTCGAAGGGGTCCGTGTTCAGGAATTCTGTTGTACTCACCGGTACAAGTTATCCTGCCCGCGGCGCGCTGCCCAGCAGGGCGCGTGTGTGGGGGCGGGTGCGGTGCGGGTCCGGATTCTTGGTGGTGCCGGTCCGGATGGTGGACAATGGCTGATTGTGACTACGCATCCCGATTTCAGCTCACCCCGCATCGCAATCCTGGGCGGAGGGCCCGGCGGCTACGAAGCCGCCATGGTCGCCGCTTCAGCCGGCGCGAAGGTCACCATCATCGAACGGGCGGGGCTCGGCGGCTCCGCGGTGCTGACCGACGTCGTGCCTTCCAAGACCCTGATTGCGACGGCGGACCTGATGACCCGCGTCGGCGAGGCCGGCGAGCTGGGCGTCAAGTTCGACCTCGACGGCGGCGACTGCACCCCGACCATGCGCGCGGACCTCAAGCACATCAACGACCGCCTGCTGCGGCTGGCCCGGCAGCAGTCCGCCGACATCCAGAAGGGCCTGGAGAACCAGGACGTCCGGATCATGCTTGGCTCCGGCAGAATGCTGGACAACCACACCATTGAGGTCCTCACGGCCGACGGCGCGGAAATCATCGAGGCGGATGCGATCCTGCTGGCCGTCGGCGCCCACCCCCGCGAGCTGCCCACGGCCCGCCCGGACGGCGTCCGGATCCTGAACTGGGCGCAGATCTACAACATGGACGAGCTTCCCGAGGACCTGATCGTGGTCGGTTCCGGCGTGACCGGCGCGGAGTTCGCCTCCGCCTACAACGGACTCGGTTCCAAGGTCACCCTGATTTCCAGCCGCGACCGGGTGCTGCCCGGCTCGGACACCGACGCCGCAGAGGTCCTTGAAGGCGTCTTCGAACGCCGCGGCGTCAAGGTTCTCTCCCGCGCCCGTGCCGAAACCGTGGAGCGCACCGCCGACGGCGTCATCGTCACCCTCGGCGACGGTTCCCAGGTCACCGGCAGCCACTGCCTGGTCGCCGTCGGGTCCATCCCCAACACTGCCGGGATCGGTCTCGAGGAGGCCGGAGTGGCGCTCACCGAGAGCGGCCACATCAAGGTCGACGGCGTCTCCCGCACCACCGCGCCGAACATCTACGCCGCCGGCGACTGCACCGGCGTGCTGGCGCTCGCGTCCGTGGCGGCGATGCAGGGCCGGATTGCGATCGCGCACTTCCTGGGCGACAGTGTCACCCCGCTGAAGCTGCACCAGGTGGCATCCAACATCTTCACCTCGCCCGAGATCGCGAACGTGGGCGTCTCCGAGGCCGAGATCGAGTCCGGCAAGTACCAGGCCGACGTCGTGAAGCTCTCGCTGCGCAGCAACGCCCGCGCCAAAATGCGCAACCACCGGGACGGCTTCATCAAGATCTTCGCCCGGAAGGGCTCCGGCACCGTGATCGGCGGTGTTGTGGTGGGCCCGAACGCCTCCGAACTGATCTTCGCGATCTCCCTCGCGGTCACGCAGAAACTGCACGTCGACGACGTCGCCAGCACCTTCACGGTGTACCCGTCGCTGAGCGGGTCCATTTCCGAAGCGGCCCGGCGCCTGCACGTCCACATGTAGACTCCGGCGGGTCCCGGCGGCGGCCGGGACCCGCCTTCGCAGCCGCTCAGGGCAGCGGAGCCAGCATCCCGGCGAGCCAGTCACGCAGTCCGGGGCCGACGTCCTCGCGTTCGACGGCGAGGGTGAACACCGCCTTGAGGTAGCTGAGTTTGTCCCCGGTATCGAACCGACGTCCGCGGAAGACCACGCCGTAGACTCCCGCACCCGGGCCTTCCGCGCGGGCCAGGGTCTGCAAGGCGTCCGTGAGCTGGATCTCCCCTCCGCGGCCCGGGGGAGTTTCGGCGAGGACGTCGAACACCCGGGGATGCAGCACATACCTGCCGATCACCGCGAGGTTGGACGGTGCGTCGGCCGCCTCCGGCTTCTCGACCAGCCCCGCGATGCGCAGAAACCCCTCGCCTCCGGGTGACGGGACGACGTCGGCGCACCCGTAGGCGCTGATCTCGGAAGGCTCCACTTCCATAAGGGCCACCACGGAGCCTCCCGTCGCAGCCTGCACCATGGCCATGGTGCCGAGGATGTCATCCTGCTCATCGATGAGGTCGTCTCCCAGGAGCACGGCAAACGGCTCGTGTCCGACGTGCCGCCGGGCGCGGAGCACCGCATGGCCCAGCCCCAGCGCGTCCCCCTGGCGGACGTAGTGAATGTCCGCCAGGGACGAGGACGCACGGACGGCGGCCAGCTTTGCGTGATCGCCCTTGCGCTCCAAGGCCTGTTCAAGGGACGGCTCGCGGTCGAAGTGGTCTTCCAGCGGCCGCTTGTTCCGCCCGGTGATCATGACGATGTCCGTCAGCCCTGCCCGGACGGCCTCCTCCACCACATACTGGATGGCCGGTTTGTCAACGAGTGGAAGCATTTCTTTGGGCATGGCCTTGGTGGCGGGCAGGAACCGGGTTCCCAGCCCGGCGGCGGGTATGACTGCCTTACGCATGAAGTCTCCTTGCGATGCTTGGGTCGGTGGCGAGGGCGGTGCGGGGAGGGGCGGGGGTGCCCGGAAAGGTCAGGGTGGTGGCGGCCACGAAGTCACGCGCGGACGCGAGGACCCGGTGGGCGGTTTCATCGCTCTCGCTGTCGCGCAGCAGGCGGGCGGGTGCCAAATCCCCCAGCAGGGGATTCATGCCCTGGAACCAGGCCTGGACGACTTCGGGCGACTGCGTTTCACTGAGCAAACGGGCGATCTGGTAAGTGTCCCGGAGCCGTTTGATGACGGGCTGCGCGGGCGTCCGTTCCCGGGCTGACCACTGACGCACGGCGCGGGCTTCCTTGACCGAGCCGATATAGGCGACGAGCCTGACGCCGAGCAGCTCGCTCAGTGCCCGGACGACGCCGGCGGCGTCCATGCTCATTGCTTCCCGGTAGGCAATCAGCCCGATATCCGGGACTTCTGGTGAAGTCAATGTGTGGCTCCTGACTGTTCGGGTTGCCACGGCCGCCAGTCCTTCCGGGCTGGCGGCCGTGGCCACCGTTGAGGGGTGGGTACAGACTTGTCAGCTGGCGGCCACCTCCAACCCTGCTTCGGCGGCCTCGAAGTCCATCACCGTGACCAGCCCTGCGCGGACGGGGCGGCCAAGGGCCCGGTAGTCCCAGCCGGCTACCTGATAGGCGTCCGCATCGAGGGCGTGCCGGCCATCCACAATGAACCTGGTGTCCACGAGCTCTGCCAGCCGGACGGGGTCGGCGTTCCGGAACTCGTCCCACTCCGTGAGCAGCACCACGACGTTGGCGCCCGCTACGGCTTCCTCGAGCGAACCCGAGTAGCTGAGGTCCGGGTAGCTGCGGCGGGCGTTGGCCATCGCGGCCGGATCGTAGACGGAAACGATCGCGCCGGCGTCGTGGAGCATGCGGGCCACATCCAGCGCGGGTGCGTCCCGGATGTCGTCCGAATTCGGCTTGAACGCTGCGCCCAGGGCGGCGACCTTGACCCCGGCCAGCTCGCCGCCGTTGAGCTCACGGACGAGGTCCACGGTGCGCTGGCGCCGCCTCTGGTTGATCGCGTCGACCTGGCGGAGGAAGGAAACAGCCTGTCCGACGCCGAGCGTCTCGGCCCGGTGGGCGAAGGCCCGGATGTCCTTGGGCAGGCACCCGCCGCCGAAGCCAAGCCCCGGCTTGAGGAACCTTCCGCCGATCCGGGAGTCGTAGGACAGTGCCGTGGCCAGTTCGCTGACGTCGGCCCCCGTGGTTTCGCAGATTTCCGCCATGGCATTGATGTAGGAGATCTTCGTGGCCAGGAAGGAGTTGGCGGCGACCTTGACGAGTTCCGCCGTGGCCTGGTCCGTGACGACGACGGGGGTTCCCGCCGCGATGATGGAGGTGTAGCAGGCGGCAAGCTGTTCACGCGCCCACGCCGACTGCGTTCCGAAGACCAGCCGGTCCGGTTCGAGCGTGTCCTTGATCGCGTACCCTTCGCGCAGGAATTCCGGGTTCCAGGCCAGTTCCACGAGGGACCCGGCGGGGGCGACCTCGTGGACGAGGGCCGTCAGCCGGGCCGCCGTGCCCATCGGCACGGTGGACTTCCCGACAATCAGGCACTTGCGGCGCAGTTCGCGGGCCAGGCTGGTGACGGCCGCATCGACGTAGCTGAGGTCCGCGGCGTCGGAGCCCTTGGACTGCGGCGTTCCCACGCAGATGAAGTGGACGTCGCCGTGCTCCGCTGCTGCGCTCACATCGGTGGTGAACCGCAGTTTCCCCGAGGCCAGGACCTCCCGCAGCTTTTCTTCCAGTCCCGGTTCGAAAATCGGGAGGTGTCCGCTGGAGAGCTGTGCGATTTTGGCCGCGTCCACGTCGAGTGCAACCACGTCATAGCCAAGCAGGGCCATGCAGACGGCGTGGGTTGCGCCGAGGTAGCCGGTGCCGATGACGGTGATGTTGGGGTGGTGGTTGATGGCGGATACGGGGGCAGTGGTGCTGGTGGGCTGAGACATGGCCGACCTTTCGTTGGAGGAAGTGTGTGCGGGGTTGGTGTGGTGGATCATGGGTTCGTGCATTCGATGTTGCTGACGCCCCTGGCTGCGCCGGTGAGGGTGTTGGAGCAGGCGACGGTGTTGTGCACGGCGGGCCAGCTGGCGATGCCATAACCGGACCCGTCCACGGCGCCCGAGTTGTTGGTGAAGAGGTTGAAGTCCCCCCATTCCTGGAGGATGTTGTGGGTTTCATAGCCGTTCTCGGGAGAGTTCTCGCCGTGGTTGGAATCGATGGTCCAGGCGTTGCCCTTGACGTTCACCCAGGCGGATGCGGCTGTCATTCCCGCGCCGTCAAAGCGGTTGCCCTTGACGACGCCGCCTACGGTTCCCTCCTTGATGTCGATGCTCTCGGAGGTGGTTCCGGCGATGGCATTGCCGGCGATGATGTTGTAGTTGCTCTGGTCCGCGAGGCAGGAGGTGTAGGTGCACCAGTTGCTGACGGCGGTGCCGATGTAGATCCCTTCGCCGAACTTCTTATTGCGGTTGCCGGTGCCGCTGATGGTGTTGCCGATGATGAGGTTGCTGCTGGAGTTCGTCCGCAGGTGGATGGCTTCGTCCCCGATGTTGGTGACGGCGAGGTTCTGGATGACGGAGCCCGTGCTGGAGTCCGCGATGATCCCTTTTTGTCCGTTGCGGATGGTGAATCCGGACAGCACCCAGTAGCTGCTGCCGTCGAGGTGGAAGGCGTATCCCTTGTCTGTGCTGCCGGCGTCGAGCACTGCCCCGCGGCCTCCGCAGAGGTAGATCTTCTGTGCGGCCGTCCCGGAGTTCGTGGCGGTGAATCTTCCGGAGTAGATACCGTCGGCCAGGTGGATGGCGTCTCCGGGTTTGGCGTCGGCCAGCGCCTCCGTCAGTTCTGCCGCCGTCGTAACCTTCGTGGCGGCGGCCGGGCACGAGACGGCCTGGTCGGAGGGGAGCGGTCCGGCGCCGGGGCGGGCGTCGCGTGCGCTCTGGCTCATTTCGGCGTCCCGGTCCACCTTGTCCTTTGATGACGCCGACCGGGACGAGGCCGACCCGGAGGTACCGGTGTCGTCGGTCTCCTCGGTGTCCTCGGGGCTGTCGTCCGGGGTGGGCGAGGCGGTTGCGGCGGGTGCCGCCGTGACAGCGATTGTGCCGCTGGGCGATTCACCCGCCGCCGCCGGCGGCGGCGCCGTGCGCGCGGCGACGGCGATGCCTCCGATGACGGCGACCAGGGCGACGACGGTCATGACGGTGGCGATGATCCACGGCACGGCTGTGCGCGGGATCATGAGAACGCAGCTTCCGCGTGGGCGCCTTCAGCCGGCCGGAACGTGCCTGCCTGTGCCCGGTCCTCATCCGCGGACCTGCGTCCGCGGGGCCTTTCGGACACATCAGGTGAGGCCGCAGAGGCTGCCGGTCCCAGCGAATCCGGACGGACCTGCAAGGGGTCCAGGTCGGTGAAGGTGCTCATGGGCGCCTGGTCCGCGTACGGGTGCCGGATGGTCCGCTTGAGCCGCCGTCCCCGCAGGGCGGTAAACACGAGAATCAGGCCGAGGACCGTCCACAGGATGGTGAGCGGCTGAAAGAAGGAGACCACCATCTGCCAGAACGGCTTGGTCACCGTCCACTCGCTGGTGGTGTTGTGGGACGTCGTGGCGTTGGTGGCCCGTTTGAGGTCGACGGCGCTCGGACCGCTGCCGGAGACGATGTTCGACCTCACGCTGATCTCCGCCGCGCCCAGGGCCGAGATGCCGTGGTTGCTCATGTTGGTGAAGCGGTTGCTTTCCACATCGGCGGCGGCATCGCGAAGGTACACGCCGACGACGCTGTTCGAGACGGTGTTGTTGGTGATCTTGCCTCCCGTGACGCCGTCCCGGAGGGCGATGGCCTGCGTAGCGAGATTGCTCAAGTGGTTGTCGTCGACCGTCACTCCCGAGGCTGCGTCCTGGACGACAATGCCCATCTGGCTGTCCGAGATGGTGTTCGAGCGGACCGTGGTGTTTCGCCCGCCCCGGATCTCAAGCCCGTAGTGGGCGTTGCCCGTCATGGTGCTGTTGATGACCACCACGTCGTTGCCGTGCGAGCTGATGGAGGTGCCGGTAGCGGACGGACCCGTCGCCAGGGCACGGCCATCGATATAGATTCCGTCGCGGCCGTTGTTTTCGGCCTTGTCTGTGTCGAGCCGGACAGACCGGATGGAGCGGGAGAGCCGGAACCCGTCCACCGCGCTGTGACGCGCGGTGGAGTCGACGATGGTCGCGTTCGAGACGTTTCGGTGCAGCACGAAACCGTCCATTCGGCTCCGCTCGGCGGTGACATTGTGGATGCTGACGCCCACAGCGTTGGCCAGGAACACCCCATAGACGTTGTCCGTGATCTGCGTGTTCACGACCGAGGCGGTCACGTAGCTGAAATCCGAATTCGTGGCCTCGCCCTCCAGCGCGGGGATGATGTCACTGGGCAGAACAGCGCCCGGAGCCGGCTCGCCCGCGGCGTCCTTTTCAACCTCCGGGTATTTGCTGTTCTTGGAATGATGCTTGGCCAGCGCTGCCCCGGAAGCGCTGATCGCCCCTGTGATGGGGCGGTCGGATCCTGTCATGGAGAGGCCTCCGGTTCTGCCGCTCCAGAATCCCAGCGACTCGAATGACGCATGCTCGATCGACACCGTGCCGCCGATGGACCTGACGTAGGCGCGGCCGTTGTCGGTGATCTGGCGTGGTGTGCTGTAGTCGACGTCCCAGCTGGTGATCTTGACCGGCGCCGTGGCACTGCCTGCAACGTTCAGCCTGCCGCCGTAGTTGACGATCGAGACGAATTTCTGCGCCGAGCTGAACATCCTGATGGTGAGCAGCATGGAACTGCTCAAGGTCAGCGTGGCGCCGGATTCGATGACGATGTTCTCGCTCAGCAGGTAGCTGCCGTCAGGCTGCCTGACGAACGTCTTGGGCGCGAGGGACAACAGGTCATCCATGGTGTAGTCCTTGGTGCGGGCGGTCAGGACCAGCGTGTAGCCCGTTCCTGAGGCGACCCGGTAGGGAACGTTGAGGCTGGAGCCTGTCCAGCGTGCGATCGATGCCTGGGTGCGGACCTGGATGAGGCGCTGGTCCTCGCTTGCCACCAGGGCCGCTTCGTTGGTCGGGTCGCCGGTGTAGTTGCTGCCGTCCGTCACTTCGGGGGTGAGGTCGGAGGGGTCATTGGCGGCCTGGGACACCGCCTGCGACACGGCCTGCGACACGGCGGCCGGTGCCGCGGCCTGCCGGTCCGGGCCCGAGGCCGCTGCGACCGGTGCGGTGGCCAGCAGCACCCCGAGGGAAAGGACGGCGGCTTTGCTCAGGTGTTTCATTTTGCCTCCGCCGTGGTGAGCGTCGATGATGTCTGGCCGGCGCCGCCGGTCTGGTTGTCGGTCCGGGTGAGCCAGCCCTGCTTGTTCATGGTGAAGAGGGCGTAAGTCTTGATGGGCAGCGCGATCAGCACGACCATGACCGCCAGCAGCGGCAGGAGGAAGATCTCCCACGGATGGCGGGACAGGTGGGACCATCCGCGGATGCCGCGGCCCAGGAGCAGCCAGCCGATCGCCAGGGTGATTCCGAGACCTGTTACCTCCAAGCGGCTGAAGAGCAGGTAGCCGATGGTGACCCCCATGGTCACGGGCGTCAGCAGGATCTGGAGCACCGTCACCTTGGTGACGAACGGCACCCGCCACAGCCACCCCTTCTGGATCGCCGTGATGTAGCACCGGTAGGAGTTCCGGCTCCAGCGCACGCGCTGCTTGATGAAGGCGCTGAAGGTGTTCGGGAACATCGATATGGCCCGGGCCGTGGACTGGTGCACGGTCTTGAAGCCTGCGGCGAGCACGAGCCAGGTGAGCCGCCCGTCGTCGCCGGCGATACAGCGACGGCCCAGGAAGAATTCGTCTTCAAGGTTCGGCAGCAGCGGAAGCACGACGGAACGCCGGTAGGCGGCCGTCCGTCCGGACAGGCACGCCACCGCGCCGGCAGCGCCCATCGCGGGAACGTAATCGTAGTAGCGCAGGTTGACCAGCCAGTCTGCAATCCGGCGCCAGACGCTGCTGGTCCGCTGGTAGACGTTCTGCTGGGTTCCCACGCCGCCGACCAGCGGGTCCGCGAACGGCATCTGCACGGCGGCGAGGAGACCGGGTTCCCAGGACGTGTCCGAGTCGACCAGCACGAGGACTTCACCGGTGGCTTCCCGGATGCCCCTGCTCAGCGCCGACCTCTTTCCGGCGTGGCGGAACAGGATCGGGCGGACCGTGGGTTCGTCGCGGGCGATGAGCCGCTCGTAGGCCTCCGTGTCCTTGACGTCGAGGACGATGATGATCTCCGACGGCGCCTGGACCAGCCAGGTCTCAAGGCACTGCATCAGGATGTCCGGGTCCTCGTGGAAGGACGGGACAACAACCGAGGTGGTGGTCGAGAAGTCGTTGACGGTGGGACGGGCCTTCCTGGACAAGACCACCCGGTACAGCCAGAGCGCCCAGACCACCAGGCCGGCCAAAGCGACCGGCAGGTAGACCTGGAACTGGGACAGGTCCGGGATCAGGGGCAGTGCTGCGGGGGCGCTGAAGCCCTGCACGGCCGCTACCACGTCAACTCCCAAGGCTGGCCAGATTTGCCCGACATGTGATTTCGGGTGGGATTGACACCGGGATCGGCATCGGTTTTGCCCCTATATTTGGGCAGAAGTGAGCGGCAGAATTTGCGCATTTTTGGGTCCCCCTGAGTGGCATTCGCTCGGACCCTCAAAACATATTTGTGATTCTCCGGGCCCACCCGAGTAGGCGCTACCCTGATTTCCCCGGCGCGCGCCACGAGGTGGCACTTGGACTCCTGGCCCGGGCTACCTGCTGTGGCGGACCGCGCTACTCGTTCTCACAGGCAACTATCAGTGGGCGCAGTAAATCCCTTGACAACCGCAGTGTTGCGGCATCACACGGCGAAACACACGTGAATCCCCGGTGCTTCGGACTCCCGTGACATTCGGCCCTACATCTGCCGCTACGGGCGCGAACACACTGGACCATGGCCAACATTTACATCCCATACGGCACCGTCGAAGGACAGACAGCCCAGATCGCGGAGTACATAGCCGAATTGATCCGGGCCCACGGACACCAGGCAGAGACGGCGGACCTCAAACGCTCGGGGGACACCCTTCCGGCGGGATACGACGGCGTCATCGTCGCGGCGTCCGTGCATATGGGCAAGCACGAGGGGCACGTTACGGACTTTGTAAAGAAGAACCGCGGAGAACTCGAGCGGCTCCAGTCAGCACTGGTGTCGGTGAGTCTGGCCGCCCACGGCGACGCGGAAAACGCCGAGGGCTACGTGGCAAAGTTCGAGGACGAGACGGGGTGGCGGCCGGCGCATGTCGGGTTGTTTGCCGGTGCGCTGCTCTACACCCACTACGGCTTCATCAAGAAGCGCCTCATGAAGAAGATTGCCAGCGACAAGGGCTCCCAGGACACGGACACCACCCGGGACTACGTCTACACCGAGTGGGACGGCGTCCAGCGCTTTACCGAGGACTATCTGGCGTGGCTGGCCAGGCCGGCTGGCCAGAAGTAGGTCTGCGAAACAGCAATCCGAAGCCGGTGCGGGCTCAGGAGCACGCGTACGGCGGGACCGTGTCGCCCGGCGAGAGCGGTGTGAACCAGTGCTCGAAGCCGAGCCGGTCGGCGTCGTCCTCCAGAACGTCGACGTTGTCCGAGTACAGCGCCTGACTGTCCGCGTCCTCCAACAGGACTTCCTCCACCTGGGCCCGCCAGTCGTCCGGGAGGTCAAGTTCGTAGATGTCCTCGGTGATTTCCGCCTGGTCGAGCAGGCAGCGGACGGCGAGTTCGGCGGCGAGGCAGCCGGGGGCGGTCCAGCCCCGCGCCAGCGATGCCGTGACGTCGGAGGCGACCACGATGAACTTCTGGGTGAATTTCGCGTCGTAGCTGGCGGCAAACTGCGGCGGCAGCGAGGACAAGACCGAGGTCCCGGCGATGTCCGACGAGGTGACGTCGTCCAGTTCGCTCAGCGTTCCCAGATCGCGGAAGAGCTGGTCGATGAGGATGCCCGATGAGTTCCACAGCAGGCCTGCCAGCAGGCGCGTCTGGCCCACGGCTTTTTGACGTTCCTCCGGCGCGACGGCGGCCATTTCGGCCAGGTCTTCCGGATCGAACTGAAGCCGCTGCTCCGGAGTCATGTCATCCGGGTGCGGGTCAAGACCCAGGAGTTCGAGGCTCAGCCCGGTCAGCTTCGCGGAGTCGGTCAGTAGCTCGTCGGTGATGTCGTCGTCGTCGGCGCTCATGGGCCCGATGCTACCCGCCATCGGTTCCTGGCCCGATTCCTGTGACGCGCAGATGTCCACGCGCTTCTACGCCGCGGCTGCGCGTTCATGCCCCGGAGTGGTGCTTCCACTCGCCATCCGGGCGGAGACGAGATAGGCGATTCCTGCGATCAGGGGGACCACGCTTGCCGCGGCGAGTGATGCGACCGGACCCGTCCTTCCGATGACTGTGATCAGGAGGGGCAGTGCGCCCAGGGCCACGAGCATCCAGCCGGCCAGCGCGGTCCGTTTCAGGCCAAGGACGGCGGCCGGAAAGGACAGGGCGACGACGCTGACGGCGATCACCGGTCCGTTCTCGCTGATGAATTCCCGCAGCGCGGCGGGGTCAAAGGCGAGCCACACGCACGCCGCGATGAAGGAGGCCGTGAGGGCGAGCAGCAGGGGAGCGGTGGGGGCCGGCCAGAACCAGGCCGCGACGGCGAGGATGAGCATCGGCAGCACCCACGCGGCGGTGATAAGCAACCCGGTATTTCCACCCGGATCCTGCAGTGCATAGCCGGCAATGAAGACGCCCGCGAGGACTGTGAACACGGCCATGACGGCGGCCCCGGCGCGCTGCAGCGCCGTGGCGCGCTGCTGTGGATCCTTTTCCCGCGTCATGACCATAACGACGGCGACCACAACGATTGCGGCAAGGGCCAGGATGATGGGGACGTTCATGGGGTGCCTCCTGGGGATGGGCCGAACCTAGGTTCAGTACACGCCGGTCGCGGGGGCTGGCCAAGGGGAGAAAGGCCCGCTTCGCGGGTAGTCCCGGGCGTCTGTGTCCGCCAGGGCAGTTTCTGATCAGCAATTCCGCAGGATCGACCCACCCCGCCCGCCTGAGGCATTTCCCTGCCGTAACGTAGCGCCCGGCTGGCCGTCTAGGACGGCCTCCGGATAACCGCACCCCCTTTCCCGAAAGGCCTCTCATGGCAGGATTCTTCTCCCTTATCGGTGCCCTCGGCACCACCACCAAGGCCGTTGCCGTAGCCTCAGTCGTCGCAGTCGGCGGCGGTGCAGCCATGGCTGCCACTGCGGAAGCCACCGAGCCCGTGTCCGTGGTGTCCGAGGCCCCGGCCGAGACGGTCGATCCGATCGAGCCTGCACCGGTAGAGCCTGCGCCGGAAGACCCGGCTCCGGTCGAACCAGCTCCGGTCGAGCCCGCGCCTGTGGAGCCTGCACCGGAAGAGCCGGCACCCATTGAGCCCGCGCCCGTGGAGCCGGCACCGGTTGAGCCCGCGCCGGAAGATCCGGCTCCGGTCGAACCTGCTCCTGAGGAACCTGCGCCGGTGGATCCGGCTCCGGTTGTTCCTGTGCCCGCGGGCAACTCCGCTTGGGCACACCAGAACGCCGCCGCCAAGCGCGCCGCCGGCCAGGCCAACGCGGCAGAACACCGCAGCGCTCATGCCGCCACTCCCGCAACGCCGTCCTACGGCGGGGGCGCGTCCGTCAAGGCGGTTCCGGCCCCGAAGGCCGAGAACCCGGGCAAGGCCAACAAGAACAAGTAGCCGGCCCGGAAGGCCCCGGAACCGCAACGGTTCCGGGGCCTTTTGCGTTGCAGTCCCGGCCGTGGCTTCCGTGCCCGAGACGGCGGCAGAGGCGATTGGGGCTACGACCCCCGGCGACCGGTGTCAGGCTACGGCCCCCTGAAAGTGCTTCTCGATGATCCCCTTGATGTCGTCATGGCAGCCGCCGCAGCCCGTCCCGGCGCGGGTGGCCCCTGACACCTCGGCCACCGTCCCGCAGCCGTCTGCCACGGCATCAGCGATCTTGGTCCCGCTCACCCCGGCGCACCGGCACACAGTGCGCTCCGGGTCACCGGCGCCGGCAGCCGCAACCTGGTCCGGCCCGTCAAGGCGCAGCAGCAGGGACCGGTCCGCCGGCAGTTCCGCGCCGCGCTCGAACAGCTGCACCAACTCCGCCGCAGTGCGCGGCATGCCCACGGCCACCAGGCCTTCAAGTACCCCCGCGCGGGTGGTCATCTTGACGTAGCGGCCGTGCTCGGGATCGGCCCACTGCGCGATCTGCAGCCTGGCCCTGCCATTCACGGCGCCGGCAGTCAAAGCCTCCTCGTCCCACGGATCGGCGGAAACATCCCCGGCCACGGCCATGTTCATGCCCCTGGCCTTCAGCACCACCACGCCCGGCAATTCTGCCGCCAAGGGAAGCAACACCCCGGCCTCCGGAGACCCAGTGGCCAGCAGCGTGAGGTATTCCGCAAGCCATTCCGCCTGCCGCCAGCCCGGGCCCACCAGCCCGGACGGTCCGCGGGCGGTCCGGCACTCGACGCATTCCGGATCCGGGCAGCGGACCTCCGCGCAGTCGCCGATCGCAAAGATGTGCGGCTCGTGGTGCGCCCGCAGCCTATGGTCCACCAGGATCCCGGCGCCGGTGGAGAGCCCGCAGCCTTCCGCCAGCTCGGTCCGCGGCCGGACCCCGCACGAGAGCACCAGCAGGTCGCCGTCGATCGCGGAGCCGTCATCGAGCAGCAGTGCCGAGAAGCCGCCGTCGGGAGCATTGTGTTCGACGCCGGTGGAGCGGGCGTTGCCGGCCACCCGCACGCCGCAGTTCCGCAGCGAAGCGGCGAGGACCGCGCCGCCGCGGTCGATGTTGCGGCCCAGCGGATGCGGGCCGTTATGCACCACGGTGACCGTGG
>CALMVY010000274.1 GCA_937873245.1 uncultured Arthrobacter sp. | reverse complement strand
GTCAAGCTGGAGGACGGCTCCGAAAAGGAAGTCACCCTCATCGATGCCTTCGAGGCCGTGGGCGCCTGCGCCGCCGGCAAAATGAGCATGGAAGACCTGACCCGCATCGAAAAGGCGATCTGCCCGGGCGAAGGCGCCTGCGGCGGCATGTACACCGCCAACACCATGGCCTGCATCGGCGAAGCGCTGGGCATGTCCCTCCCCGGTTCGGCCGCCCCGCCCTCCGCGGACCGCCGCCGCGACGAATTCGCCCGCAAGTCCGGCGAGGCCGTGGTGAACCTCCTGCGCAAGGGCATCACCGCCCGCGACATCATGACCAAGAAGGCGTTCGAGAACGCGATCGCCGTGACCATGGCCTTTGGCGGTTCCACCAACGCGGTGCTGCACCTGCTCGCGATCGCCCGCGAGGCGGAGGTCGAGCTGACCCTGGACGACTTCAACCGGATCGGCGACAAAATCCCGCACCTGGGCGACCTCAAGCCCTTCGGCCGCTACGTCATGACCGACGTCGACAAGATCGGCGGCGTGCCGGTCATCATGCGGGCGCTGCTCGACGCCGGCCTGCTGCACGGCGACTGCCTCACCGTCACCGGCAAGACCGTCGCGGAAAACCTCGCGGCGATCAACCCGCCGGACCTGGACGGCAAGATCCTCCGCGCCATGGACAACCCGATCCACAAGACCGGCGGCATCACGATCCTGCACGGCACCATGGCCCCCGAAGGCGCCGTCGTGAAAAGCGCCGGCTTCGACGCCGACGTCTTCGAGGGCACGGCCCGCGTGTTCGAACGCGAGCAGGGCGCCCTGGATGCGCTCGACAACGGCCGGATCCAGGCCGGCGACGTCGTCGTCATCCGTTACGAAGGCCCCAAGGGCGGCCCGGGCATGCGCGAAATGCTCGCCATCACCGGCGCCATCAAGGGCGCGGGCCTCGGCAAGGACGTGCTGCTGCTCACCGACGGCCGCTTCTCCGGCGGAACCACCGGCCTGTGCATCGGGCACGTCGCCCCGGAAGCCGTCGACGGCGGCCCCATCGCCTTCGTCCAGGACGGCGACCGGATCCGTGTTGACATCGCCGCCCGCACCTTCGACCTCCTGGTCGACGCGGCGGAGCTCGAAGCGCGCAAGGTCGGCTGGGAACCGCTCCCGGCCAAGTTCACCAAGGGTGTGCTCGCCAAGTACGCCAAGCTCGTCCACAGCGCCTCCACGGGCGCCTACTGTGGGTGATTCCGGATCCGGGAGGCGGTCCGCGCCGCCTCCCGGATCCCAGCAGGCGGACAATGAGGTCCAAATAGTGAGACAGGGCGCAGGCTCGTTGACACGTGTCTTACTAAGAGGGAAAACTGAACGCATGATCGCATTCGTTACCGCTGGCGTCACTGCAGGCGTCTCCGTCGTACTTACCAAGCGCGTGGCTCCATAGCCGCAACTGGTAACGAACCGTCACGCGCAAACCCCTCGAAGAGCCGTCAGGCTGAGGGGTTTTTTTATTTCCGCACCACCGGCAACACCAGCATCATGCAGTACCAGCAGTTCCACGATCACCGAAGATCCCCCCGAAGATCCACTAAGGAAGAGTCCGATGAGCAAAGGATCGCCGATCAGCCCCTCGCTGATGGCCACAAAGTCCGCTGGAGCCCCCAAGGCTCCTGAACGCGTCGACCGTCCGGCCGACGCCGGCGTCGACACTGCTGCCGTCTCTCCTGTCCTCGGACCGAACAACGTCGTACCCCCGACGGTGATGACCGGTTCACAAGCAATTGTCCGCGCGCTCGAAGAACTCGGCGTTGAGGATATTTTTGGTTTGCCCGGTGGCGCGATCCTGCCCACCTACGACCCTCTGATGGCCTCCAAAATGAACCACGTTCTGGTCCGTCACGAACAGGGAGCCGGCCACGCCGCGCAAGGCTACGCCATGGTTACCGGACGGGTCGGCGTCTGCATCGCCACCTCGGGTCCGGGCGCCACCAACCTCGTTACCGCCATCATGGACGCCCACATGGACTCCGTGCCGATGGTGGCCATCACCGGCCAGGTCTCCAGCGGGGTCATCGGCACCGATGCCTTCCAGGAAGCGGACATCGTCGGCATCACCATGCCGATCACGAAGCACTCCTTCCTGGTGACCGACCCCAACGACATCCCGCACGTGATGGCCGAGGCATTCCACCTTGCCTCGACCGGGCGCCCGGGCCCCGTCCTGGTGGACGTCGCCAAGGACGCCCAGCAGGGCCAGATGACCTTCTCCTGGCCGCCGAAGGTGGACCTGCCCGGCTATCACCCGGTGCTCCGTGGCCACAACAAGCAGGTCCGCGAAGCCGCCCGGCTCATCGCGGCGGCCAGCAAGCCAGTGCTCTACGTGGGCGGCGGCGTGGTCAAGGCGCACGCCTCGGCCGAACTGCTGGAGCTCGCGGAACTCTCCGGCGCCCCCGTGGTCACCACACTGATGGCCCGCGGCGTCTTCCCGGATTCGCACCCGCAGCACGTCGGCATGCCGGGCATGCACGGCACGGTCTCGGCCGTGACCGCCCTGCAGCAGTCGGACCTGCTGATCACGCTCGGTGCCCGCTTCGATGACCGGGTGACCGGCGTGCTGAAGTCCTTCGCCCCGAACGCGAAGGTTATCCACGCGGACATCGACCCGGCCGAGATTTCCAAGAACCGCACCGCCGACGTGCCGATCGTGGGCTCGGTCAAGGAGATCATCCCGGAACTCAGCGATGCCCTGCGCGCCCTGTTCGCCGTCGCCGGCACCCCGGACTACACCAACTGGTGGGCCTTCCTGAACAACCTCAAGGAGACCTACCCGCTGGGCTGGACCGAACCCGACGACGGGCTCAGCGCCCCGCAGCGCGTGATCGAACGCATCGGCGCCCTCACCGGCCCCGAGGGCGTGTACGTGGCCGGCGTGGGACAGCACCAGATGTGGGCCTCACAGTTCATCAAGTACGAACGCCCGCACGCCTGGCTGAACTCCGGCGGTGCCGGCACCATGGGCTACGCCGTACCGGCCGCCATGGGCGCCAAAGTTGGGAACCCGGACCGCGTGGTGTGGGCGATCGACGGCGACGGCTGCTTCCAGATGACCAACCAGGAACTGGCCACCTGCGCGATCAACAAGATCCCCATCAAGGTTGCCATCATCAACAACTCCTCGCTGGGCATGGTGCGGCAGTGGCAGACCCTCTTCTACGAGGGCCGCTATTCCAATACCGACCTCAACACCGGCCACGACACCGTCCGGATCCCGGACTTCGTCAAGCTCGCTGACGCCTACGGCTGCGCCTCGTTCCGCTGCGACCGCGACGAGGACATCGACGCCACCATCCAGAAGGCCCTGGAAATCAACGACCGCCCCGTGGTCATTGACTTCGTCGTGAGCCCCAACTCCATGGTGTGGCCGATGGTCCCCGCCGGAGTCAGCAACGACCAGATCCAGGTGGCCCGCAACATGACCCCGGAATGGGAAGAGGAGGACTGAACATGACCCGCCACACACTGTCCGTTCTGGTCGAAGACAAGCCCGGTGTTCTGACCCGCGTCGCCAGCCTCTTCGCCCGCCGGGCCTTCAACATCAACTCCCTGGCCGTCGGCCCGACGGAAGTTCCGGGCATGTCCCGGATGACCGTCGTCGTCGACGCCGACGGCGAGCTCATCGAACAGATCACCAAGCAGCTGAACAAGCTGGTCAACGTGATCAAGATCGTCGAGCTCACCTCCGAATCTTCCGTACAGCGTGACCACATCCTGGTCAAGGTACGTGCGGATGCCGCAACACGGCTGCAGGTTACCCAGGCTGCAGACCTGTTCCGCGCATCAGTGGTCGACGTCTCCACAGAGTCGGTGGTCATTGAGGCAACGGGCCACCCGGAAAAGCTCACGGCACTGCTCTCAGTGCTGGAGCCTTTCGGCATCCGCGAAATCGTGCAGTCCGGCACTTTGGCCGTTGGGCGGGGATCCCGCTCCATGAGCGACAGGGCTTTACGCAGCGCGTAGGGGAGACCCGGCGCCCAGCCTGCCGCAGCACCACACCACAAAAGTTTCACCGACAAGCACCACCTAAGAATCCACTCAAAAGGAGACACCCCAGTGACTGAAATGTTCTACGACGACGACGCCGACCTCTCGATCATCCAGGGGCGCACCGTCGCCGTCATCGGTTACGGCTCCCAGGGCCACGCCCACGCCCTCAGCCTGCGCGATTCCGGTGTTGACGTCCGCGTCGGCCTGAAGGCCGACTCCAAGTCCCGCGCCAAGGCCGAGGCCGAGGGCCTTCGCGTCCTCGACGTCGCCGCCGCCGTCGCCGAAGCCGACCTGATCATGGTCCTCACCCCGGACCAGGTCCAGCGCCACGTGTACGCCGAGGACATCGCCCCGAACCTGCAGGCCGGCGACGCCCTGTTCTTCGGCCACGGCTTCAACATCCGCTACGGCTACATCCAGCCGCCGGCCGACGTCGACGTCGCCCTCGTTGCCCCCAAGGGCCCGGGCCACATCGTGCGCCGCGAGTTCGAGGCCGGCCGGGGCGTGCCGGACCTGATCGCCGTCGAGCAGAACCCCTCCGGCAAGGCCAGGGAGCTGGCACTGTCCTACGCCAAGGCCATCGGCGGCACCCGTGCCGGCGTCATCGAGACCACCTTCACCGAAGAGACCGAAACGGACCTCTTCGGCGAGCAGGCAGTCCTCTGCGGCGGAGCCTCCCAGCTGATCCAGTACGGCTTCGAGGTCCTCACCGAGGCCGGCTACAAGCCCGAGGTTGCCTACTTCGAGGTGCTGCACGAGCTCAAGCTCATCGTTGACCTCATGGTTGAAGGCGGCATCGCCAAGCAGCGCTGGAGCGTCTCCGACACCGCCGAGTACGGCGACTACGTCTCCGGCCCGCGCGTCATCACCCCGGACGTGAAGGAAAACATGAAGGCTGTCCTGGCGGACATCCAGGACGGCACCTTCGCCAAGCGCTTCATCGATGACCAGGACGCCGGCGCCCCCGAGTTCAAGGCGCTCCGCAAGAAGGGTGAGGACCACCCGATCGAGGCCACCGGCCGCGAACTGCGCAAGCTGTTCTCCTGGATCAAGAACGAAGACGACTACACCGAAGGCTCAGTGGCCCGCTAGGCACTGACCGGCAGGGGAGCCGGACACCGTTATCGGGGTCCGGCTTCCCTGCTGTGGAGCACCACCCGCACCACCCGTTTCACCAAAATCCCCACCTGAATACAAGAGAGCTAAAGAGGTCACCGGTGACAAGCACCAAACCTGTCGTACTCCTCGCTGAGGAACTTTCGCCCGCCACGATCGACGCCCTTGGCCCGGACTTTGAAATCCGGCAGACCGACGGCGCGGACCGTTCCCAGCTGCTCTCTGCGATCGCCGACGTCGACGCGATCCTGGTCCGCTCCGCCACCCAGGTGGACGCCGAAGCCATCGCCGCCGCGAAGAACCTCAAGGTAATCGCCCGTGCAGGCGTCGGCCTCGACAATGTGGACATCAAGGCCGCCACCCAGGCCGGCGTCATGGTTGTCAACGCCCCCACGTCGAACATCGTCTCCGCCGCGGAACTGACGGTCGGCCACATCCTGAGCCTCGCGCGCCACATCCCGCAGGCCAGCGCCGCGCTCAAGGACGGCGAGTGGAAACGCTCCAAGTACACCGGGATCGAACTCTTCGAGAAGAAAATCGGCATCATCGGCCTGGGCCGGATCGGCGCCCTGGTGGCGGCCCGCCTGAAGGGCTTCGACACCAAGATCCTCGCCTACGACCCCTACATCACCTCTGCCCGGGCCGCCCAGCTCGGTGTGCAGCTGGTGACCTTTGACGAGTTGCTGGCGCAGTCCGACTTCATCAGCATCCACATGCCCAAGACGCCGGAGACCGTCGGCATGCTCGGCGCCGAGTCCTTCAAGAAGATGAAGAGCACCGCGTACGTCATCAACGTCGCCCGCGGCGGCCTCGTCGACGAAGAAGCCCTCTACGCCGCCCTGGAGGCCGGCGAAATCGCCGGAGCCGGCGTCGACGTCTTCGTCAAGGAACCCAGCACCGACCTGCCGTTCTTCAAGCTGGACAACGTGGTGGTCGGCGAGCCGGTATGGCTCAACAACCGCGGCCACAAGTTCGTCGTCTGTTCGGCCGCTTCTTCGGGCACGCCCCCTCCCTGGCACGCGGCATAATTGCTGTACAGCCCGGCAGGCTTATTCGAGTCGCCGGGGCAGTGGTACTTGAGGAGCGGCAGGTATTGCTGCGTCAGGTTCGGCTCCGGAATCTG
>CALMVY010000273.1 GCA_937873245.1 uncultured Arthrobacter sp. | reverse complement strand
CGCTCGCGCAGGGCGGCGGTTCGCTGGCCGCGCGCGGCACGGTCCTCGAGCAGGCCCTGGACGATGGCGCGCGCGTCGTCGCACAGGTGGCAGCCGTCGCGCGTGTACAGCAGCAGCTCGGGCACGGGGGTGACGGACATCGCCAAGGCATTCTAGGCGAGGTCGTCCTGAGAGCCCTTTTGCCGGGTCCGGGCCGCTACGATGCGGGGACGAAGTGGAGGCGACCTATGACCGCGGACGTGGCAGAGCTCTTCGAGCGATACGCCGAGCGCTACATGGCATCGGACGCCGATGCCGTCGCCGACATGTGCGGGGCGCCCTTCCTGGCTGTGCGCAAGGGCGTTCCGATCCCGCTGCCGGACCGCCCCGCGGTCGTCGCGCACCTCGCGGGCGTCATGGCCGCCTACCGGGCCTCGGGCGCCGTGGCCGCCGACATCGAGGGCGTCGACATCCTCGAGCAGGGCGACAGCGCCGCGCTCGCCACCGTCCACTGGCGCGTCCGGGCCGCCGACGGCAGCGTCGTGCGCGACTTCCGGACCTCGTACCAGCTCGTCGGGCCCGATCCGTGGCGGATCTTCGCCTACGTCAACCACGACACCGTTCGCTGACGCGCCCCGCAGCACCGGTTCGCCTGCGGCACGCCGCGCGGGGCGCGCTACGATGGAGCCCGCGCCCCCGTAGCTCAGTGGATAGAGCGCGGCCGTCCTAAGGCCGGCGTCGGCGGTTCGAATCCGTCCGGGGGCGCCAACCAGACTGGCATCTGATGTCCGGTCGCGATGGTGAGGGCATCATGGACAACCCGGCGTCGGGCATCGCGCCCGGGGACACCCTCGAAACCGTGATGCTGAGCCCCTGTGTCGGGGGTCTCGTGCGCACGTGGGGCGACCAGCGATCGAGGCTGTGGGGCGTCGCTGACCCGTCGAGCCTGACCTCCTTGATGGGCCGCGGGCTGATCGCCCGCACGCTCCGCGAGGAGCGGCGATTCCGGGAGGTCGCCCTCCTGCACGAAGACGTTGAGCAGCTCACGAGCCCCCCCCTGCGCGCCGGTGTCGCGCAACCGAGCGGCCAGCGACGACCGGATCTCACGCAACGGGAGTCCGCTGAGCCGCTCGTTGAGCACGAAGGTCACCTCGGTGAGCGCGCTCTCCGCGATCTGGCCCGGAACCTCGACGAAGATGGTGCGCACGGCGCCGCCGCTCAGCGTGAGCACCAGCTTGGGTGCGAGCGTGCTGCCGGCCTCTTTGGAGTGGAGGTCCAGTCCGTCGCTGCTGTTGGCGTCCATCCCGAGAGAGAGCTGCTGGCCGAGTTCGCCGGCCAGGCCGCTGACCGTCAGCGGAACGCTGTAGCTGGAGTTGGCCGTCGTCGGGCCGAACGTGGCGATGCCGGTGCCGAGCGCCGGACGGTTGGTGTACGTGATCCCGCCCTCGGTCCAGCCGTCATCAGCGACCAGCTTCACGTTCTGCGTACCCATCGACCCGCTCCCGGCGCTGCGCAGCTGCAACGTCGCACTTTCCAGCGTCCTGCCCGCATACGCCGACAGGTCGAACTTCAAGTACGTGGCCTCCACCGGGCTGTTGTCCACGCCCAACATGACACTCGTGCCGTAGTTCGTCCCCGCCGCCCCGCTCGACACATAGCTGTCAGCGGTGGCCGTGAGCGTCACGGTCTCCGACGTGCCGCCGCCCGCCGACGCGGTGGTGAACGTCCACGTCCGGTCCGACGCCAACGCGTTACCGGCAGCATCCTTCACGCCAGTGGCGCCGCCCTTGATGGTCGCCGTGTATGTCGTACCGGCCGCCAGGTCCGCAGTCGGGTTCAACGTCGCAACGTTGTTTGCATATGTCACAGCGGCCGGCACCGTCGTCGCCCCGGTCGTCAGCGTGAACGTGCCCGAAGTGACCGTCGACGCATTCATCGCTTCCGAGAACGTCCCCGTCACATTCGCCGTCACCGCCACACCAGTGGCACCGGCTGCCGGAGACGTGGCCGTCACGGTCGGGGCCGTAGTATCCCCGCCCCCACCGCCGGGGCCCGGCTCGTAAAAGTGCCAGTACCGGCTTGTGGCGTTCACATCACTGAGCACCAGCAGACCGCTGTTGGCCGTGCCCCGCGCCGCACTGTTGAGGTTCTGCTTCGTCGACGTCACGTTGTGGACATACTGGTCGGCGTCCACAATGCGAGCGGTCTTCGTGGTGGTAAAGCTGATGTTGTCGAGCGGAGTGGACTTCTCGTAGATCGCACCACCCGAGGTGGTGCATACACCAGCGTTCGTTGTGCCACTCGGCTTGGGATACGTAGCGAAGGTACGCAGCCTCTGCGTACTCTCATCAATCAAGACGAGCACCCGGTTCGGGCACTCCGCCACAGTCGCGATCGTGTTCACGGACCACGTCGAACCATTGAACGCCAACAGCTGGATCAGCGGCTGAGACGCCGACGTGAAAGACGTCTTGATAGCGGCGAAAACCCGACCGCCCGAGGAGTCCAGCCACTTCAAGTTCATGTGGTCATCACCGCTGCGCTGCCCCTTGACCGCCGCCACAGGAGTGGTCCAGGCGGTGTTGGACGCTCCATCGACGTGGGAGCTCCAGTACATGCCGTCGCTGGCGTCACCGACCTGACGGCTCCACAGCACACCCATCTTCCCGTCGAACGCGATCAGAGCCGAGTTGTCGTCCACAGACACGTTGCTCAACGACGCAGGATGCGCAAACGGCGTGCCCCACTCCACGCCGGCCGTGTCAGTGACGTTCAGATAGATCCGGTTCCCCTGCTGCCACGTGGCCCACACCCGACCAGTCGAGTCCTTGTCGATGGTCAGGGTCTCAACGCGCTGGTTGTTGATCTGTTTGGAACTCAGCAGCGTGTACGTCTTCTTACTCGGGTCGTAGCTGTAACGCCGCATAGTCGTCGGGAAGTTCGGTTCAGCCGGCAGACCGTCGTTGACGAACCGATAGCTCGCCACATACAACGTCGTCCCGTCCCACAACACGTCATGATGGGTGTTCGCCCGAGTGTCCGTCGCCACGCCCGTATCGACCCACGAGCTCGTCGCGCCATTGAACCGGAAGATACGAAAATCCGAGCTCGCAGTGTCCCACAAGTTCCCCCACCAGGCCCCGTCGTTGAACCACAACGCACTCGTTGCCCGCTTGGTACCAGTCGGCGTCCCCGTCCCCGAATGCGACGGACCCTCAACCCCAACGTCACCCGGAGCAGCCGACGCCGGAACCGGCGCCGCCAGAACACCCAGCGCAAGCAGGAGCGCTGCCAGCAGTGCTGCCAGCAGCGCATGGAGCAGATTCCGCGACCCGCGTAGACGAGGACCAGCCGAGCGGCCACCTCCGCGCCTTACGCCAAGCCAGGGCCGTCCAACCGCATACGCATTATGGTTGCTCATGTTTTCGTCCTTCCGACATTCAATCTGTGAAACCTTGACGGCGCCGATCCACCGCGCCCCTGGCCAGTCCGGCAAGCGATGTCATTGCCGGCGTTGCGGTCCCAGCGCCCGCTTGCGGCCTACCACACGACTGACCTGCGCCTAGGAAATCCCTTTGGACCTGGACCGCGTCGACGGGCAGCGCCGGAGCATCGTCGACGGTGTGATCATGGGAGCGCCCCCCTTCGATGACAACTTCGTCCACGTACGAGCGCATGCGGCGAATGATCCACGGAAGCTTCATTGCTTCATCCGTGCTTGGAATAGCCACACTTACTGACGCTCTCGGTGACTTGATGGTCAGCCCGGAGGAAGGAATTGGAAGCTGGGACAAATGCATCACCACTTCATGACAATTGCGGCATATTAAACGACGTCGCGCTAATTGAGGCGCGGCTCTAGGGCTTGTCCGGTCATAGTCTGGTCTGTGGCCCCAGCACTCTTAGCCATTCCCCGTGCCGTAGAGCCTATGGTCCGCCCCAAGGGGTGTCACGAGTAGGCCATACTTGCTTTCCCGGCTAGATCCACTCGGTAACTACCGGGGTTATGGGCCCATCATCTCTAAGCGTGGTTAGGGCCTACTGAGTTGAGGGTCGGGGTGTTGCGGGCGTGTCGGCAGGAGAAGGACATCAAGGTCTCTTTGAATTGGCAGCGACTAAACACCCATTTCCCAAAGCAACCTTGAGGTGTCTTGCTCTGCCTTTGGGGTAGTTGCCTGCGGTGTTGTCCTGTCGGCCGCGGCCGGTGCCGGGTTCGCCTGCAAGACATCGTGTGTCTGGACCGACCCGTCCGGCTGCTCCCGGGCGGAGGCCGCTGTCGAACCGCTCCGCCATTCATCCGGCGCTATCACCCGCGAGTTCTACGTCCAGGAAGAACTGCAGATGGCGGACAATCGCGTTGTGTTCGACGACGCGTTTCCTCCCTGCGCGGAGCCGTAAATACACCTTCTGCTCGACCGGGAAATTTACGGGCTATTTGTATGCACCTCACTGCCCCTACCGTCACTCAAGGGTTATGAATCCGTGGAACGTCACATTTCGACGAAATCCAGCGCATATCCGACCGACCCGCCCGATAGGACAGTGGGGATACTAATCGACCTCATAACAGTGGCTTCCGGGTTCGACTCCCGGGATTGACCATGAAAGAAAACCCGTCTTCCGGGCTTCATAGCCTGATAGACGGGTTCTTTATTTACTCAAACACTTTGCTCAAAACACAAGGCGCGCGGACCGGAACGAAAGGTCCGATCCGGGACAGGTCAAGTTAGCTGCGTCAGGAATCCCGCCGGGCAGCGGCGGCCAATTGAAAGTGGATAGGCAATGCCAGCTGGACCGGCGACACGCCGACAGGTTCGTCAAGCAACTCGTTGATCGAGGTCTGCCCTTCCAGTTCCACAGTCACGTTCGAGTCCATGTCTTGAGCCTATGCGCAGCGGACGCACGGTCCGCTGAGGGACACGGCGCGGGAAGGAGCTGCTCACCCCGCCGGCAGCGGGCTGACCCAGGGCGTGGATGAATTCCTCAGAACTCATGGGCGTGGAAAACATCGGGTACTCGTAGGTAATGGCGTTCTGGTGCTCTTCAACGGACGTGGCCGCCAGGCAGTCGCTGAGGGTGATCACCTTGTAGCCATTCTCATAGCCTGATCGCATGGTCGATTCCACGCAGCAGTTGGTCAGGAAACCGCCGGGCGCGATCGTCGTGATTCCTTTGCTGCGCAAAATAAAGTCCAGGTTTGTGCTGGCGAAGGTGTCCAGGCCCCGTTTGCCTTCAATGAGTATGTCCCCCTCGGCAGGGGCCAGGTCGTCGATGATCTGGGCGCCCCAGGTGCCCTTGACGAACACCTTGCCGTCGACCACACCCTTGAGGATGCCGTACGGGTGTGAACCGACCGCGCTAAACGGCACTGTTTCCCTTGGACCAGGTTCCAGTGGCCTAAACGCCGCCCTAGTTGGCGTCGACGGGCAGGATTGGCTCGGGAGCGTTAACGATCGCCTTTGCCTCAGTGGAGGACATCTTGGTGGCCAGTTCGGTGACGACTGCCCGGAGTTCCTGCCGCAACACATCAGGATCGATGGAGGCGGCAGCGAGCACGGAACGTTCCATATCCGCGGCCTCGGCAACGGCTTCGCGGCCCCGGTCCGTCAGGGATACAACGTGACTGCGGCGGTCGGAGGCACTGCGCTGCCGGGAGATGTGGCCGTGGGCTTCCAGCCGGCTCAGCGTCTTTCCCATTGTCTGCGCCTGGACGCGCACCAGCTGGGCCAGTTGGGCCTGTGTCATGGGGCCGTTGACGGAGAGCACTTCCATGGCGATGACACCGGCATGGGTCAGGCCAATAGCCCCCAGCTTCTCGTTCCAGGAGTGTTCAACAAGGCGTGCTGCCGTGGACAATAGGCGGCCCGTGGGCCAGCGATCCATATCAGGCATACCAACGAGTATAGCGATCACACGATTCGGCGGGCGCACCAACGCTCACTAGGCTGGAATCTCCCACCCTGAAACTGCCCGAGAAGGAGCGCAACGTGCCTGAACGACTCATCCCCGGTGATCCGGCGCCGGCTTTCACCTTGAAAAATTCCGCCGGCCAGGACGTCTCCCTCGGAGACTTCCTGGGCCGCAGCACGGTGGTCTACTTCTACCCGGCGGCCGCCACTCCGGGCTGCACGAAGCAGGCCTGCGATTTCCGGGATTCCCTGGCATCCCTGCGGCATGCCGGTTATGAGGTGGTGGGCATCTCCCCCGACCCCGTGGAAAAGCTCGCCAAGTTCGCAACAGCAGAAGGCCTCGACTTCCCCCTGCTGTCCGATCCGGACCACACCGTCGCCGAGGCATACGCGGCCTGGGGCGAGAAGAAGAACTATGGCAAAACGTACCAAGGTCTTATCCGGTCCACGGTAGTTGTCGACCCCGAGGGGAAGGTCGCGCTTGCCCAGTACAACGTCCGGGCCACCGGGCATGTCGCCAAACTCCGCAGGGACCTCAAAATCGACTCCTGACCAGTACATCCTTCGCAGCCCGGACGAGCGCCCGCCGCGGCGCCCCTCCGGGGTCGCGGTACCGGGCTTTGCGCTCATCCCCTGAGGGTGATGCGTCCAGGCTGCCCGCGGCATAGATTCGCTGCGGGTCCGCGCCTCTGTGGCGTCACGGGATGGAGCAGCGTGCTTGAACTGATCGCGGAGCTGGTGCCGCAGGCCGTGGGCATGGCGGCCAGCCCGCTGCCGCTGATCGCCGTGCTGCTGATGATCCTCTCTCCAAATGGCCGGGGCAGGAGCATCGGCTTTGCCGTGGGCAGGGTCCTCGCGGTCCTGGCGACGGCGCTTGCGGTTGCGGCCCTGTCCGACGCAGCCACCCAGGGGTCAGGCGGTTCACGCGTAGGCGCAGTCATCCGCCTCGTGCTGGGCGTGGGGCTCATTCTCCTGGCGCTCTCCAAGTTCCGTTCGCGGCCAAAAGGCGCCGCTGAACCGAAGACCCCCGGGTGGATGCAGGCCCTGGACGGCATGCCGACGGCGAAGGCCCTGCGGACGGGATTCCTGGTGACGGCGATCAATCCGAAGGAACTGATCTTCGGGATCGCGGCCGGCGTCGTGATCGGCAGCGCCACGCTCCCGTTCGGCATGGTTGCCGCGGTGCTGCTCATCTATACGGGAATCGCCACGATCACCGTCGTGGTGCCGGTGGTGGCGTATTTACTCATCGGCGCTCCGGTGCGCCGGGTGCTGGAACCGGTCCGGACATGGCTGGTTCGCTACTACGACATCATCATCGCCGTTGTGCTTGCCATTATTGGCGCAGTCATGATCAGCAAGGGCCTCGCCGGCTTCTAGGCCGAGACGTGTTCCGTGAAATGTACAATGGAGCCTGGTATCCGCCTCGCAGGTCTTTGGACCGGCCATGTGCGGGCGCCGCGTGGTGCGGGCTTTCGCGCGAGAAGCGGCCACGCGCCGAGCGTGGCCGCCTTCGTGCTTCATGCAGCGGTTCTCGATGCTCACATCCCGTTTTTGTCCGCACGCTTTCAATTGAAAGAGAAACCGGTCTTAGCCGTGTGTCTGCCTCACGGAGCCGCCCTTGCCTCCGGCCCCCCTCTTGGGGGGCGGCTCCGTGAGGCGGACAACGCGCTGCCTCATGGTGGGTCC
>CALMVY010000272.1 GCA_937873245.1 uncultured Arthrobacter sp. | reverse complement strand
GTGACGTTCGTAACGCCCATCAGCGTGATCATCACCCAGGTCCGCCGCCCCCGGGGCAGGCCCCTGCCCTGGATCAGGCAGACCAGCAGCAGTGCCGCGGCCGCGATCAGTGCCCTCAGGGCCGCGAACCAGAGGACCGGCGCGTCCTGCAGGCCCAGCCTGATGGCCAGGAAACACAGGCCACACGCCGCGGTGATCCAGAGCATCGTTGTGGTGTCGGGGGCTCCATTCCCCTGTCCCGTACCCGGCCCGCCCATCGTCTGCTCTGGCCTCAGAGGGCGAGCCGGCGCAGGTGACGGTGCTGGATCAGCTCGAGGGCTTCCTCGATGTCATCGGTGCACCGCAGCAGCCCAATGTCATCGGGGGCAATGAATCCCTGGTCCTGGAGCCGCTCCCGGATCCAGGCCATGAGCCCGGACCAGTGTTCGGTCCCGATCAGGACCACGGGGAATTCGTGGATTTTTCCGGTCTGGACAAGTGTCAGGGCTTCAAAGAGTTCATCCAGGGTGCCGAATCCGCCGGGGAGGACGACGAACGCCGAGGCATACCGGACGAACATGAGTTTCCGTGCGAAGAAGTACCGGAAGGTCATGGAGACATCCACGTAGGGGTTCATCGCCTGTTCGCGCCGGAGTTCGATGCCGAGACCGACGGAGGTGCCTCCGGCTTCGGCTGCGCCGCGGTTGGCCGCTTCCATCAGGCCCGGGCCTCCCCCGGTGATCACCGCGAACCCGGCATCTGCTAACCGTGAACCCATCGTCCGGGCTGCCGCGTAGCGGGGATCCTCCGGTCCGGGGCGCGCGGATCCGAAGACGGCGACTGCTTTCCCAAGCCGGCCCGAGAGCAGGCGGAATCCGGCGTCGATTTCCGTGCTGATCCGTTCCATCCGGGCAGAATCCCCGGCCGGGTCCGCCAGCGCGGCGAGCAGTTCCTCATCAGTCATCTTCATGGCGGTGGTCCTGCCGGGTGCATGCGGCAGTGCCGGTCGTGTTCCCCGCGTTCTTCCGCTGTGAGGCGTCCGTCCTCGATGGTGATCACCCTTTTCGCGGCGGTCCGGAGCCGCTGGTCATGGCTGACGATGATGACGGCCCTGTTCTCCCGGCAGGCCGTTTCACACAGGAGCAAGATCACGTCCTGTCCGGTCTTCGCGTCCAGGTTCGCAGTGGGCTCGTCGGCGAGGATCAGCCGGGGATCGTTGGCCAGGGACCGGGCGATGGCCACGCGTTGTTTCTCCCCGCCGGAGAGGTCCCGGGGAAGATTCCGCACCCGGTGTCCGAGCTCGAGTTGTTCCAGCGCAGTCCGGGCTTTGGCCCGGGCCTCCTTCCGGGGTATTCCTGCCGTGATGAGGGGAATCATGACGTTTTCCTCAGCGGTGAGCGCCGAGAGCAGGTTGAAGGTCTGGAAGACAAAACCGAACTCCTTCAACCGCAGCCGCGACAGCTGTGCCGGGCCAAGAGCGGACGTGTCCTGCCCGGAGATGAGGATCCTGCCCGTAGTGGGTGACATCAGGGTGCCGATCATGGACAGCAGGGTTGTCTTTCCGGATCCGGAGGGTCCCATGACGAGGACAATGTCCCCGGCGTCAACGCTGAGGGATACGTGGTCCACGGCGGTCACCGCGGTGTGCCCGGACCCGAAGGTCTTGGAGACGTCTTCGACGGAGACGACGCTCATGCCCGGAACACTTCCGCCGGGTCGATGCGGGCCAGCCGGCGGGCCGGCAGCAGCGAGGACACTAAGGCCATGGCCAGGGTGACGGCGAAGATCCAGGCGGCATCGAGCCAGCGGATCTCCGTGATGAACTCCGGAACATAGTTTCCCGCTGCGGCGCTGACAGCCAGGGCCAGGGCCGCCCCGACAAGGTACCCGAGCACGGCTGCGGTGACGGCCTGCTCGACAACGACGGTGTAGAGCTGGCGGTTGCTCACGCCGATGGCCTTCAGGACACCGTATTCGCGGGCTTTTTCGATGGTCGAGGTGAAGATGGTCAGGCCAATGACGGTCATCCCCACGGCGATCCCGATCAGCAGCAGGACCAGGATGATGGGCAGAAATGTGTCCCGGACGATGTTCGTGTTGTTTTCCACGAACCTGTCCTTGGTGATGGCATCCACCGCCGGGTCGGCTTCGATCCTGGACGCAACGTCGCCTGCGTCGGAACCGTCTGCGACCGTGACAAGGAAGAAGTTCGTGGCTCCGGGAAGCTGGAGGATGTTTTCGGCGTCTTCCTTGGTGGCGAACGCGAAGGAGAAGCTGAGGATGTATCCGCCTTCTGAATAGCCGGAGACTTTCAGTGTCCTCCCGGCGACCGGGATGGTGTCGCCGATCCGGATGTTCTCGCTGCGCCCGACCACGCGGTCGATGATAATCTCGCCCTTGTCCGGGACGGCTTTGCCCTCGACCACCCGGGCGGGAGCCCCGACGTTGTTCTCCGTGTCGTCGGCGATGACGTAGAGGTTGATGTCCTTGCCGTTGTGCGCGAACGCGACGCGACGGCCGCTGAACGGCTTGGCGCTGGCAACCCCGGGAACGCCGGTGAGGAAATCCCGGACGGTCAGGGGCAGCACGGACGGGGTGTGGAACATGTCGGTCGCTCCGGTCTGGGTGATCCAGTAGTCGGCGGGCACGGTGCGGATGTATTCGCCGATCTTGTTGCTCCAGCCCTGGTACAGGCCCTGGATACTCATGATCAGCAGCACGCTGAACGCCACCCCGCCGACGCTGATCAGCAGCCGTGTCTTCTCCTGGACCAGGTTCTTTATCGCCAGAAACAGCATGGCCCCATCTCCCCGGCCATTACAGGCCCTCCTGCCGCTGCTTCCCCGTACCGGCCGGGCGGTGGCCGAAACGGGGGAAGAATCCGGGGACCTGCCCGCGGTAGGCGGCATAGGCGTCGCCGAATTCAGACTCCATCAGGCGTTCCTCCTTCCTGGCCAGGCGCAGGTACACGACGACCAGGACCGGGAACATCAGCAGGGTCAGCAGCGTCGGCCACTGCAGCAGGAACCCGGCCATGATGATCAGGAATCCCAGATACTGCGGATGGCGCACCCTGGCATAGGGGCCGGTCGTGGCCAGCATCGTGTTGCGCTGGGCCTGGTACAGGACGCGCCATGACGCGGCCAGCAGATAGAAGCCGGCAATGATCAGGATGTTGCTGGCCAGGTGAAACGGGCCGAAGTGGGGATTGAGGCGCCAGCCGAATGTCACTTCCAGCAGATGCCCGGCCTCGTGCGAGAAAAAATCGACGCCGGGAAATTGCTTCGACAGCCAGGGCATCAGCAGGTAGATGGTGAGCGGAAAGCCGTACATCTCGGTAAACAGCGCGACCAGGAAGGCCGAGAATGCGCCAAACGAGCGCCAGTCGCGCGCATTGCGCGGCTTGGCGAAACTGAACGCGAAGATGATGAACACCAGCGAATTGATGATGACGAGCGACCACAGGCCGTAGGATGGCGCGGAGTTCGGATGGTCCATGATGGCTCCCGAGCCTAGCGGTCAAGTCGGCGCGGCAACTCGGTGCCTGCGCTTGCATCGTGCGCCTTTGTGTCGCCATGCTTGTCGTGGCCGCCATGTCCGTGATGGTGGAAGAAGTGCATCAAGGGGCATGCGAGCACCAGGAGATAAGGCAGGATGCCAAACAGGTGCGCGCGATGCTCCGTGACAAGGAAATAGCCGGCGATCAGGACGAATCCCCAAAATACCCAACGCCCCACCCTGCTGTCCATACCCGCTCCTGTAGCTGGAACAGGAAGTTAGACGCTGCTCCCACGTCTTAGTTGCGCCATGCCTTACGTGAAGCGAGGCCGATCAATACGTTTCGACTTGGAAGCGTCCTTCGCTGACCATCTCCGCATGCAGCGAAGGCCAGTCCATGCCGGCTGCGGCGCACGCTGCTCGCGCAGGTCGACGC
>CALMVY010000271.1 GCA_937873245.1 uncultured Arthrobacter sp. | reverse complement strand
GCGGCGACGATGCGGCGGTCCCCGGCGCCGTCGAAGGTCCCGGTGTCTGGGGCGAGCTCTTCGTCGACGGCGGCCCGATCTTCCGCGGTAAGGCCGGCGGTTTCGCGGACCAGGAGGGTGGCGTGCCATTCGCTGAGCTGCCCGGCCTCCAACGCAGCCAGAGTGCGCGGCATCTCGGTGACCAGGGCCTTGGCCAGGCCGAGGAGCCTGCTGCCCTTGGCGGGGGATTCGCGCCGGGCGAGGGCGATCTGCGCGCCGACCCCGGCGCCAAGCTCGGCTGCGGGCATCCCGGCGGCGGCTTGTTCGCGGCGCTGGAGCAGGTCGAATGCGACGGACAGCCGTGCCTGGCGGGCAGCCAGGGCGGATTTCGCGTCTTCCAGCTCACGGATTTGGTTGATCAGTCCGGCACTGTCGCGGGCGGGCTGGACAGCGGCCAGCGCCCGGGCCACCTCCGCGACCGTTATAGCTGGTGCCGCTATTGGAGCCATGTCGGGCTCCTGCTCGCCGTTCATGAATCCAAACTATCGGGCACCTCAGACATTTAAAGCGGCCGCGGAACCGGCGCTTCCGTAAGCTTTGAAGGAACGCCCCCCGATCCTAGGAACCCATGCCGATCAACAGACAGTCACTGAAGCAGGACGGATTCACCGGGTTCCGGGCGCTCGGGGACCTCGAAATCAACCGGATCCCGCAGAAGCCCGGGATCTTCGCCGTGCTACGGCCCGAGGGTTACCGGCCGCAGTTCCTGGCCAAGAGCACGGCCGGCATCTTCAAGAAAAAGGACCCCACGCTGAAGGCTGACGCGCTCGCTGCCGAGTGGGTCGACGGCGCGGACGTCCTGTATGTGGGGAAGGCCGGGCCCGGCAGCAAGGGCAACCGCGGGCTCCGCCGGCAGATCCAGGAGTTCGTAGACTTCGGCAAAGGCAAACCGCCCGGCCACTGGGACGGCCGGCTGATCTGGCAGCTCGGCGCCGCCAATCAGCTGCTCGTCGCCTGGAAAGAGCTGCCCGTGGAGCAGCTGAACGCGGCCGAAGCCGGCTACCACGCTGCCTTCGTGGAGGAGTTCGGCCAATTGCCGTTCGCCAACCTGGTCCAATCCCGGGTCAAGGGCAGCCAAGCCGGCTAAACGCCGCCGTGCGTAAACCGCCCCGCAACGAGCGTCGCGGCCACCGGCATCGCCGCGAAGACAGCGTCCGATACCGCCAGCGGGTCGCCGTCGAGCACCACCAGATCGGCCGGGTCCCCGGCCCGGACCGTGCCCCGCCCGCGCGTTGACGCGGCCAGGGCTTCCTGCCGGGTGAGGGCCTGCTCCGGGTGCCAGGGCCCGCGCCCGTCCGGCCGCGCCCGGGTGGTCGCCGCCGACATCGCGGTCCACGGCTCCAGCGGCGCCACTGGAGCGTCGGAGCCCAAAGCCAGCGTTGCCCCGGCAGCCAGCAACGACCGCAGCGGGAACGCCCGGTCCGTCCGGCCGGCCCAGTTGGCATCGGCCGCATCACGGTCGTCCAGGGCGTGGGCGGGCTGGACGCTCGCGGTCAGGCCCAGTTCGCCGAAGCGGGCGAAGTCCTGGCCGCGGACAAACTGGGCATGCTCAATCCGTCCGGAGATCCCGGCCGCCGCGAACGCATCCAGCGCCACCTCGTTGGCGGCGTCGCCGATCGCATGCACCGCCGGAACAAAGCCCGACGCCCGTGCCCGGACCAGCAGGTCCAGCAGCTCGGCTTCGCTCACCGTGAGCAGTCCGCGGCCGCCGTGCGGATACGGGTCCACGCAGTACGCCGTGCGGGTGTTCAGCGAGCCGTCGATCAGCACCTTGAGCGGACCCACCCGCAGCAGCCCCGCCCCGCCGGGCACGTCCTCACCGGTCCGCATCCCCGCCGCAACGGCCCGGTCCAGATCCTGCGGATAGACCCCGGCGTCTACCCGGAACGAGTCGAATCCGCCAGCCAAGCGACGCAGCCACACGTCGCGGTTCCACGTCATTTCGAAGTCGACAATGCCCACGATCCCGCGGGCCGCTGCCGCCTGCGCTGACTCCCGCACCCACGCGTCCACCACGGCGTCCGGCAGTTTGCCCAGCTCACGGGTCAATGCGAAGGCGGGCTCCTCGCGCAGCAACCCGGACGCGTCCACGGCCACGCCGTAGCGTGCGGCCGCCGCGCTGTTGAGCCAGACGCAGTGCAGGTCATGGCTCAACAGCGCGGTCGGCCGGCCCCCGGTGGCGCCGTCGAGCAACTCCAGGCTGGGGACATCGGCCCAGACAGCGTCCCGAAACCCGACGCCCACCGCCGTCAGGCCTGCGCCTTCCCCCGCGTGGCCGGGGCCCGACAAATACGAACGCACGACGTCGGCCGCCTCGCCCGCGGAGGCGGCGCCGGAGAGGTCAATCCGGTTGGCGGCGAGGGCCCACTGGGTCATGTGGACGTGCTCGTCCCACAGCCCCGGGATGACATACCCGCCGTCCAGGTCGACCACCCGCGATCCGGAGCCGCCCGGCGCCCCCGCGGGAGCGAGCCGCGAAACCACACCGCCTGCCACGTGCACGTCGTACAGCGCCGTCCCGCCGGGGATCCGCACGGAGGCGAGCACGACGTCGTTTTCGGGATCGGCACGTGTCACAGGCATAAGGAACAGGCTAGGTGCCCGAAGGCGCGGCGCCAATCCGGACCCGCCGCAGCGCCAAACCCACACCGGGGAAGCCGCCGGAGCCGGGGAGGCCCGCTGGACACGGGACTTTCGCCCCTTGCACCGGAAACACGCACCCACCAAGCTGGATTTTGGGGCGGTTCCTGCACGGCCATTGGGGGATGAACCGCCTGTTACAACAGTTGTACGGTCTCGCTCGAACCTTGGGGAAGGAAAAGGCATTCTGCGCTGGCCCGCGTCCGCGGGACAGGACGGAAGACCGCAGCCAACAACATGACTGGTCACAGCGACATTCACACTTTTCAAACCGATCACGGTCAGCACGGGAGCTCTGATGCCCCGTGACCCACCGGCACCACGGAACCCGCAACAGCGCCTACTACGCACACCCCTCCCACGGTGACCCCCGCATGAAAGTCCTCATCCGGATCGACGCCGTGGAGGAATCGGCGCGCGTTGACGTGCGGGGAGTCGTCACCCCCGCGAACATCCGCGCCCTCTACGTGGTCTGCCGCAGGGTGGCAGCCAAACTTCCCGGATACGAAATCGTCGTCAACCTCGCCCACGCCCGCGTAGCTGCCGATGCCATTGAAGAACTCCACGAGCACGCCCGGCGCTCGGTCGTGTCATCAGGCATCGACGCTTCCGTGACGCCGTGCCGGCTGCGCATCGTGGACCCGCCGAACATCCTCAGAGTCAAGGAGAACGCATGAAAGCCCTCGTCTATGGCGGTCCCGGAGAGAAATCCTGGACAGACGTCCCCGACCCGAAGATCCAAAATCCCAGCGACGTGATCGTCAAAGTGGACACCACCACGATCTGCGGCACGGACCTCCATATCCTCAAGGGGGATGTTCCCGCCGTGACCAAGGGCCGGATCCTGGGCCATGAAGGCGTGGGGACCATCACCGAGGTCGGCTCCTCGGTGACCAGCCTGAAAGTCGGGGACCGGGTCATCATTTCCTGCATCAAGTCCTGCGGCCACTGTGCCAACTGCAAGACCGGGCTCTACTCGCACTGCATGGGCGAGGAGGGGGCATCGGGCATCGGCTGGGTCTTCGGCCACCTGATCGACGGCACCCAGGCCGAGTACGTCCGCGTCCCCTACGCCGAAAACTCCCTCCATCTGCTTCCCGAGGGCGTCACCGACGAACGGGCCGTGATGCTCTCCGACATCCTGCCCACCGGTTTCGAAATCGGTGTGCAGTATGGCCGGGTCAAGCCCGGTGACACGGTCGCCGTCGTCGGGGCCGGCCCCGTGGGCCTCGCCGCGATCGCCACCGCCGGACTCTACGGGGCCGCCACCATCATCGCCGTCGACCTTGACGCGAACCGTCTGGAGAAGTCCCGCGAGTTCGGCGCCACCCACGTCGTACTCTCCAGTGACGCCGACTGGAAGGACCAGGTGCTCGCGCTGACCGACGGGCAGGGCGTGGACGTGGCCATCGAGGCGGTCGGCATTCCGGCGACCTTCAGCATGTGCACGGACGTCGTGCGTCCCGGCGGCAACGTGGCCAACGTCGGCGTGCACGGCAAGTCCGTGGAGCTGCATGTGGAAAACCTCTGGATCCAGAACATCAACATCAGCATGGGCCTGGTCAACGCCAACACCACACCGATGCTGCTCAAGCTCGTGGCGCAGAACAAGGTACCGGCGGAGAAATTCGCCACACACCACTTCAACTTCGACCAGTTCATGGAGGCCTACGACACCTTCGCCCGCGCCGCCGAAACGAAGGCACTCAAGGTAGTGATCACGGCATGAAAGCACTGGTTGTCTACGACTCGGCGTACGGCAACACCAGATCGGTCGCCGAGGCGATCGCCGGCTCACTCGACGGGCTCCAGGCGAGTTCCGTCCCGGTGGGGGAATTCCAACCCGAAACCCTCGCAGCGGGAGACCTGCTTGTGGTGGGCAGCCCCATCAACGGATGGCGCCCGACGCCGAAAATCACCACGCTGCTCTCGGCCCTGGGCAGCGGTTCCCTCAAGGGCGTGAACGCGGCGGCGTTCGATACCCGCGTGCGGATGTTCATCCACGGCGATGCCGCCAAGAAGATAACCCATGCCCTGAAAGCAGGCGGAGCTGACATCATCGCCGAACCCATGCCCTTCTACGTGAAGGGCAGCGAAGGGCCGCTGCGCGGCGATCGTTTCTCGCGCCACTGGCACGATCTGGCCCGGCTGGACGAGGCTGGATTCGCCGATGCCGCGATCGCCGACCGGGATCTTGCGGCCGCCGTCGCAGATCACAAAAGCTGGTTCTTCGCCGAACGGGACGCCGAGCGGCAGCCGATCGACTATCGCGCCGCCGTTTCGGGCGGGCTGAAGCTGGTTCCAGACGGCACCTCGCGCGAAGCGCTTGCCGAGGATTATGCGAAGATGGTCGAGGACGGGCTGCTGCTGGACGAAGCCGAAGCCTTCGACGCCCTGATGGCGAAGATCGAAGCGCTACAGACGCGCGCGAACGCCGCGGCCGCGCTGGCGAGCAAGAGCTGACCGGCGAGAGGGGACGGGCAAGGGATGGAAACGACCGAGAAGATCGTCGAGGCCTATGTCCGCTACATCAAAGGCTGGGCGACCATTCCGAACCTGCGCTGCGAAGGTCAGTTCGAGATCGACCTGCTCGCGATC
>CALMVY010000270.1 GCA_937873245.1 uncultured Arthrobacter sp. | reverse complement strand
CATCCGGCTGCACCCGGCGGACATCGAGGTCCTCGCCAAGGAAGGCCAGGACCTGCCGGCCGGCCTGCCGCTGCTCGCGGACCCGTCGCTGAACCGCGGCGACGCCAAGGTCGAATACCAGCAGGGCTGGCTCGACGCGAGCCTCGGCAGCGCCCTCGCACGCGCCCGCGCCGCACTGCTGGGCGACCAGGACTGGGCAGAGAATCCGGCGGGGGACCCGCGATGATCGCCGAGTGGCGTCCCAAAGGGGCAGACTACGCCGCGGCCCTGCGCGCCGCCGCCCCGCAGCGGGTGGGCGTCGTGACCTCGGTCATGGGCCTTGGCCTTGAAGTGTCCGGACTGGACTGCGCCCTGGGTGACCTGGTGACCGTCGGCTCAAATCCGGGTCTGGACGCCGAGGTGGTGGCGGCCCTGGACAGCTCCGTGCGCTGCATGCCGCTGGGCCGGCTCGCCGGGGTCGCGGCGGGCGACCCCGTCCGGGCCAAGGGCGGCACCGTCCTGGTCCCCACCGGGCGGGGACTCTTCGGCCGCGTCATTGACGGGCTCGGCCGGCCCATCGACGGCAAGGGCCCGCTCAACAGCGGCCCCCGCGTGCCGATCGACAACGAGGCCCCCAACGCCATGAAACGCGCCCGCATCGACACGGCCCTGCAGACCGGCGTCCGTGTGCTGGACACGATGACAACGCTCGGCAAAGGCCAGCGCATGGGACTCTTCGCCGGTTCCGGCGTCGGGAAGTCATCCCTTCTGTCCATGATCGCCCGCGGCACGGACGCGGAAGTCTCCGTGATCGCCCTCGTGGGGGAGCGCGGCCGTGAAGTCCGCGAGTTCCTTGAGGACGACCTCGGTCCTGCCGGGCTGGCCCGCTCCGTCGTCGTGGTCGCCACCTCGGACGAACCGGCCCTGATGCGCATGCGCGCCGCGTTCACCGCGACCCGCATCGCCGAATCCTTCCGCGACAAGGGCCAGGACGTGGTCCTGATGATGGATTCCCTCACCCGCGTGGCGATGGCCCAGCGCGAAATCGGACTCTCCGCCGGCGAGCCGCCCGCCACGCGCGGCTACCCGCCGTCGACCTTTTCCATCCTGGCCCGGCTGCTGGAACGCGCCGGCACCGCCGAGACCGGCTCCGTCACCGGCATCTACACCGTGCTGGTGGACGGCGACGACCACAACGAACCGATCGCCGACGCGGCGCGCTCCATCCTGGACGGCCACGTGGTCCTGGACCGGAAGCTTGCCGTCACCGGTCACTTCCCCTCGGTGGACGTGCTCGGCTCGGTCTCCCGTGTCGCTACGAAGGTCAATGCCCGCCCGCACCTTGAAGCGGCGGCGACCCTGCGCCGGGTCCTCGCGGCCCGCAAGGCAGCGCAGGACCTGATCGACGTCGGCGCCTACCAGGCAGGCACCAACCCGCTGGTGGACGCCGCCCTGAACCACGAGCACGACGTCAGCACTTTCCTGCAGCAGCCGATGGACGAATCCACGGCCCACGCCGAGTCCTGGCAGCGGCTCGGGCACCTCACCTCAATCCTGGGAGCAGCAGCATGAACCGCCAATTTTCCCTGGCAGGGCTCCTGCGCCTCCGCCAGATCCAGCAGGACCAGGCGGCTTCCGGGCTGGCCAGCGCCCGCTCGCGCTCCAGCTCCGTGCGGGCCCGCGAAGCGTCAGCGCGCCGCAGCCTCGCCGAGGGCGATGCGCCGATTTCCAGCTCCGCATCCCTGCGGGCCGTAGCCGCGGCGCGGTCCTCGTCGCACAGCATGCTCGCGGACCTGCAGAACCTCTCGCGGATCGCGGAGACCGAGGAAGCCACCGCACGCGAGGAGTTCATCGCCGCCCGCACCCGCTCCGTCGGACTGGAGAAGCTGCAGGCCCGCCACGACGCAGAGGTCCACACGGCTGACCTGCGTGCCGAACAGTCGGCCCTCGACGAGATCGCTTCCACCGTCTGGCACCGCGAAGAGCAGGAGGTGAGGTCATGAGCATGACCGAGGCAATCGGCCGGATGCAGGGCATCCAGTCGATGATCGCTGAACTGACCCGCCCCGCGGCGGCCGAGACCGACGCCGCTGCGCTGAAGTCGGCGGCCGCAACGTCGCTCGCCACCGGGACGGGGAGCGGGGACGCGGCGTCCTTTACCGAGGCGCTGACCGCTGCGCTGGGTGGAGCGGGGTTGGGCGGAACCAACGGAACCGACATGTCCTCCCTCGCCAACAGCCTGGGGCTGGGCAGCACGACGGCGATCGGCGCGCTGAAGGGCATCACCGCACCCGCGGCCGCTCCCACCGCCGGTGCGGCGACGGGCAACGACGTCGTGGCCATGGCCAAGAAGTACATCGGCGTCCCCTACGTCTGGGGCGGAACGAACCCGGCCACCGGCATGGACTGCTCCGGCTTCACCCAGCGGGTCTTCAAGGACCTCGGCATCGAGATTCCCCGCGTGGTCAGTGACCAGATGCGCCAGGGCACGCCGGTGGCGTCCCTGGCCGAGGCGAAGCCCGGCGACCTGCTGGTGAGCTTCGGCGGGAATCACATCTCCATCTACCTGGGCAACGGCAAGGCCATCGACTCGCCGGTCCCCGGCAAGACCATCCAGATCCGCGACGCCTGGGAGCAGCAGTCCAACCTGACCTCCATCCGGCGCATCATCCCGGCAGGGACGGCGTCATGAAAAGTATGGATCTGGCTTCCGCGCTGACTGCGCCGGTCCAGGGCCGCGGTTCCGGGCAAGGCGCACGCTCCAGGGCCGAGGCGGGGAACACCGACGCGGCGTCTTTCGACACCGTCTTCAACGACGTCCACGATGCTGCCGCCACTGCGGACCGACAGACTGTCGACGCCGGCGCGGACAGCGCCGTCGACAGCGCCGCGCAGGGCGCCGACTTTGGGTCGGCCGCCGGGCCGGACCTGGCGGCTGCCTCCGGGAGTGAGGGCGCGGCCCCTGCAGGCTCCGCCGGGCAGGTTACCGGGCACGTCGCTGGGAGCTTCGCGGATCAGCCGGCACCCCTGACCTTGGCCCTTGGGGTCCCGGTGCAGGACGGCCAAGCGCCGTCAGCGGCCCCCGCGGCCGCCGGGACTGAGGCAGCAGCGCCCGGGCCCGACCCACGGCTGGCCGTGCCGGGAGCACTGCTGGCCGCGACCGCTCAGCAGTCAGCACTCCAGGCCGGAGCGCCGGGGACGGAGCCGACATCCGGTCTGCAGCCCATCACCGCAGGTCCCGTCAGTGGCCTTGGTGCTGGCGTCTCCCAGGCTGTCCCGGCTGCCCCGCCCGCCGGGGGAGTGCCCGCGGTCAACAGCACCACATCGACTTTTACACCGCAGGGGTCCGTGGCCGAACAGAAGCTGTCCGTTGGTGCCACCTCCGGCACCACCTCCCGCGTCGCTTCCGGCAGCGAAACCAACCCACGTGCGGTGCCAGCCACCGGCGTGCGGTCCGCCGTTGTCCTGGGCAACGCTCCGGCGCCGGTCACGGCCCCAGCAACGGCAGGGGCGCCGTCGTCGACGTCACCCGCAACAGCCCCAGCGTCGGCGGTACCGCCAACCAACGTGGCCGCCGCGGTCAGTGCAGCCGGCTTCCCGGCCGCAGCGCTCGCCGAGGGCAGCAGTTCCGGCGCCGCCCACACGGGGGACACCACCGCTCCGGCACCCGCCGCTCCCGCGGATGCGCTCGCCGCGGCTGGAAGCGCGGCCGCCGCGGCGCCGGCGAACCAGCCGACGTCGTCAACCGCCGCCGCGCCGCAGCCCGCGGCCCCAGCGGCTCCCCAGCCGGGCGCCACGCTCCAGCCGCAATTGGCGAAACCGCTCTTCACGCTCGCCGGAGCCCCGCAGGGACAGCACATCATGACGCTGCAGGTGACGCCGGAGGACCTTGGGCCGATGACGGTCCGGGCGCACATTGATGCCGCCGGCGTGCGGATCGAACTGTTTGCCCCGGGCGACGCCGGACGCGAGGCCATTCGCGGAATCCTGCCGGAACTGCGCAAGGAACTCGCCGATGCAGGCTTCGGTGCCAGCCTCGACGTCTCCGAGCACAGCGGACCGGGCAACACGGCCCGGGACGGTACGAGCCGGGACGGAACCGGCCAGGACGCAGCCAGCCAGGGCGGCGCCGGGCGGGACTCCGGCGCCGGGCCCGGCAACCGCAACGGCCCAGGCGATCCACGCCCCGGCCACCGCTGGGACGCACTGGCCGACGGCGACGCCCTGCGCGACGCAAGAATCCTGAACGGCCCACAGACCACCCTCGACATTCTTGTCTGACACGAAGGAACGCGACTTATGACGATCCAGCCCATCGCCCCGCAGCCGGTCACGGCCGCGGGGGAGACCGCACAGGCAGCTGCCGTGCGGGCACCCGTGCAGACCATGGATTCGGAGGTCTTTATGTCCCTCCTGGTGGCTCAGCTCAAGAACCAGAACCCGAGCGCGCCCATGGACACCAACCAGATGATGAGCCAGACCATCCAGCTCTCCATGATGGAGAAGATGCAGGAACTGACCACGAACAGCAAGGAAGGGTTCTCCTTGCAGATGCGGCAGGCCGCCGCGCAGCTGATCGGCCATTCCGTCGGCTACACCCTCGACGACGGCAGCACCGGCACCGGAGTCGCCAGCTCGGTGTCCTACTCCGGGGCAGTTCCGACCGTCAAAGTCGGCGAACTGTCCATCCCCCTAGACTCCATCACCGGGCTCACCGCACCGGCCGCTTCCTGACCAGTTTTCCACCCGTAGAAAGGCAGTTCCCATGCTCCGCTCGCTGTACTCCGGAATCTCCGGCCTTCGTGCCCACCAGACCATGCTGGACGTCACCGGCAACAACCTCGCCAGCACGCTGGAAGAGAAACCCGAGCGCACGGCGCGCGAACGCGAGCTGACCGCGCGGCTGTCGTCGAAGTATGCCGAGTGGCAAGCGCGCGCGGTGGGGGGGGATCCGGTGCCCAAGGGTCTCGAGCGCCTGCACGAGGAATTGCTGCCGTCACGCGCCCGCGTCGACAACATCTTCACCAACGCCGGTCAACGCGAGCAGGAAACGCTGGCCGCGCAGGAACAGAAGTCGTACCAGGTGAACCGCCTGCTCGAGTACCTGGATGTGCTTCGAGACAGCCTGTTTGGAGATCTCGAAGGGTTCCGCCAATTCATTCACGGTGGCCGGTCCCCGGCTGAGCCGGGCGATGATGCTCCGCCGCACGGGATCGGCCAGGGCCATAAACGCCGAGTCCAAGGCTGCGCTTTCGGAGCCCATCAGAACCTTTCGTATTCAACCACATATTTTATCAA
>CALMVY010000269.1 GCA_937873245.1 uncultured Arthrobacter sp. | reverse complement strand
ACGGAACTGCCGTACATGGGGGGGCCGGAAAAGGTGATCGAGAAAATCAAGGACGCCGTCAACGGCAAGAAACTCACCGGCATCAGCGACATCGTGGACCTCACGGACCGCAAGCACGGCCTGCGCCTGGTCATCGAGCTGAAGAACGGGTTCAACCCCAACGCCGTGCTCCAGCAGCTGTACCGCTACTCGCCGATGGAGGATTCCTTCGGCATCAACAACGTCACGCTGGTGGACGGGCAGCCGCAGACCCTGGGGCTGCTGCAGCTGCTCTCCGTCTATGTGGAGCACCGGATCAATGTCGTCCGCCGCCGCACCGCCTTCCGCCTCGGCAAGAAGAAGGACCGCCTGCACCTGGTGGAGGGCCTCCTGATCGCGATCGTGGACATCGACGAGGTCATCCAGATCATCCGTTCCTCGGACGAGGCGGCCGCTGCCAGGACCCGGCTGATGTCCATTTACGATCTCTCGGAGATCCAGGCCAACTACATCCTGGAGCTCCGGCTCCGGCAGCTGACCAAGTACTCCCGGATCGAACTCGAGAAGGAGCAGGACGAGCTCCGCCGCGAGATCGCCGAACTGGAAGCCATCCTCGGCTCCAGCGAGCGGCTCCGCGCCCTGGTGTCCGCCGAACTGGCCGAGATCGCCGAGAAATACGGCACCCCGCGCCGCACCGTGCTGCTCGAATCCGAAGCCGTCTCCCCCACCGTCGCCGCCCTGGCCGCCGCGCCGGGGGCCAAGGGCAAAGCCGCTCCGCTGGCACTGGAGATCGCGGACGACCCCTGCTGGGCGATCCTGACGGCGTCCGGCCAGATCGCCCGGACCGCCAACCAGGACAGCCTCGCCGAGTCCGGCCCGCGGACCCGGCACGACGTGTTCACCTCGGTGGTCAAGACGTCCGCCCGCGGCGAGATCGCGGCCATCACCTCGCAGGGGCGCATGCTCCGGCTCCAGGTGATGGACATGCCCGTGCTGCCGCCGACCTCGGGCACCCCGAACCTGGCCGGCGGGGTGCCGGCCAAGGACTTCATCACGCTGCTCAAGGGCGAATCGCTGGTGGCGTTCGCGCCGCTGGACGAGGTGCTGGCCATCGGTACCGCCCAGGGCGTGGTCAAGCGCGTCCAGCCCGATTACCCGCTGAACCGCGAGGACTGGGAAGCCATTGCGCTCAAGGACAAGGACACCGTCGTGGGCGTCGCCCCCGCCGGGTCCGACGACGTCGACCTCGTCTTCGTGACGCGGCAGTCGCAGCTCCTGCGCTTCCCGGCCTCTGCAGTGCGTCCGCAGGGCCGGACCGCCGGCGGGATGGCCGGCATCAAGCTGGCCGCCGGGGACCGGGTGATGTTCTTCGGAGCCGCCAGCCCGGCCGACAGCGACGCCGTCGTCGTGACCATCGCCGGCACGGACGGGGCGTTGCCCGGCACCGCCCCGGGGGCCGCCAAGGTGACCGCCCTCGCCGAATATCCGGCCAAGGGCCGCGCCACCGCCGGGGTCCGGGCGCACCGCTTCCTCAAGGGTGAGGACACCCTGCTGCTCGCGTGGGCCGGTCACGGCCCCGCAAAGGCATCCTCCCTGGCCGGGGTGGCCCGCTCGCTTCCCGGCGAGCACGGCCGCCGCGACGGGTCCGGCATCCCGCTCTCCCAGGCCATCGACGCGATCGGCCCGAGCATGGCCTGGCAGACGGGGCCCGGGGCGGAAGCCTAGGGCTTCAGGGGCCGGTGGGCTTGGCCCCTCCGCTCATCCATTCACCACGAATGGCCGCAACGGGGCTCGACTTTGCGGCCATGTGTGGCGAAAGGCCGGCCCCCGAGCCTGCACTATGCTTGCTTCCGGGCCCTGCTCCGCCGTGGATCGCGCTCGCCCCCCATCACTCCCGGAGTCTCTGGCCGCGGGCCGTCGCCAGGCCACGTAGCGCCCATTCGCCACATAAGGCCGCTATGGGTCACGCCGTACCGGCCATTTCTGGCGAATGGTCGGCCCTACGTCTGCCGCTGGGGCCCGTTCCGCCGCAAGCCCGGTGCTGTTCCATGAGCGTGAGCTCCCTTCGGCCATCCATTCGTCGCAAAAGGCCGCTAACGGGCGTGCCATTGCCCCCGTTCGCCACGAATGGCCGCTAACGGGCCTGCCATTTCGGCCATGCGTGGCGAATGGCCGGTATCGAGCCCGCGCTAAGCTTGCCGTCGGGCCATGCTCCGCCGGTCCGATTTGCTTGCCCCACCAGCTCCTCCGCTGCTCCGGGAGAAATACCCCTAGACTGCTCGCATGCCTATCATTCCGGATGTCAAGGATTGGACCTGGGTCCTGCAGCGGCCCTGCCCCGAGTGCGGTTTCGACGTCTCAGCGTGCACCCCGGCCACCGTGCCCGGGAAGCTGGCCAACATGCTCCCCCGCTGGCGGGCCGCCCTGCGGCGCCCCGACGTTGCGGAACGCCCCGACGAGAACACGTGGTCCGTCCTTGAATACGCCTGCCACGTCCGCGACGTATTCACGCTCTTCGACCACCGGCTCGACCTGATGCTGACCGAGGATGACGCCCGGTTCGCGGACTGGGACCAGGACCTCACAGCGGTCGAGAAAGACTACGCCAATGCCGACCCGGCCGAGGTCAGCACCGAACTCACCGCCGAGGGCGAGCAGATCGCCGCTTCCTTCGGGCGTGTTCCCGAGGAGCAGTGGGGGCGCAAGGGCACCCGCAGCAACGGCTCGGAGTTCACCGTGTTGACGTTCTCGCAGTACTTCCTGCACGACGTCGTCCATCACCTCCACGACGTGGAGGGATAGCGCGTGGATGGATAGCGCGTGGATGGATAGCGCGTGGATGGATAGCGCGTGGAGGGATAGCGCGTGGATGGATAGCGTGTGGATGGATAGCGCGCGGACGGCAGGCGAGCGGCCAGCTACAGTTCCTTGTCCCACGCCATGCTGGTGTTGACGGCGACGTAGCCCATCTTGGTGTAGAGGGCCAGGGCACCCGTGGGATTCTCGGAGTCGACGTCGAGCGAGGCCTTGTCCATGCCAGCCGCGGCGAAGCGGCGCATCGCATCGGCCAGGAGCGCCTGCGCCACCCCGCGGCCGCGGAACTCACGCCGCACGCCCAGCAGATCCGTGTAGCCCTCCTTGTAGCCGCGCGACACGGCGCTGACCTCGTCATGGCTGGCGAGCTGGTAACCGGCCACTCTCCCGGTGGACTGCTCCACGGCGACGACGCTCAAATCCGGCCGGGCCAGCGGATCGTTCACCACGAATCCCCAGCCCTCCTCATCCCGGGGCTCGCTGCCCCAGTGGTCCCGGAAGGCCTCGTTGTGCGCCAGCCGGACGGGCTCGTGCAGCTCGGGGCCGAAGCCTACGAGTTCCAGGCCCTCGTCCAGACGCGTCTCGGGGAGGCTTCCCCCGAGGGGCCGGTGCATCTCGTTGTAATAGCGGACAATCCGGTAGCCGGCGTCCTCGAACAGGGCGGACTGGTGCGTATGTTGCTGTTCCATATGGAGCCGCAGACGGGGCGTGGAACCCGGCACCGCATCCTCGGCGAATCGCTGGCGGGTCCTTGCCTCCATCCAACCCAGCAGCCCGGTGCCGATCCCGGTCCCCTGCCAGCCGGGATCCACGCAGCCGTAGCCGATGGCTTTGTCCCCGTCCGCGTTCTTGGTGATCCGGCCATAGGCACGGGCCACGCCCTCCGGGTCGAAGCCAAGGATGGTGTTCGCGTCAGCCGGGTTTTTCTTGGAGTCGAGGACTTGTTCCAGGTCGGGGCGGCGTTCGAACCAGACCGGATGTTCGACGGCGGCTGTCCGGGCAATGAGCTCCGCCCAGCCGTCCAGGTCCGCGGTACCGGCGGGCCCCCACTGCCGGTGTCCGTTCATGGCAACAGGCTAACGTCCGCCTTAACCACGCGCCAGCAACGGCGTCGACTCCGGTCTTGGCGTGGCGGCCAGGGCGGCAGCGCGGTCCAGGTCTAGGCGGCTGTCGTCCGGGGAGATGTCCTCCGGGTTGTGCGTCACGAGCACCACGGTGCGGTCCCGCAGCCCGTGCCGCAGTTCGGCCAGCATTGCCCGGCCGGACTCCGCATCGAGGTGGGCGGTGGGTTCGTCCAGCAGGATCACGTCCGCCCCCGTCAGGAGGGTGCGGGCCACGGCGAGGCGCTGCCGTTCGCCGCCGCTGAGGAAGGCCCCACCCGGTCCGATCCGCGTGTCCAGGCCGTGCTCCAGCCGCCCGATCAGCGGCCGCAGGCCCACCGCAGCCAGGGCGTCCTGCAGCCACTGCTCCGTTTCTCCGCCCCGCTGGCCTTCGGGAAGGCCCAGCAGCAGATTGCCGCGGATGGTCGAGTCGAAGAGGTGCGCCTCCTGCGGGCACCAGGCTGCCCGGCCGCTGAGCAGGATGTGGCCGTGGGCCGCAGGGAGGAAGCCCAGGGCAACGGCGAGAAGCGTTGATTTTCCGGACCCCGAGGCCCCGGTGACGGCGAGCCAGCGCCCGGGTTCGGCGGTGGCGGTGAGGCCCGTGAAGACCGGCGGACCACCGGGCCAGGCGGCCGCCAGATCCCGGAGTTCGATCCCGGCGTGGCCGCCTGGCCTGCCGGCCACCGGGACCAGCCCGCCGGATACATCGGCGCCGGTGCCGGCGTCGGCTTCGGTGCCGTCAAGGACGCCGGCTTCCCCGATGCGCCGCAGCACGTCCCGCAGCGCCGGGTACTGGCGGACCGCCGTCGTGATGGCCGCGTAGGGTTCCACGAGCGCGAGCTGGAGCAGCACCACCACGGCGACCGTGGAGGCTTCGACGGCTCCGCTGAGTGCCAGCGGGGCGGCCAGCACCGCGCTGGCCAGGGCGGCGGTCCCGCAGGCCAGCACGGTCAGCCCCTGGCCGAGTCCTTCGGCCCACGCCGACCGCTGGGAGGCGGCGGTTGCGGAGCGGTCGGAGCGCGTGATGGCGGCGAGCACCGGGGCGGCGACGCCGTTGGCGTGGAGTTCGGCGCGGGCGTCGAGGGCCGCCGCGACCTGGCGGAGGACGCCGGAGCGCAGCCGCTGTTCGGTCCCGGCGGACATCCGGTCAGCCGCCAGCGCCAGGGCGGGCGCCGCCACCAGGCTCACCAGGGCGGCCGCAATGACGGCGGGCAGGGCGGCCGGCAGCAGCAGGGCAATGCCGGTGACGGCGGCCGCCGCCACGGCGACTGCGGTCAGGGGCGGCAGGACCACGCGGGGCAGCAGGTCCCGGACCGTGTCGACGTCGTCCACCACGGTGCCGAGGACGTTGCCGCCCTGCAGCAGCCGGCGCAGCGAGAGGGCGCGGCGGCTCAGCGATTCCCAGAGCCTGCCGCGGAGCCGGGTCAGGGCGGCGAAGACGGCGTCGTGCAGCAGAAGGCGTTCGAGATAGCGCAGGCAGGCCCGGCCGATGCCGAAGAAGCGCACGCCCACGATCGCGGTGAGCAGGTACAGGATGGGCGGCTGCTCGCTGGCACGGATGATCAGCCACCCGGAGAGCCCGGCCAGGGCGACGGCGAAGAGCGCCGCCAGGGTGCCGACGACGCCGGCCGCGGCGAACTTGGTTCCGACCGGTGCGAGCAGCCGGCGGAGCCGGGTGGCCGTTGAACCGCGCACGACGCTTACGGCGGACCCGGCCTGCTGCATGCCGGGCCCCGCGGTGTCTGCCGCCGGGGAATCATACGGCAGGGTGGCGGATGCGCCGGCCGCGGATGCGCCGGCGGCAAGGTCGGCCGTCCGGGGTTCCGGCGCGGATGCCGTTCCGGGTGCCGCCGCTGCCGTCCGGGCGGTGGCGTCGGCAGTCGACACGCCCGTGCCACTCGGCGCCACTGCCACGAGGTGGTCGGCGAGCTCCCGGGTCCGCCGGTCGTGGGCCACCAGCAGGACGGTGACCTTTCCGCGGAGCGCGGCGATGGCGCCGCTGACCGCCGTGGCGGAGTCCCGGTCCAGGTGGGCGGTGGGTTCATCGAGGAGCAGCACACCGGCTCCCGCCTCGATCCGGGCCAGGCCGCGGGCCAGAGCAACGCGGCGCAGCTCCCCCGGGCTGAGTTCGGCGGGATGCTTCCCGGCGAGGTGCTCCGCGGCGCAGGCTGCCAGGCAGCGCAGGGCGGTTGCGTCGCCAGTGCCGGAAATGGCGCCGTCTGCTGGTCCCTGGGTGGTGCCCAGATACAGCCGGATTTCCTCCAGCACGGTCGGGGCGACCATCACGGGATGCTGCGGCACCCAGGCGATGTCCGCCGTTGTGAATCCTTCGAGCCGCCCGGTGACCGTTGTTTGCCCGTCAGGCCGGTCAGCGCCGCCTACGGTTCCGATGGTGCCGGCCAGCACGCCCAGGACGGTGCTCTTGCCGGCGCCGCTGGGGCCGTCAAGGGCGGTGATCCGGCCCGGGGCGGCGGTGAAGCTCAAAGGCCCGACGGCGGCGTCCGTCCTTCCGCCGTAGCGGACCGTGAGTCCGGCCACAGCAAGGGCCGGCGGGCCACCGGGAAGAGCGGATCCGGCGCCGGCGGCGGCAGCGGGCAGCAGCTGCGCAGCCTCGGGGGCTTCGAGGACAGCGGTGGTTTCGGCGAGCGCGGCACGGCCCTCGTCGCTGGCGTGGTGCGCTGTGCCGAGCTCCCGGAGCGGGAGGTAGCAGTCGGGGGCGAGGATCAGGGCCAGCAGCCCCGCTTCCAGTGCCATGTCGCCGTGGACCAGGCGGACGCCGATGAAGACCGCGACGACCGCCACGGAGATGGTGGCGATGAGTTCGAGGGCGAGGGCGGAGAGGAAGGCGGTCCGCAGGGTGCCCATGGTCCGGTCGCGGTATTCCTCGGAGAGGTCCTCCAGGGCCTTGCGCTGGGCGGTGGCTCGGCCCAGGCCCACGAGGACGGGCAGGCCCTTGGCGAGCTCCAGCATGTGGCCGGACAGCCGGGACAGGGCCGATTGGGCTTCCCGGACGCGGTCTTCGGTGTAGCGGCCGATCAGGATCATAAAGAGCGGCACCAGCGGTACGGTCAGCACGATCACGGCGGCGCTGATCCAGTCGGCGTACAGGATGCGGGCGCCCAGCAGCAGCGGAATCGCTGCGCAGTTCACCAGGGCGGGCAGGAACTGGGTGTAGTAGCTGTCCAGGGCGTCCAGTCCCCGGGTCGCGAGAATGGCGAGTCCGCCATCGGAGGGGCCGGCTGACCGGGTGCCGTTGCGCAGGGCCCGCTCGAGCAGCTGCGAGCGAAGTTCCTCCTTCACGCCCAGCGCGGCCCGGCGCGAAGCCACCGCCTGCGCCCAGACGGTGAGGGACCGGAGCGCCGCTCCCGCAACACCCCAGTACAGCTGCGCGGCCCAGGCGGGGTCGCCGGCCATCAGCCCGGCAAGCATGGACGCGACGGCCTGGCCCATCAGCACGAGGGAGAGGGCCTTCAGGGCAGCGAGCACGCCCAGCAGGTAGAGGGCGGCCCGGTTGGCGGGGCCGGAGGGGAACTGCGGTCGCATCGGGTGCTAGTCCTTGGGTGCCAGCGCCTTGGCGGCGATGGCGGGGAGGAAACTGTGGGCCTCGGGGATGTGGGCGTGGCTCACCCTGCGCCGGAACACCCAGTACGTCCAGGCCTGGTAGGCGAGGACCAGCGGCAGCCCGATGCAGGCGACGATGCTCATCAGCCCCAGCGTGTAGTCAGAGGAAGAGGCGTTGGAGATGGTCAGGTGGAAGTCCGGGTTCAGGGTGGACGGCAGCACGACGGGGAACGCGGCGCCGAAGATCGAGGCGCTGCCGAGCAGCAGGAAGGTGCCCAGGGACAGGAACGCGCGGCCTTCGGCACCCGTCCGGGCGAAGTTCCAGGCCAGGACGGCGGCCACGACGGCGGCGACGACGGCCACCACGGTCCACACTTCGCCGCTGAGCAGCTGCAGGCTGACCGCCCAGCCCGCCATCGGCAGCAGCAGGACGGGCAGGAGCCGGACGAACCACCGGCGTGCGCGGTGCCGGACGTCGCCGTCGGTCTTCAGGGCCAGGAACGCGAGGCCGTGCAACAGCGAGAAACCGACGACGGCGAGGCCGCCGAGCACGGCGTAGGCGCTGAACCAGGCAAAGGGGCCGCCCTCGCGGTCACCGTTGGCGTTGATCGGCAGTCCGGTGGTGGTCAGCCCCAGCGCGGCTCCGACGCCGAAGGCCGCCACGAGGGAGCCGAGGGAGATGGCCCAGTCCCAGCGGGCCCGCCACCGCGGGTTGTCCACTTTGCCGCGGTACTCGAACGCCACGGCGCGGAAGATCAGGGCCACGAGGACCAGCAGCAGCGGCAGGTAGAGCGCGGAGAAGAGGGAGGCGTACCAGAGCGGGAAGGCCGCGAAGGTGGCGCCACCGGCGGTCAGGAGCCAGACCTCGTTGCCGTCCCAGACCGGGCCGATCGTGTTGAGCAGAACGCGGCGTTCGGTATTGTTCCGGGCGAAGCCCTTCATCAGCATCCCGACCCCGAGGTCAAAGCCCTCGAGGAAGAGATAGCCCGTCCACAGCACCGCAATGGCGATGAACCAGATGGTGGGAAGCAGTTCCATGCTGAGTATCCTCTGCGTTTCTTGTGCGGGCGAAGGCTTAGTAGGCGAAGGCCAGGACGTCGTCCCCGGGCTTGCCGGGACCACCGTCCTTGGGGGTGGCGTCCTCGTTCTCGTCCACGGGAACGTGCGCGAGTTCCGGCATGGCGGCGGCCACCCCGCCGCGGATGTACTTGACCAGCAGCTTGACCTCGACGACGAGCAGCACCGCGTACACGGCGGTGAGCACCACGAGGGAGGTCATGAGCTCGCCGGCCGACACTCCGGGCGAGACGGCCGCGGCCGTGAACATAAAGACCTGGTCGATGCCGCTGGGGTCCGGGTTGGGGGCGACGACGAACGGCTGCCGGCCCATCTCGGTGAAGATCCAGCCGGCGGCGTTGGCCCCGAACGGCGCCAGGATCCCGAAGACGGCGAGCCGCATCAGGCCGCGGGAGGCGGGGACGGTGCCCTTGCGTGCGAGCCAAAGGGCCACGAGGGCGGCCAGCGCGGCCACGCCGCCGAACCCGATCATCATCCGGAAGCCCCAGTAGGTGACCTCCATGACCGGGACGTACTGGATCTCCTGCCCGGCCCGTTCCCCGTAGATGGGGTTGTCCGGCAGGTGCGTGCCGTAGTCGGCCTTGTACTGGTCCAGCAGGCTGTTGACGCCCTGGACCTCGGTGGTGAAATCGCCCTTGGCGAGGAAGGACAGGATCCCGGGGACCTCAATGAGCGCGACGATGTCATCGCAGTTCTTGGAGCCGACGTTGCCGATGCTCAGGATGGAGAAGCCGGTGCCGTCGTGGCAGGCCGCTTCGGCGGCCGCCATCTTCATGGGCTGCTGTTCGAACATGAGTTTGCCCTGCAGGTCCCCGGTGATGGCGGTCCCGGCGAAGGAGATCATGGCGACGACGGCGCCGATCCGCAGGGAGCGGATCCAGACGGCGTGGTCGGTGCGGTCGCGGCCGGGGATGGCGGACTCGCCGGGAATGACCCTGCCGTCCGCGCCGATCGTGTCGATCCCGTCGTGGCGGCGGCGCCACAGGTGGTACCAGGCAATGCCCAGCAGGAACGCCCCGGCGACGGCGAGGGCTCCGAAGATGGTGTGCGGGACGGCGACGAGGGCGGTGTTGTTGGTGAAGACGGCCCAGGCGTCGGTCATCACGGGACGGCCGTCGATCATCTCGACACCCACCGGGTGCTGCATCCAGCTGTTGGCCACGATGATGAAGTAGGCGGAGAAGACCGAGCCGATCACGGCGATCCAGAGGCAGGCAAGGTGGATGGCGGGTTTGAGCTGCTTCCAGCCGAAGATCCAGAGGCCCAGGAATGTAGATTCGACGAAGAACGCCAGCAGCGCTTCCATAGCCAGCGGCGCGCCGAATACGTCGCCGACAAAGCGGCTGTACTCGCTCCACGCCATGCCGAACTGGAACTCCTGCACGATCCCGGTGGCGACGCCCATGATGAAGTTGATCAGGAAGAGCTTGCCCCAGAACTTGGTCATCCGGAGGTATTCCGGCTTGCCGGTGCGGTGCCACATGGTCTGGATCACGGCCACCACCAGGCCAAGGCCAATCGTGAGCGGCACCATCATGAAGTGGTAGACGGTAGTGATCCCGAATTGCCAGCGTGCGATTTCCAAGGCGTCCAAGGCAGTCCCTAACTTTGCTCGGCGAGCATCTTCTACATCCCGTAGAAGATTCTTCTACAGAGTGTAGAACACTTTGATGGTTCCCTGCACCCCAGAGTCCCACGGCGCGCCACGGCCCGCAACGGAGGCCCCAACCGCACGTTGCCACCCGCCGGCGGCGCCGGCCAAACCTCCAGGCACGGGCCGCCGGCCGGCCGTTGCAGCGCGCGCGACACGCCCGGGCCGGGCAGTTCTACCTCATGTAGAAA
>CALMVY010000268.1 GCA_937873245.1 uncultured Arthrobacter sp. | reverse complement strand
TCGGGTACTGCGTGTACTGCGGGAACCTCGGCCCCATCGCTAGGCTGGTGCCATGAGCAATACAGAGGTGGCCCCTCAGGAGATCCTTTGCGAAACAGAGGACGACGACGCGGGCGTGGAAATCCTGGTTCCCCGCCAGGTCCCGCTGGGCGGGCCGCGGGCCATGGACGTCAGAAGGACCCTGCCGCAGCGCCAGCGGAGCCTCATCGGCGCCTGGTGCTTCCTGGACCATTACGGCCCGGACCGGGTCGGCGAATCCGGGGGCATGCACGTGCCACGGCACCCGCACACCGGGCTGCAGACAGTGAGCTGGCTGTTTACGGGGGAGATCGAGCACCGGGACTCGGCCGGCTTCCACGCGGCCGTGCGGCCCGGCGAAGTCAACCTGATGACCGCCGGACGCGGCATCAGCCACTCGGAATTTTCCACCCCGGAGACCGACGTGCTGCACGGTGCCCAGCTGTGGGTGGCGCTGCCGGACGGGGCACGCCACATGGAGCCGACGTTTGAGCACTACCGTCCCGAACCAGTGACGGGACCGGGCTGGACCCTGCGGGTGTTTCTGGGATCCCTCGCCGGCGCCTCCTCGCCCGTCACCACCCACACGCCGCTGCTCGGCGCCGAGATCCTCCTGGAACCGGGAGCCAGGCTGACCCTGGACACGGACCCGTCCTTTGAGCACGGTCTGCTGGTTGACGCAGGAGCTCCCCTGGTGGACGGCCGCCCGGTCGCCCAGGACCACCTCGCATACCTGCCCGTCGGGCGCACGTCCCTGACCCTGGAGGCGGGCGTCGAGCCCCTGCGGGTCCTGCTGATCGGAGGCGAGCCCCTGGGCGAGCAGATCGTGATGTGGTGGAACTTCGTGGGACGGAGCCACGAGGAAATCGTCGGCTACCGGGCGCAATGGCAGGCGGAAATCGGCGCCGAGGTCCCGCCGTCAGTCCATCCGGAAACCGGTGGCGACAACGGCGGCCCGCGCTTCGGCACGTTCCCTCAGGGAGAACCGGCACCCCTGCCGGCCCCCGCCCTCCCCAACGCCCGGCTCCGCCCCCGCGACTGATACCCGGTACCGACACCCGTGCGCTGCGCACTCCGCGCGCCAGAAATGAGAAGTCGTTGAGCGAAATCACCATCCGCAATAATCCTGCACGCCTGCGCTTTGAAGTGCTCGACGGCGACTCCGCAGTCGGCCAGGCTGCCTACGTCGACGACGGCCCAACACACCGGATTTTTTACCACACGGTCATCGACGACGGATACGGCGGCCAGGGGCTGGCCGGACGGCTCGCGGCGCACGCCCTCGACGAGACGGTCGCCGCCGGCCTGAAGATCGTTCCGGTGTGCCCCTACATCAAGAAGTACCTGGGAAAGCACCCCCAGTACGATGCCATGATTCAGAAGCCCACGCCCGCGCTGCTGGCTGTACCCAAGAACGCCTTGGGGCAGCACGCCCGCGGCTGACCGGGACGCAGGAGGAAATGGGTCCGCGCGCCGGCTCAGGAGTCCGGGACGTCCGTTCCGGCCGGGGGCTGGAGCCGGGTACGGGCGGCCAGGAGGGTCTCGATCAGGGGAGCCGGGCCGGGGCGGGACAGCAGATACCCCTGTCCCAGGCGGCAACCCAGGCCGCGCACGAGGGCCAGTTGTGCCGGGTCCTCGATGCCTTCGGCAACCGCCTCGAGGTTGAGCTTGGAGGCGAGCCCGAGAATCCCTTCGAGCATGGCGGCAGACGGCGCATCGGAAGCCGTCCCGGAGAGGAATGACCGGTCGATCTTGAGGATGTCCGCGGGCAGGTCGGCCAAAGCACTCAGCGAGGAGTAGCCGGTCCCGAAGTCGTCGATGGCGATCCGGACGCCGAAGCCCTTCAGCCGGTTGAGGGCGGTGACTCCGCCGTCGATGCTGCTGGCCAAAGCCGTCTCGGTGACTTCAAGGACCACCTTGTCCGCCTGCGCAGCAGGATCGGTCAGAATGGCCTCGATCGCGGCCAGGTTCCGTGGGCTGGGCAACTGCAGGGTGGAGAGGTTGACGGAGACCCAGAGGTTCTCGCAGTGGGTCATGGCGGTACGCCAGCGCGCGGCCTGCCGGCTGGCGGTACTCAGCACCCAGCAGCCTATTGCCTCGATGTCCCCGGTTTCTTCGGCCAGGGGAATGAATTCGGAGGGGTCCAGGGGCCCCAGCGTCGGGTGATGCCAGCGCACCAGCGCCTCGACGCCCAGGATTTCCCCGGTGCGCAGGTCGGCCACCGGCTGGTATTCGAGCCGAAGCTGCCGCTGGGGTACCGCGGCGGCCAGATCGGCCCGGAGTGCTGAGCGGCGCGCCATCCGGCCATAGCCCTCGGCGTCGAAGCGCTGGTAGCGTCCCTTGCCGCCCTGTTTAGCCATGTACATCGCGAAGTCTGCCTGCCGCAGCAGCTCGGCGGGATCGCCGGTTTCGGGGCGGCGCTGCGCAGCGCCCATGCTCACTGAAACCTTCAACCGGATGTCGTCGACGGCGAACGGTGCCCGCAGCGCATCGTGAATCCGTTGCGCGATCCCGGTGGTGGCGGAGCCGTCGGCGTCGTCCCCGACCACGATCGCGAACTCATCGCCGCCGAGGCGGGCGGCGAGATCGTGGGCCCGCAAGCAGCCCTGCAGCCGTCCGGCCAGCTGGATCAGCAGCGCGTCGCCGCCTTCGTGCCCGAGGGAGTCGTTGACTTCTTTGAAGTCGTCGACATCAATGATCAGCAGGCCCTCGTGCCGCGGACCGCGCTCGGCGCCGGGTCTGAAGGAGGACGCCAGGCGCTCCGTCAGGGCCGCGCGGTTGGCGAGGCCGGTCAGGGGATCATGGGTGGCGCGGTGGGTCAGGGCCAGATGGCTGTCGTGGACGGCGGCAGCCATGGAATTGAAGGCCTCGGCCAGTTCGCCCAGTTCGTCGCGGCGGACGACGTCGATGCGGTGGTTGTAGTTGCCTGACTGCAGGCTGAGGACGCCGCGGTGCAGGCCTTCCACAGGCCGGATCAGGAATTTGACAATCCTGGCACGGAAGTAGACGACGCCGGCCGCGGCAAGTCCGAACAAGGCGCTGCGGGCCGCGATCACGATCTGCTGGAGTTCGGCGCTGTAGGCCAGGCCGGAGTCCATCGCTTCAATGGCCGATCGCTGGATCCTCTCCAGCAGTGCGCGCACGCCCGCGCCGGAAGCGGAGAGGCCCGGAGATTCGGCCACGCGGACTCCCGTGAGGGACTGCAGCTGGCTGCCCCAGAGGCCGTGTTCGGCAAGGCCGTCCTGCCATTCGTCGCGGGCCTGGCTGGCGGTGGCCCGCATGTCCCGCTCAGCCGGCAGGAGGAGGATGGCGTCCTCGAAGCGGCGGGAGAGCTCCTGCTGCTGCCGGAGGAATGCCGCGCGGTCGGCCGGCGCGTTCGACAAGAGCCGATGGCCGGCCTGCTCATGGGCGTCGAGGGCGGAACGCAGCTCCGCGACGGCAGCGGATTCGTGTTGCAGCCGGGCGGACGTTTCCTGAACCTGGTCCGCTACGGCCCTGACCCCGACAATCGTTGCGAGGGCCCCAAGAAGCAGCGCCACCAGCATCAGGGCGAAGGCCCGGGACCATTCAGTCTTAAGGCTCCAGGTGCGCCCGCGGCGTTCGGCTTCGGTCCCAACGCGGACAGCTCCGGTACCGGGACTGGCGGTACCGGAGCTGTCGATGAGGAGCTGGCCATCGGCCATGACCTCAGCCGCCGTTGGAGGAGTGTCCTCCGGCGTCGTGGTCCAGTTCCGCATGGTTCCCGCCTCCGGCTACGTGCCGGCACGCGCCGAATCGTCATTGAGGAGCGTATAGGAACGTGCCGGGCATGGCATGCCCGGAGCCCTTGTTGCGGAAATGTGAAGCTGGCCGCCTGCTAGCTCATGCAGTCAGCGCAATACGCGTGGCCTGCCTTCTCGCGGGCGAGCTGCGAGCGGTGACGGACCAGGAAGCACGAGTAACACGTGAATTCGTCTTCCTTCTGCGGAATGACGGTGACCGTCAGTTCCTCGCCGGACAGGTCGGCGCCCGGCAGTTCCACGCCCTCGGAGGTGTCAGCCTCGTCAAGCTCACGAGTGACGCTGCGGGCGTCCGGCGCGTTCGCGGAGCGAAGGGCCTCTAGCGAGGCGTTGCGTGACTCCGCAACGTCTGATCGGACTTCGTCATAATCGGTTGCCACCTGGTTGATTCTCGATTCCGTTGGTCTGGGTTTCCCGGGATTGAACGGTACAGCATCCACCCGTTAATTTGCTGGGTGTACGGGGGGGGCCGCGGGCCGTGACCCTGATGACACCGGTGTGGCTGGGGAGAAGGCCTTGGCCGCGTCCCGTTTCCGGCACGTGTTCGATGATCGTCGTCCGGTGTTAATGTGCCGTTCATGGCGTGATCCTAGGCTGGTCCTTTAGGCACCGCCCGTCGGAAGGGATACATGATGGCCGATATCGCTGCAGTGCTCGGCCGGCTCACGCCGGAAGAATTCGACGGCCTTCGGGCCCTCGGCCCCTCGGGACATTTGCCCAGACACCTGACCGAGGCTCTGGACCGTGCCGCCGGTGGTCCGGGGGCGGGACGAGGGTATTACGTACCCACCGGCAGCGTGAGCGCCACCGGGGGACCCCACTTCGTCCTGCGCAGCGACGTCTCCGGCTGGCTGTTCGGTCCCCCCTCCCAGGTTTCGCGGACCGGCGGGGACATTTAGGACCCGCCGGGCGTCGCCCTCTCCTCGCGGCGCCCCGCGGAGGCGTACAAGGCGTCATACTGGGTTTGAGGAGGGGAGTCCCGCGATGAGGATTCTGATGGTGGAGGATGAACGGCACCTCGCCGACACCGTCCGCCGCGGACTCGTGAATGAAGGGTTCGTTGTGGATCTGGCCCACGACGGCGTCAGCGGCCTGTCGTCCGCGACCGAGTCCTCCTACGACGCCATCCTGCTGGACCTCATGCTGCCGCTCATGAACGGCTATGACGTGCTCAAAGAGCTCCGCCGCCGCGGGATTTGGACCCCGGTCATGATGCTCACGGCGAAGGACGGCGAGTACGACCAGACGGATGCCTTTGACCTTGGTGCCGACGACTACCTGACCAAACCTTTCAGTTTCCTGGTGCTCGTGGCCCGGATCCGCGCCCTGATCAGACGCGGGGCGCCGGAGCGGCCCGTGGTGCTGTCTCTGGGGACCCTGTCGATGGACCCTGTCACCCGCAGCGTCCGGCGGGGTGGTTCGGACATCCTCCTGACCGCGCGCGAATACGGGCTGCTCCACTATCTGATGCGCCGGCACGACGAGGTTGTGTCAAAAGCAGAGATCCTCGACAACGTCTGGGATTCGGCCTACGAAGGCGGGGACAACGTCGTGGAGGTCTACATCGGTTACCTGCGGCGAAAGATCGACACCCCGTTCGGCGTCCGCAGCCTGGCCACGGTGCGGGGGATGGGCTACCAGCTCAGCGCCGGCCAGATTCCTGCGCCGGTGCAAGTGCCGCGCCCGCATCCGGAGCCGGAGCCCCCGGATCGGGCACAGGGAAAGTAATTTCGAAGCGGGATTCACCGGCAGGGCTTTCGGCTGCCCGGATGGTGCCTTGGTGCGCTGCCATGATCCCGGCGGCAATCGCCAGGCCGAGGCCGCTTCCACCACCTTCCCGGGACCTGCTCTCGTCGAGCCGGACGAAGCGCTCAAAGATCCGCGTGCGGTCCGCCTCAGGGACGGGATCGCCGTCGTTGTCGACCGTGATCACGGCGCCGGCGTCCGTCGTGCGCAGGACGACGCGGATCCGGGAGAGCGCGTGCCGCTCGGCGTTGTCCAGGACGTTCCGCAGCACCTGGCCGATGCGCCGGGCGTCGCCCCGGATCCGTACCGGGGTGAGATCGGCCGACACTTGATGCCGGCTCGCCGAGCGCAGCCGCCTGAGCTCCTGGTCAACGACGTCATCCAGGTCCACCTCGGCATCTTCGATCGTCAGCCCCCCGTCGTTCGCCTTGGCCAGGGTGAGCAGGTCCTCCACCAGATAGCGCATGCGGTCGGTTTCGCCGGCAAGGACATCCTTCATTTGGGTCCACATCGCTCCGGAAGGATCCGCAGCGGCGATCTCGACGCCGGCACTCAGGGTGGCCAGCGGGCTGCGCAGCTCGTGGCTTGCATCAGAGACGAAGCGGCGCTGTTCGCGGTCCGATGCCTGGAGCCGCTCCAGCATCATGTTCATGGTTTGGGCCAGTGCCTCGAGTTCGTCGTTGGTGCGCGGAACGTCGACGCGGCCATCGAGGTGGTCGGCGTTGATCCGGGCGACCTGGCCCCGGATTCTTTCGACCTGCTTCAGCGAACGGCCCACCAACAACCACACGGAGACAGCGACGATGGCCAGCAGCAGCGGCGTAGCAGCAAGGAGAAACCAGGCCACGGTGACAACGGTGTCGGTCTGTACCTGCACCGAGGAGGCCACCACCACGGTGTACATCGCGGAACCGGCCTGCACGCCGGCCGCGACCACGTGGAAGTCATCGTTATTGCCGATGTTCGGAAGGCTGGAGACATCCTGAGCCTGAATCTGTCCCGGCGCGGGACGCAGCCCGGTCAAGGGTACTTGTGCGGCCTTGGGATCGGAGGAGGCTGCTACCTGCCCTGAGGCGTCGATGATTTGGACGTATTGGCCGGAATAGCCAGTCAGCCGGATATATTCAGCGGCATCCTCGATGTCATTGTCAGCCAGCTCAACGATCACGTTCTGTGCCTTCCGAACGGAAGATGTGTCGAGCGAGGCCGTGAGGGTGCTCTGCAGCAGCGCGATCCAGATGACGCCGCCGACCAGCAGGGCAACGGCGACGACGGCGACGGCGGCCGCCGTCGACCGCTTCCGCAAGCCCCAGCTGGCCCGGCGGCGGGGCCGGCCGGGCGGGGACGGGGACGGGGACTTGTCCATGGTTCAAGAATGCGGCACCCGGGGCCCCCGGACAACCGCCCAGGGGACTTTCCCGGCGCCCGGTTCAGCGGGTGCCCTCTCAGCGTCCTCTCAGGTGCTTTAGGGCACAGTTGGGGAAAGACGAAATCCCTAACAGGCTACCGGCCGCACTCTCTCCTCAACCAGTGTGCGGCCGGTCATTTTGTGCGCTTCGACACGGAATTACCCGCTCCTCAGCGCCGGATGCGGGGCATGAGGACGGGGGCATCACGACACCGGCGTGACCCTGAGCCAAACGAACTGCCTTTCCCTCTTATTGCCCGGCGGGTTTTCCGAGCGGGCGACCCGGATGAAGAGCGGATCCATCGGCTGCCCTGCCGCATACTGTCCGTCGAAGAGTTCGGACCCCTCGGGTGAGATGACGACGTCGACGTGTTCCCAGACCAGGGACCCTTCGGCGTCGCGCGGCTTCGCAGGGTTCAGGAAGCCGACGGCGGTACGGTCCTGGCCGCCGCCGTCGCCGGTGCTGATGGACAGTACGCCGCTGCCGGTGGTGAAGGTGATCCAGGGGTCCAGCAGCCGGACCAGCAGCATGCCGTGGTGCCCGGCGAGCCGGACGTCGCCGCGGAAGCGCAGCACGCCGGTGCCGCGCACGACGTCGTAGTCGGACGTTTCGGGGCTGAAGCAGAACAGCGAAGACCCGGACACGGTTGCCCCGGCGGTCGCAGCAACGGAGCCGTCCGGCAGGCTGGCGATGTAGTCGATGAAGCTGCGCTTGATGCCCCAGCTCAGGCCCAGCGGAGGCAGCGGATCGGGTGCGGCGTTCGCTGGGTTCACGTAGGTTCTCCTGTGGCTGAGAGGCTGGTCTCTCCTGAGCCTATCGGCGGATTGCCCGGCGGATGAACTGCCGCCCGGGTGGCGTGACATCCGGCGTATTTCTCTGAGGGCGTAGGCTGCGCCGGACTGCCCCCGAGGGGCCGGTGGTTGACTTAGATAAGTACCAGTTCAGGAGGTGCGTCGTGGCCACTGCGATGAGTCGGGTCCCCGAACCCGAGGCGTCAGAGGACCCTCTCGATTCCTACTCCGCGACGGTCATTCGCGTGGCCGCTGCCGTGACTCCGCATGTGGCCGCGCTCGAAGTGGGTGGCACCGGCCGGCGCGGCCGGTTCCTGACGGGCGCCGGGTCGGCCGTTCTGTTCACCTCCGACGGGTACCTCCTCACCAATGCCCACGTGGTGGCTGGCGCCCAGCGGGGCAGCGCGGTGTACTCCGACGGGACCCGCACGGCCGTGGACGTGGTCGGCTCTGATCCTCTCTCGGACCTGGCGGTTGTGCACGGGAAGGCGCCGACCGCTGCCCCGGCGGAACTCGGGGATGCGGAGTCGCTCAAGGTCGGGCAGTTGGTTATCGCGGTCGGGAACCCTTTGGGCCTCTCCGGGTCCGTGACCGCCGGCGTGGTCAGCGGACTGGGCCGTTCCATCCCCGTCTGGTCCGGCCGTAACCGGCGCATGATCGAGGACGTCATCCAGACCGACGCGGCCCTCAACCCGGGAAGCTCCGGTGGAGCGCTCGCGGACGCCCGGGGCAGAATCGTCGGCATCAACACGGCGGTGGCCGGGGCCGGACTGGGACTGGCGGTTCCGGTCAACGCCACGTCCAGGCGGATCATTGCAGCCCTGCTGAAGGACGGCCGAGTCCGTCGGGCCTTTCTTGGGCTCGTCAACACCCCTGTCCAGCTGCAGCCAAGCGCCGTGGTCCGGACCGGACGCCACGAAGGGCTGCTGGTGGTGGAAGTGCTGGCGGGGTCACCTGCCGAGCGGGCCGGCCTCCGGGCGGGCGATGCGCTCCTCAGCGTCGGCGAGAAGGCAGTTTCCAATGCCGAGAGTCTCCAAAAGCTCTTGTTTGCTGAGGCAATTGGGGTGCCGCTGGAGTTGTCGGTGCTGCGCGACGGCACGGAAATCAAGGTGACCGCCGTGCCGGAGGAGATGTCCGAGGAATGAGGGTTTCCACGTGCCGCCCGGAAATGCGTCGGGGAGGGGGCGGCGCCGAAATTCCGCGGTGCGCAAAGGCCCGGATTTTGCATACTTGACGAAGTCGGGGCGCCCGGACGCGGCGACACCTGCCGCACCATCCGGGTACTCACATTGATTTCGGCGGATACTTGGTGGCCCTCCAGGGTGTACTCGACTTTCCTCATGGTAAAGGAACGGGTAGCTTCTTTGCTTGTTGTGCCCCGGTTTGCGTGCCACGGTTTCCCTAGAAAGTCGGACAGAAATGAGTCTCAGCACGTCGTTCCAATAATTCTTTCCGGCTCTCCGAATGGTGATTAGGTTTCAAATGGGGAAATCGGAGATCAGTGTGGACAATTTGGGCGTAAACACGCCGGCAATTTCGGTCCGGCTCTTCGGAACATTCGAAATCCGGCGAAATGGGGCAGTACTCACGGCCGCGGACATGGGCGGCTGCAAGCCCCGACACATCCTGGAAATTCTCTTGTTGAATCTCGGGACCCCTGTCTCCAAGGCGCGCCTCGTGGAGATCCTGTGGGGACCACGGGCCAGCAGCGGCGCCATCGCCACTCTGGAGAGCTACGTCAGTGGTATTCGCAGGACGATCCAGCCGGGCAACACCAAGACGGGCCCGCTGCGCACCGCGAACGGCGGCTACGTCCTGGACCCGCAGCTGGTGGAGCTGGACCTGTCGGAGTTTCAGCAGCTGGTCGATGCGGCCCGGCGGTCCGCTCCGGCCGAGGCCCATCTGCTCGCCATGCGGGCCCTGGAACTGGCCGATGAGCCGCTGCTGGGCTTTGAGCTCGTGGCCGATTGGGCGGAGGATGCGCGGACGCGGCATGCTGCCGAGAAGGTCGCGGCCCAGATCCTCGCCGCGGAGACCGCGGCCTTCCTCGACAAGCCGCACCTGGCCATTTCGCTTGCACAGACGGCCATCCGGTCCGAACCGCTTAACGAACGTGCCTGGACCATTCTTGTCTCGGGATACGAACAGGCCGGCCTTCCCGTGGAGGGGCTGTCCGCGTACGAACGCTGCCGCCGGCTGTTTGACCGCGACCTGGGCTGCGCTCCGGGGCCAGCCCTGCAGGCCGCGCACCTGAGGCTGCTGCGGCAGCGCGCCGAGGGAAATACCGAGCTTTCGGAGGTCCTGGCGGCCCTGCTCTACCTGGGCGAACGGCTGCACGGACCCAAACGCACGCAGTTTGCTGCCGAGGATTCCCGGCGCATGCAGGAAGACGCCGGCAGGGTTCTCGACTCCTTCCTCCGGCAGGCCCTGGCCGCAGCCGTCTGATGCGGGTTGGGGGCGTGACTCCTTTGCTGCCCCGTGCCGATACCGGCCCCGGCCCGGTTGGTCCCCGGAGGTCATATCGCCGACGCCGGGTGTACCTTCGGCGAGCGCCTAGCGCTGCAGCACCGCGCCCTTCGGCGCGGAGACGACGGGCTCGATGAGTCTGAGCTCCGGCGGAACCACCCCGTCGGCCTACAACTTCTTT
>CALMVY010000267.1 GCA_937873245.1 uncultured Arthrobacter sp. | reverse complement strand
TGCGCTCGTTCGTGACTCGGGTCCGGCAGAACGTGAGCAGTTCCTTGCGCCACATTTTCAGGGTCAGGAACAGTGATTTCGCCTCGCGCATTCTGGTGGCTTTCACGGCGTGCTCGAGTTCGGCCCAGGCTCGGTGGAAGCCGTCGATATGATTGGTCTTCAGCAGCTGGCGGACGTGTTCCCTAATGCCCCAGACGACACCGAGTTCAAGGTCAGAGCCAATGATTTCCTGCATCCGTCCCCGCTGGGCGGAGGACATGTTTTCCTGGTTGCAGGTCAGCAATTTCCGGTACTTCCAGGCCGGATCAGTGGCCCTGCCGCGTCTGCCGTGGAGGTCGTGGGCGCGGCGCCGCCGGGCCTCGGTGACCATCTGGTTCGCCCGGGCCACCACATGCCAGTGGTCCACGGTGATGGCTGCCTTGGGCAGGACCTTGCGGATAGCCCGGCGGAACTCGGTGGACATATCCATGGCCACCATTTCCACCTTGTTGCGCCATCAGCGCGGTCTGGCGCCGATCCAGTCGCGCACCGCCTGGCCGCGGCGGCCGTCCACGATGTCCAGGATCGCGCCGGTGTCCAGGCCCGTGAAAACGATCGACCAGGGTTCTACCCTGGTGACTTTTCCGGCATCGTTTTTCAAGTAGCGGACCCGACGGAAGCGATGCTCGTCCACGCCCGGCCGGCGGACCAGGCGCCGGTCCACACCGCCGTCCAGGACGGCCGTGTCCTCCATGACACGCATGGCGTCCACGACACACACGAGGCCGCGGCAACCCGGGAGACGGCCCGAAGCTCCGTGGACAGGTCTGCGACAATGCCGGCCACGAGCCTGCTGGTCAGCCTCGAACGCAGCGGAATCTCATCGGTGGTCTGCACGAAGGACCGCCGCGGACACTGCGGTTCCAGACAGGCCAGCCGCCGCTTCCTGACCCTGACTTCCAAGGACTCTCCGCCGCATTGGACATCCCGGACGCGGTGGACCGGACGGGCCTGGATCCGGGACGAGAACACCCCGCAGTCAGGACAAGCCCCTTCCCGCTCGACCGGCTTACAAGAACCGTCCGGCCAGCACTGGCACGCACGGCGGAGAGCACAACATGGCCCTCCACATTGAACAGAATCGACGCGGCATCGCACGTCTGCGTAATCTGTAACAAGGCTCGTAGTCCTCAGCAATAGATGTCTCGACAACACCTATGCTCGCAGGGCTACGGGCCCCGCCATTTGAAGGACACCACGCTAAAAGTTGATGAGCCTCGTCGGCCGGTCCAGCAACCACTCGTCTTATGTAGAGCAAATGGTTATGCGAAGTTGACCAGGTGGGGCCCTGTTTCTTGCTCGAGTAGAGAGCATTACTTCGCATAATCCATTCCTCTGAAAGCCTGTTTGTCTCGGTACGACGTTCAGGCAGATTCGGAGGAATGAGATGAGAAAGACAATTGAGGAGCTCGTCACTCAGGCGGCTCAGACGCTCGCCGAACTGGGTTACAAGTCCGGCACGATTCAGCACTACAGAGTCTCCTGGGGTAAAGCCCGGCGATGGTGTTCAGAACGTGACCTCGAGTGGTTCGGGGCGGATGAGGAACACCATCTTCTCGAACAGATGGGGCTGAACGAGAATGTGCTTTCGCCAGCCAACCGCAACGTCCTCAGGCATATTCGAGCACGAAAGCGTGACGACCACGGAGATCTATGCCCGGGCCAGCACTGACGCCAAACGCCGAGCCATCGAAGCCGCCCAAGCGAACATCGTTCCCGAAAGCCCCTACGGGAAGGAGCAACGGGCAGACCTGGTTGCCTGGCTACGCGACCTACTGTGACGACAAACGATTATGCGAAGCGATCGATCCTACCGAGACCGATGAACAGGACCCGACAGCGGTGCACTTCGCATAACCATTTGCTCTACATAAGACGAACTATGCGAAGCTTCGCATAGCTCGTCAATGACGAGTAACGTGAATGCGGCGTACTTGCGCAGGAACTTCCCGGCTCCGCCGGGGGTGTCCTGGGCGGCGATCCAGGCTTCTTCGAGGTCGGGCATGCGCACGTAGTGGGCGCGGATGCGGTGCTCGCAGGCGCGTTTGGCGATCGCGCATCCGAGATATGACTTCCCTGACCCGGTGAACCCCGGTGGCTACTTGGCCTGACGGCGTTGAGAGGGGCGCCGTTACACAGTTCTGCCGACGTCATAATGTGTCCCTGGCCTGGTTATACAAGCTCCGGGCCGCGGCGTCGGCCGTGGGGCCGAACAAAGCCATAGAAACGACTCAACCAACCCGGCCCGGATCGATACCCCACTGGTGGATCTTGCTCTCGCGATCCCCGGGATTCTCTAAAGAGCCTCGGTATCACCACGGACCGCTGAGCGTCGCCGCCAAGCTGCGACGCCAAGGGGTCCAACCGCCATCACGTGCAACCCGGGCCTGGTTACTTGCCCGGGCGGGAGTCGTGGTCACGGAACCGAGGCAGAAGCCGCCCAGCGTCCTCCTGCCCGCGCCCCAAGGGGGACCACTCCCCAACAGGTCCCATGACGAATCAGCTGCAGGCCGTGAGTTGGAACAACTTCGCTTCGCCGACCCGGGCAAGGAGTTTGAACCCTGGGGCTGAGTCGGTGATCTGGAGGCCCTGGAAACCGTGGTTTCCGCCATGGACTTCGCGGCTCCCGAAATCGAGTACGTAGCCCACACCGTCTTCACGTGCTGCACGGCAGACGCTCGGGTCGGTGCTGGCGTCCCTGAGCTTGTCATTCAATAGAAGGGTCGACGGGGTATATGTGGTCAGGGTGTGCTTGGACGTGGTGTTGCGGTCCGCAATCGCAAAGGCCATGGCTCCGCCGGTCCAGGGGTTTACTGCGATCGTTGCGTCCGCCGGTACAAATTGATCCAGCACATTGATCAGAGCCATTTCGTCCGAGCTGACCAACGGCGAGTCGGCGGTCGTGGAGTAGTTCGCCTGGGCCGACCGTATTGAGCTGGCCAGCGGCACCGTTTGGACGACAAGCACAACAGCCAGCAGTGCAAGCGGCACGACGGTTTGGGGGATAACACGCGAATCCCGGATTCCGGCCGGGAGGATACCCACGGAGTCCCGGCGCGCTGACCACAGACGCTGGACCCTGCCAGTAAGCCATCCGGCGCCTGTGGCCGCAAGGGGAACGGCAACAACCGGCAAGAGTGCTGCCAGGCGGTAGCTGTCGTTGTACCAGACGCCGGTGAGTGTGTTCCTCAGCCAGCCACTGGGACCCGCCGAGACAACCACGAAGAGGCCCGCAATGATGGCAAAGGATCCCAGCAGCCACGTACTCTTATGTCGGCTGCAGAGGACCACGACGCCGGTGATGACCAGGATGCTCACAGCCCACGCCGGGGGACGTTGCATGGCGGAGCTGGTGAGGATTTCCCCGACAGCCTGTCCTTGGGTCTGAAAAGGCAGCCACGTCGCTGCCTCTGCAGGTGGCCGGATGAATTTCCACATGACAGCGATTACTGCGAAGGCTGCGAGAAGCCCCATCCCCATCATCAGAGCGGGTAACGGGCTTCTTGCCGCCCGGTGCCGCGCCAGCGCGAATCCGACAGCGGAAGAAATCAAGATGGGGATCGACAGGACCAAGAGCGACATCAGGCCATTCGGATGGGCGATAGCTACGCCGACGGCCGCGGCCGGCGCCAGGATGTAGCGCGCCAATCCAATCTGGCCCGGAGTGTCGCTGACTCCGAAGAACAGGCCTGCACAGGCCAACGCGGCGGGGAGCATACTCACCGACAGGAAATTCGGGTAGAGGACTCCGAAGTCCAGCAAGAGCAGAGGGAATGAGCCAAAACCCGCTGCGAGGACTCCCGCCGCCCCAACAGAATAGGCGCTTGGCCCGACTATGGTGCGGGTCAGGAACATGCAGCCGGCGGTCCAGACTGTTGCAGCGATACACATATTGAGCACATTGACGGCTACGGCAAGTTCAGCGCCGGTCAATTGGATCAGCAGCGACACCAATCCGTGCCAGGCAGCGGGGTAAAAATACGGCGGATTATCACCGTTTGTCATAGCTGTCAGAGTCATCGACGAAGCGTTGCCGGTGTCCAGGACGTAACGGACGGCGTTCAGATGAAACACATTGTCAAAGGTCTGCGAAATATTTTCCGGCCGGCCGAATGCCCTGTGGAGTTGCCACAGGATGGCACTTGCCCCAGCAAGAAATCCCACAGCCTCGACCACCTGGGCTTTCTGGGGTTTGCGGGCGACCCACGTGAGCAGCGGCCCGGCAACTACTCCGTTACGGCGATCCCACAGCAAACGGCCGGCGAGGAGCACCCCCGACACGCCAACAGTCAGCACTGCCACGGGCAGGAGGGACCACCTGAGACCGAAGTATGGTGCGGCGATAGCGCTGACTGCGACCAGACTGATGGTCAGTAGCGGTGCCACGGCCAAGTAGGACAGTCTACGGAGCCCCAAAGCCGCCTCGACCAGTATTCCGGGCGTAAAAAGTAGCACCAAGCACATCAGGATGACGGGCACGGTTGAAAACCAACTCATTCAGACTCCACTCGAGAAACGACGGCGGTGCTCCGCTGGGCGGCGGGGCGGCTTACTCCTCCAGGAGTCCCAGTAGGTAGCTGCCGTAGCCGCTCTTGACCAGCGGTTCTGCACGTTCGCGGAGTTCCGCATCGCTCAGGAAGCCTTGACGCCAGGCGATCTCCTCCGGCGCCCCGATTTTTAGCCCCTGTCTGTTCTCAATAGTGCGGACGAAGTTCGAGGCATCATTCAGATCGCCGACCGTTCCAGTGTCCAGCCAGGCTGTGCCGCGCGGTAGGATCTCTACCTGAAGGTCGCCGCGCTGCAGATAGGTGCGGTTGATATCCGTGATTTCAAGCTCGCCGCGTTCCGACGGCTTGAGCTTGCGGGCGATATCGATAACGTCGTTGTCGTAGAAATACAGCCCGGGAACTGCATAGTGACTGCGTGGCTTCTCCGGTTTTTCTTCGAGCGACAGTGCCCTGCCGTCGTCGTCGAACTCCACAACTCCATAGGCCTTCGGATCCTTGACCCAGTAGCCGAACACGGCACCGCCTTTGATGTCCGCGTGGCGGCGCAGCTGTGTGCCCATGCCCTGCCCGTAGAAGATGTTGTCCCCCAGCACGAGGGCGACAGTCTCATCACCGATGTGTTCTGCACCCAGGATGAAGGCCTGTGCCAGGCCGTCAGGGGAAGACTGCTCGACGTAGCTGAGGTTGATGCCGAATTGCGATCCGTCACCGAGCAACCGCCGGAACTGTTCGCCGTCGTGAGGGGTCGTGATTATGAGGATGTCACGAATACCAGCCAAGATCAGGGTGGACAGCGGATAATAGATCATCGGCTTGTCATAGACCGGGACGAGCTGCTTGCTGATGCCAAGGGTAATAGGGTGAAGACGCGACCCAGTTCCGCCAGCCAAGATTATTCCACGCATGGGTCAATCATTCCCCACACTGACCGTAGGGCCAAAACTGTGAGGATTGTGGTGGCTGGTCTCGAACTGGCTGGCAGAGTGTGTATTGGTCGTCCTGCCCCTTGGGTGTGACTCAGTAAGTGACTGGCCCTGCAAGGGTGTCTTTGAGTGGGATCTGTCCATCCGCGGGGCGGGGCGGCCGGTACCGCCCGGCCCACCTCGGTAACTTGATCAGAAGGTTGTCCGCCCCATTGGGGCGTGGCTCGTCACAGTGTTGTTCCGACGTGACCCCTACCCGGACTGGTACCGGCCGTTTACGGCCCTGACCACATCCGCTAATAGAGGAGCATGCCAGAACCGCCATGACTATCGTTGCGCATTCCCGCCCATTTGTCGTCGGCGTCGACACGCACGCCAAAAACCATGTCTACGCCATCATCTCCGCCGGCACTGGTGAGCTGATCGCTACCCGGTCCTTTCCCACCACCGGGGCCGGAATCAACCGGTCCGTCGCCTGAGTCGCGCGCCGCACTGTTGCAGGAAACCGGCATCGGTCCCGTCACCGCAGCCATCTGCCTGACCATTTGGTCCCACCACGGACGCGCCCATTCCGAGGCCGCATTCGCCTCCCTGGCCGGCGCCAGCCCCATCCCGGCTTCGTCAGGGAACACCGACCGGCACAGACTCAACCGCGGCGGTGACAGAACCCTGAACAAAGCCCTTCACCTAATCGCTCAAAGCAGGATGATCTTCGATGCCGAAACCATCGGATACGCTCGGAAACGCCAAGCCCAAGGGCGAACCAAAAAGGAGATCCGCCGGTGCATGAAACGCTATCTCGCCCGACGGATCTACCGAATGGTCAACGCCGCAAACCCGGGCCCCTGCCACGCTTGCCAACCATAGAAGGATCGTCGGGATGGGCATACTAGATGTTTTTAGCGGGCATCGGTCCGGTCCGGCCGCGTACGCCGTCGCAGAAGCCTCTGGCGGCTGCCTCCAGACGTTCCTGTCGACCGGGCGCAAGCAGCGTAACCAGGAGGATGTGCCGGACGTCGCCTAGAAATCCGCGAATCACCCATTTAGGCTCTGCCACAGCGAATCTCCGGCACAGCACCAGTCGGTTTCGGACGATGAAGTAGTAGCGCCAGCTCGCGGCGATCCGAATGAGAAGCGGCTCGCCGCGCCAGCGGATGGCCCAGGGGCCCAGCCGGGCCGGCACCATGCTACCAAGCGAATGTGTCAGCGAGGCCAGCGGAGCGATGATCGATTGGAGGCCCTTGGCCTTGGCGCGTAGATAGAATTCACTGTCCACGCCATCGATGAACAGCTCCTCGTTGAAGGGCCCGATTTCGTCAAGGCAGGAAACCGGGATGAGCAGTCCGGACTGCACTGGCTCGTCCCCGATTACCACGGCCGACTGCGTGCGCCGTGCCCGGCTCGGTAGGCCACTCACCGTGCCCGGGGCGATCATGCCCACTTTCATCCCGAGCGCGTCGGCGGACGAGGCCGCGTCCACGAGTCTGCGCACGAAGCCGGGCTCCACGAGTGAGTCCTGGTCCATTGTGAGGATGTACTTGAGGTGGGGATAGCTTCGCTGCGCGAGCTCAATGCCCCGGTTCAAAGCAGCAGCGATACCCGCGTTTGTTCTCAGACGCAGAACAGTGCACCCGAGGCGTTCCACGGCGGTGAACACGTCCTCGTCGGGAGCGCTGCTGCCGTCATCTACGACAATCACACCGTCGCACTGGCCCATGAGCGCCGTGCAGTTCTTAACTAGCACGTTCTCGGGGTGGAAGGTGCTGACGATAGCTACTGTCGTGGGGGTCCGCCCGCTGGCCATCAAGCCCCCAGACCGTGGCGGATCATCTGACGGAGACCCCTGGTATTTCGTCCCATGACGAGCGCCGGCAACAGACTCAGCGCGTGGGCGCGGGAGGTGAGCCGCAGCCGTGCGGCGTTTTCCGCCCTGCGCCATCCCCGGGCGCGGCTCAACTCTGCGGCCAGGGCAAAGTACTCGCGCTCGCCGGAGAATCTTGTGCCCCCGGTGATAAGCGCTGACGAGGCGCTTTTGGCATGCCGGCGGTACGAGAAACTTTTCGTCGGAACCACCAACAGGGAGCGACCTTCCAGAATCATGTCAATGATCAAGGCCAGGTCCTGGATGATGGGGAACTCGTCGCGGAAATCTACGGCCCTTATGGACGCCGTCTTGAAAGCCAGCGAGGGCCAATAGAGCCAGTCCCCATGCAACAAGCTGACAGCAAGCGGTTCGCCGGACAACAGCAGCGGCAGGGAGGACCGGGGCCGGAGGAGTTTTTGCTTCACCGTATCGACCGCAGTCCTGGCCAGCGCGCCGTCAGCGTCGATTACCTGGACGCCGGGCTGGATGATGTCGGCTTCCGGGTAGTCTGCGTGGGCGGCCAACATCGTGGCGACATAATTTGGCAGCAATATGTCATCACATCCGACCACGGCCAGGAGGTCCTGGGTGGCGAGCTGGACAGACGTCCGGAAGTTCGCAGTTATGCCTTGGTTGGACGCTTTCTTCACGTAGTTGATGCGGGAATCGGCAAGGCCCAAGACGTAGTTTTCAACGGTCGGGTCCGGATAGGCGTCGTCGATGACGGTGAGGAACCAGCGGGGATCAGACTGGGCCAAGACACTGTTGACGGTCAGCTTCATGTAGTCGGGGTCGCCCCAGTAGGGCACGAAGATATCGAGGGAAGTTGCCATGCTAGTTCGGACACTCCGGGTGGGGGATGTCGCTGTCTTGCCCGACTCCGACCGTTTTGGAAATCCGTTCGACCTGTGTCCGTAGAATAGCAACTTCCTCTGCCAACACCCGTGTTTCCTCTTCCACGACCGAGATCTCCCAAGAGAGATGGAGGCAGACTCCGAGCAGCATCAGGATGCTGAGGATGAACAACAGGTTGGAGGGGAGTTGCACGCCGACAATCTGGGCCACTGTTACGAGCAACTCCGGAAAGGCTGCAAGGACCAAGGTCGCTAAGCCGACCACGAGCCACCAGATAGCGTATTTCTCGCGGAGCTTCTTCCGCCGGAGCATCTCGGCGACAAGTCCCACGATGGCGAGCGCCAGGAGGAAGGCCGCTAGGTTGGGCATCATTTCATTCCTGCCGTAGACGGTAGTGGAAGCGCCACGCGTGACCGGCGGCGGGTCAGGGCGAAAGCGAGCGCAAAAAAAGACCGTCCCAGGTAGACCGCGGCCTTGAACGGGTGATGGCTGGGTGTCCCGCCCTGGCGGGGGCGCATTTCCACGGGTACCTGCGTGACAGTCAGGCCAGAACGAATAGCTACGACGAGGGAATCTATGGTGTCACCGAGATATTCGGCCGGGTAGTGATCCAAATACTGGGCAATTGCCCGCTCATTGCCGGCCCGAAACCCTGACGTGACGTCCGTTAGCGGCGTCTTGGCGAGTCCGGAAAGGACCGCCGCGAGGAACTTCATGGCCCATTTCCGGGGACCTCTGACCGTATAGTCGCCGCGGTTGGCAAAGCGGGCCCCGATCGATATGTCGGCGTCGTTTAGACCGTTGAGGACTTCCCGGATGTTTCGCGGGTCGTGCTGCCCGTCCGCATCCACTTGGATAACGGTTTTGTACCCCAGCCGCTGGGCGTATTTGAATCCAGCACGCATGGCACCCCCGACCCCAAGGTTGAACGGAAGGTTCAATACCGTGGCACCGGCATGGGAAGCGATCGTGGACGTCGCGTCCGTTGACCCATCGTTGACCACCAGCACGTCGTAAGGTTCATCAAGGCTGAGGACTTCGGACACCGTCGCACCCACGCAATCCGCCTCGTTCCATGCGGGCATGATGACCAAGATCCGGTTCTTATCGAAATTGCGCATATCTTCCAAACTATATCAACCGCCCGGCGGCTGGCCGCTGTTTCGCCGGCCGCGCTCCGTTCCAGGCGCTGACCCGTGCCCGTCCGCAGTTCCACCGCTCCTCGCTCCATCGGCTAGTCTCGGTCCATGACGAGCGACCAAGCCTCCACTTCCCACGCCCGCCGGGTGAGCGTCTGTATGGCCAGCTACCGCGGAGCAACGTTCATCGCGGAACAGATCTCGTCCATTCTCTCGGAGCTGGGCCCGTCGGACGAGCTCGTTGTTGTGGATGACGCCTCCCCGGACAACACCACCGAGATCATTGAGGCCTTCCACGATCCCCGGATAAGACTCATCAAATCCGCAGAAAACGCCGGCTACGTCCGGGCGTTCGAAAAGGCCATTGGAGCCAGCTCGGGGGAGTACATCTTTCTGTCCGACCAGGACGATGTCTGGATTCCGGGCAGGGTGAACCGGATGCTTGCTGCACTTCAGGATTCAAAGATGGTGGCGACGAATTTCTCAATGCTCGGCGGCGTCGACCGTCCGTGGATTCCGCCCTTGAGCTCCGGGATGGACTCGCGTCGACTCGCAAACCTGGCGGGGATCGCGGTCGGATACCGCGCTTACTACGGTTGTGGCATGGCGTTCAGGCGGAGCCTTCTGCCGCTGGTGACGCCGATCCCCCCCTATGTCCGGGAATCCCATGATTTGTGGCTTGCGATTTGCGGAAACCTCGATGGTTCGATAGCCCATCTTGACGAGCCGTCGCTTCTTCGCCGTCTGCACGACCAAAACGAAACGCCGGCAGGATTCCGTTCGCTACGCCGGATCATTGCCGCCAGGATCATGATTGCCAGGTTGGCGTTGGAGGGCAGAAGGCGCCTGCGTCGCGGCAGCCCCGCCGGCACGAGACGCTAAGCTGGCTTAATGCAAAAACTCCTTGTCACCGGCGGCGCCGGCTTCATCGGTTCGAACTTTGTACACTTTGTGTTGGAAAACACGGACCATCATGTGACGGTGCTGGACAAGCTGACGTATGCCGGCAATGAGGAATCGCTGGCCAGGCTCCCCGGGGAGCGCTTCCGCTTTGTCCGGG